>JAZSRI010000114.1:0-31358 GCA_045538415.1 Faecousia sp. | reverse complement strand
GGTTTCCTGGCTCTGGACGGCAATATGCGTGAGATCGTTCTTTGGTCTGCTGACGGCACCTGGATCGGTGCGGCAGATGACGGCGATCTGTTTGGCACCAGCTATCCCTGGATTGCCGCAGCGGATATGGCAGAAGACGGCAGCATCTTGATCGTTATGAGCGAAGAACGCGCAGATGAATCCGCAGACGTGGTCCTGGTATTTAAGCTCTCCGGCTTTTGATCCAAGATAGGATGCAGTGGGTTTTCCCACTGCATCCATCTCCGTAAAAAGGAAGATGATTTTATGCGAAATATTCAGAATCTCTTGAGTAAAAACTGCCGCATCTTCTGTGTTGTATTCCTTATTTGCGGCTTGTTGCTGACAGGTTGTGACCTCACACACAATAAGCCGGATCAAACGATCCCAACGGATACCGGCAACAGCGTGGAGAATCCAGATAACACCGAAACTTTAGCAACTACTGAAGGTACGCAAACTACCGAAAGTACACAAGCGACTGAAAGCCCCCAGGAAACGGATGATTCAGCGGCAGCTTCTCTGGTATCCCTTCGGCAAGCATTGGTAGGAACTCCGCAGCAGTTTGCCGTCGCTTATTTGGGTTATGCGCTTCCGGACGGCAATAATCCTGCAGATCCTTATGCCGTTATGAAAGGTGCAGCACCTCAGTTGTGCGATGATTTGCCTTTCTTACTGCAGATCCCGGAACAGAGCATTGTGGGTACTGACGGACACCTGTTCTGCATCGTGCCTGCGGATGAAAATGCTACTGTTTCCGTAAACTGGAGCCTTTGGGATGAGGCCACGGAAACCTACGGAGACGAAACCGTCCTCTACCGCAGCGAAAAGGGTGATCCGATCCTGCTGATGACGCCCAACACCGGATGGTGCATGGAAACCGAGGTAATTATCACCGATTCCAGCGGTAATGTGACGATTTGGTATCCTTTCATTGACGAGGATAACCGCATAGCTGCCTTGTGCGATGACACCGGTAATAGTCTTTATTATGATTTTTCTCCCTATGATCGGTTGAACTATGAAAATCTGATCGGTGGCGCACCCATTGAGATGGTTGGTACTTGGGAGCTTACCTGGACAGAGGTTGAAGGGGATCGTGTTGAATCTGCACCCGGTGGCTGTACCGTGGAGATTACAACAGATGGTATGGGCTTCTTCTGGCTTAGCTACTCGGATAAAAATTACCCGGATGACAATTTCTCTGACAGAGAACTGCTCATATCTACCGGCGAACTGTATTCAGACTGCGGCAACAATCAGTGGTTTGCAGAAGTATACGGGGCAAGCGATGACCTGATCCACTATGCGGTTACATTGCTGGATGATGGAACACTTCTTATGCAGTACAGTTGGGAAATGGACGGCATGCCAATGGTCAGCTATGGGTGGTACCAAAAGATTCATTGACCAATCATATAGCTAAAAGGGTGCCGTAATTGAGGCACCCTTTCTACATGCAAAAAGCGGCGGAGCCATTGCTGGCCCCGCCGCTTCGCTTACGCGTAGATTATTTCGGTATTCACAATTTCTTCTGCTCGATTACGGATGTTATTCATAGCACCTACCCAAGCCATTTGATCTTGCGCTTTTAACTGCTCGGTGACATCTTCTTTTTCGGCCAGTTGTTTCACCAACCGGTCAAACATTTCTGTTGCTTGAGTGTCGATCTCCGCAAGGTGGCTGTTCAGCTTACCGCTGAGAAGCAGTGTGGTGTGCAGCACCGGGCGACGCTCCTTGATGTGCCGCAGATACTTCCTGCCCCACATTCCGATAGGCTGGTTTTCTTCTTCGTCCAGCACCAAACAGGGGATATAATAATCTCCCTGCAACTCATACCAAAGACCATTTCGCTCGTTATAAATGTACTTTTCCATTATGTAATCCTCCAAGATTTTTATATTCGCACATATGTCACAAGTTCCCGATTGCCACACTCTGTTATATCTTTTTATCAGATTTTTCTTCCCTTGTTTTTGCCCTTATGGGGTGTCATAGACAAGGTAAACATAAGTGAAATCATATAATGGGATAAGGTGAGCAAACTGCGAAAAACCATTGCGCTGCAACGGTTTTGGAGGATTTTGTTAATGCCCTATGGAGGGTAATAACAGCATTAGCTTTTTACAAATTCAAATTGGAATTTACCTAATTGCAATCCACTACGATTACATTACACTCTTTACACCCATAGCAAGCCGATACTTGATTAACCTTGCTATTCGCCTTAATAATCATTCCACCTTCATTTTCAATGGTTTTCTTCGTGTGATGATACGGAAAAACCCAATGCTTATCTATAAAAGACTGCGGTAGCCAATAAAAAGACGTATCTCCACGATGATTGGCAAGCTCTCCCAATGTCATATCTTTTCCACATTTAGGACACTTCATTTTCGTTCCTCCGTCAAATTCAAGTTTATCGGTGAGTTCATTTTACCACCCATCAACCCGAAAATCAATGGTCTGTTATTCTCATGTTCTATATTACTTTTGAAAACAAAAGTAATATTGGGGTTGCAAGGGAACGCCCTGCCCCATGAACAAAGCACAGCTTTGTCTAGTGGGTTAGACTTTCCTCGGGGCGGTGAAACCCGAGCGAAGTCGCAGCAGCCGCAATACGCCCGTTGGCGTGTGTTGCGGCAAGGCGGCTGAGAGAGGGTCAGTGAAGTCGAAAAACAAGCTCTGCGCCTTACGGACAGGGGGCAGGCTTGTTTGTAGGCAGAACGGCGAACAGGAACGGGGAAAGGCTTACCCACGGCGTTGCTCCCGCAATCTCAAAGGAAAGGAGATACCCTATGGCTTATTGTATTATGCGTGTAGAAAAGAGAAAACGGGCGGCTCTGTACGGCTTGCAGATTGAAGCGAACCGCACCACGGCAGACCACGAAAAAGGGCGGGATTTTACCGCCAGCGACATTCAATGGTGTTTGACCGATTTTAATATGTATCTGGTCAAGTCTGAAAACTGGAATAAAGCCGTTACGGCTGCATTCAAAGAAGCGGAAATACAGGAACGGAAGAACAGTGTTGTGGTGCTTGACGGATTCTATGGAGCAACCCCCGACTGGTTCAAGGACAAAAATATAGATGAAATCGTCAGCTATTTCAAGGATTGCTTGGCTTTCCACGAGCAGACCTATGGCAAGGTCATCAATGCTGTGATTCATTTTGATGAAGCAACACCCCATCTGACTTGTCAATCTTTGCCGTTGATAGAGGGAGAGGACGGGCGCACTCGTCTGTCCGCCCGTGACATTATGGGCGGCAGAAATGACTACCGCCGCCGTCAAGACGAGTTTTATGAGCAAGTGGGCAAGCCAAGAGGACTTGAGCGCGGTGAAGTCCACGACCCCGAACATACCCGAAAGCATCTTTCGGTACAGGCCTACAAGAACGAACAGCTTGAAATTGAGAACGAGCAGCTTCGCAAGCAGAGCAAGGAGCTACAGAAAGAATGTAGAACGCTACTTTTGAAGAATCAGCAACTCCAAGATATAAATGAAGCTCTTGCCCAACAAGTGGAGCAGCCGTTTTTGACTTACTGCATGATGGAGTTTATCCGTAATGCAAAGGTCAGAGGCGAACGGGGAGAAATCAAGCTGGTGGTTGATGGCTTCCAAACATATCTCGCTCGCAACCAAGAACAACTCCGTGCCAAGTGGGAGCAGCAGTTACTACCCAACTACTACCCTCCACTTGAGCAAGAGGAGGAGCGCTTCCGTGAACGAGAGTACGACTACGAGCAAGATTATGATGACAGGGAGCGTTAACAAATAAGGACACGGGAAATCAATCCCGTGTCCTTTTCCTTTTGGGACATATATGTGGGTCGGCGGTGGGACACGAATGCGTCGCACAAAAAAACGGACGTGAACCGTTTTTGCATCCCAAACGTTCACGTCCTATGTAGGCAAACGGAGCAGAATGGACAGACTTATCCCTTTGAAAATTCAAAGGAATAAGTCCGCTACGTATAACACGTCCTAGAGGCGAGGTTTCCGTATGCATTTTTCTTTGCCACCCTGACTTGTCAATCCATTGCCTGATTGACGAACCATTTACGCATCTGCTCTGCGTGTTAACAGGTTCATCCCTGCACCGAAACATAATTGTGCTATGCGTGTGCTATCCTTCGCTATTACCCAACCTCTTAAACATGATTACTCAACGGCATCTCATATTTTTCACAATGGGGCACCGAACTGCGCTGATTTAAGCTAACAATCCGTAAGCTAGCAGCCATTATCTGCCACTGTCTATTCTTTTACTTGCTCACCAGTATTCTTCGCAAAATAAACGATAATCAAGCAACCAAACTTGTAGGGACACAGGGTGGAGTGCCCCACTCGCTTCACATTTTTTTCGGAGTGGTCGGTAGACCTGCAATTTTTAAAGAGATTTGCTCCAAAACTCTCTATGATTCAGTTGTGTGCCTTGGGTTGCTTTAATGATGCAGCCAGCGAAAGCCAACCGCTAAATAAGTCAGTCTAAATATTATCAATAAGTCAATCACACCAGTTAAGGTCATCCGTTGGCTGCACCATTCCAAGGCTTAAATAAAATAGACGATAAAAAATGCCGCTTTTGACAATCTTTTAGTCTGCCCTCCCTCTGGGGGCGATTTCTTCTATCTTAGGTTTACATAACATTTTAAGAAGAAGATAGGAGATTGACTATGAAAGTACATACTGAAATCATCGGCGGCGGCAACGCCTACACCTTTAACGGATTTCTGCACACCTTGACCGACCTCATTGCCAAATACGAAGCCGAGTTCGAAGAACTGGCTCATACCGAAAACGGAAACGCACCGAGCGTTTCCGTTTTTTGCTTGCTTTTTGGGATAACTGGAGTTATGATAATATCAAAGTTTGGACAATGCACAACTTAAACAGAAAGGAAGCGGCACAAATGGAGAAAAAGAAGGCTTACATATACACCCGAGTGTCAACCGCTATGCAGGTCGATGGCTACAGCTTGGAAGCACAGGAAGAACGGCTGCGGCGGCATTGCGAATATCACGATATGGAAATCGTCCGCACATACACCGACAAGGGAAAATCTGGCTCAACAATCGTGGGAAGAGAGCAGTTTCAGCAAATGCTCAATGATATAGAGAGTCAAAAAGACGGCGTTTCCTATGTCCTCGTCTATAAGCTTAGTCGGTTTGGACGAAATGCGTATGATATTCACGGGTCTCTGCGTATCCTTACGGAAAACAATGTCTATTTGGTGGCAGTAGAGGACGGCATCGACACAAGTACCAAGATGGGCGAGACTTTTGCCCTCATCATGGCGGCACTGGCACAGGCAGAGCTTTCCAATATCCACGAGCAGACCTTTTTGGGTCGGCAGCAGAAAGCAAGAGAGGGCAAGTGGAACGGCGGCATGTCCCCCTTGGGGTATCAGCTGGTCGATGGCAAGCTAATTATCGACGAAGCAGAAGCTACAATCGTCCGCCGCATCTTTGACTTATACACCCAAGAACGCCCGCTCGGCATTGCTGGCGTTGTCAAGCAACTGCTGAAGGAAGAGGTCAAGCGACCCCCTCGCCAAAACCGCACCTATGGGCAAATCGGTCGCAAACTGGTTTCTGATGTGCTGGAAAATCCCATCTATGCAGGACAGATAGCCTATGGACGGCGGCATATGGAAAAAGCAGACCGCAAAGGCAACCGCAAGGTAGTGAACCAAAAGGAATATATCCTTGTCCAAGGTGAGCATACGCCCATTGTGTCCTTGGAGCAGTTCCAAGCTGCCCAAGAGCTACGGCAAGGGCGGAGCAATATGTGCGAGCGCCGCCCCGATAATGACTACGTGCATCTGCTGTCCCCGATGCTGCGTTGTCCCGAGTGTGGCGCTTCTATGTATGGAAACACTACACGGAAGAAGAAAAAGACCAAGGACGGGGAATTTTACGCCGACTATCATTTTTATGCTTGCAAGCATCGGCGGAGCATCGAGGGCAAAACCTGCACCTACAAGAAAAACTGGAACAACAAGGATATAGACGGCCCTGTGGTGGAAATTATCACCCAGCTAATCAATGACCCGAAACTGGCTGACTATATCCGTTCAAAGCTGTCCAGCGTTGTAGATGTAGAAACTGTGGAAGCTGATATTGCCAAGATAGAAAAGGCATTGCGGCGTGCAAAGGCAAATTTGAAACAGCGTTATGACGAACGGGACGAATTAGACCCCACAGACCCCGTTGATTGTGTGACCATTCAAGAACTGAAGCGAAGCATTGACAATCTCTCGGTCAAGATAGTAGAATACAAGCAAGATTTGGCGGAGCTTCAGAACAAGCTCGTAGCGGTCAAACAGAATCAACTGACCAAGGAGACCGTTCTCAAGGTGTTGAGCCACTTCTCCTTGTTCTTTGATAGAATGACACCTGCAGACAAGCAGGTGCTGCTACGGTCTCTTGTTGAGGAAATCCAAATCTTCCCCGAGAAAACCGAGGATGGCAGAATTATCAAGAGCATAAAGCTGTGTGTTCCTGTGGTCTATGAGAACGAAAACACCCCCAAAATCAGTTGGGACAAATTGACCCCCGTCGAATCAATCGTGTGTTTGACACGGCATTGAGTCTGCAAAGGATCGAAGCCCCAATTTGATTGTTTTAAAAATGTGTTTCCCTATAAAAAATAACGGAGGTACACTTATGCATAGTAATGAGAAAAAAACCGATTATTTGGTTCTTGTAAACGAAGACAACCGGCTTCCCGATGGCTTTGAAGATACCATTGAGCTGGTGTCTGTGGAGAACGCCGTTGGAGACCAGTACCAAATCGAGAAAAAAACCTACGAGGCGTTTCTGCGTCTGCGGGAGGACCTTCTGAAAAACGACGGTATCCAAACAGAGCTGATTTCCATATACAGAACCGTTAAGCAGCAGCAGGAAACCTTTGAAAGATACCTCAACCAGTTCGGTCTGGAATATGCCAATAAATACGTTGCAAAACCGGGTCATTCCGAGCACCACACAGGCATTGCCATTGATGTGGGCATTATGCTGGACGGCAAACTCCTCCGCACCATAGAAGACATGCTCAGTGTTGACCACCTGTTCCAGACCGTTCAGAAAAAGCTGCCTGAATACGGTTTTATTCTGCGGTACCCCAAGGGAAAGGAAGCTGTTACCAAAATCGGCTACGAGTCCTGGCATTTCCGCTACATCGACTCCCCGGAACTGGCAAAGAAGATCACCCAGCAGGGAATCTGCTTTGAAGAATACTGCCAGGAGAACTAACACTATATAAAATGCGTGCGCCAAGCAAAGCCACACACTTTTCATTGGTGTTGATGCAACATAATTGCTGGTTTTTGAGAGGAAGATATTTCCCTTGCAATTTTTCTTCCTATATAGTACTCTAAAAGAAAACTTCCGGAGGTTTTTCTTATGAAACGTTTGGATTACATCAGTTGGGACGAATATTTCATGGGTGTTGCTATGCTGGCAGCCCGGCGGAGCAAGGACCCCAGCACCCAGGTAGGCGCCTGCATTGTTTCTCAGGATAATATCATCATTTCCACCGGCTACAACGGCATGCCCAAGGGCTGCAGTGACGACGAGTTTCCCTGGGACCGCACCGGTGAACAGACCAAGTACCCCTTTGTGGTTCACGCGGAGCTGAATGCCATCCTCAATGCCAACGGCCGTGACCTGCGGGGCAGCAAGCTGTATGTAGCCCTGTTCCCTTGCAACGAATGCGCCAAGGCCATCATCCAGAGCGGTGTCCGGGAGGTATACTACCTGTCCGACAAATACGCCGACACCCCCTCTACGCTGGCCTCTAAGCGGATGCTGTCCGCCGCCGGCGTGAAATGCATCCAGCTGCGCACCGGTATTAAGTCCATCACTCTGGACTTCACACCTGAGGAGGAAAAATAAGGCAGAACAATCCCCCGGTTGCTGCCGGGGGATAAATGCTATATCAAAAGAACGAGTGGAGATGACAGCTATGGCTCAAATGGATACATCTCTGTGCCAGACTATGAATTCCGTCCGCCTGTTATTATACTACTATGGGCGGGCCAATATCAGCACCTCCTGGGAAGGAGAAGTATATAATCCGGGTTATTCCCGGCTGTTTTACATCGTCAGCGGCAGGGCGCGGATCCAGGTAAAGGGGCAGGCCCCCTTTTTTATGGAGAAAGGAAACTGGTATCTGCTTCCTGCTGGCTGCTCTTTTGAGTATTCCTGCGACGATTGGATGGATCATGTGTATTTCCGTCTGCAGCTATGCGGCATTGACGGTATTGACCTGTTCCGGAAGTGTCCCAGACCCTGTTCCGTTGCTCTGACGGATAACAAGGAAGCGTTCTTTATCAATAGTCTTTCCTCCTCCACTTTTAACGAAGGGTTGAAGATTCGGCAGGAGCTTTACCGTATTCTGGTCGCCATGATAGAGCAGAACGACCTGAACCTCCACGGGAAACTGCTGTCCGCCTGTGTGACCCGGGCTGTGAAATTTATACAGGGTAACCTTTCTGTCCAACTCACTTCCCAGACCATTGCTGACCACGCAGGAGTTTCCGTCAGCACCCTGACCAAGCGGTTTAAAAGTGAGCTTTCCGCATCTATCCATGATTATATTTATGATCTGGTGTTATTTGAGGCAGAACAGCTTTTAATCAGAAGTGACATGTCTGTGGCGGATATCAGTGATAACTTTGGTTTTTGTGACCAATTTTACTTCTCCAGACGGTTTAAAGACAAATTTAACATGTCCCCCCGGGAGTACCGAAAGACCTTTATGCTGTAAAAAAGCCCTCTGTTTCAGGGATTCAGATATGGCCAAATACGCAAAAATCCATATCTTTATTGTTTTTTCTATTGTTTGTCCACTCCCTGCCGTGGTATTATGCAAGTATGGTTGCCAGAGATGGCAGCGTGATGCTGCCGTACTGCCCCAGAGTACCATAACAAAACTGAAAGGACTTTTGAGAATTATGCTGAAGGATTTTACTAAGGAAAAGTTTGATATTATCATTCAGGCCGGCCAGTCCAACGCCGAAGGCAATGGCATGGGCCCTGTGCTGGAGCCTTACCTGCGGGATGAACGTGTATGGATGATGACCGGTCCTCTGGACAAGTACGAGTTCGTCATCGATGTTGCTCACGAGGATGTTCGCCGCAACCAGATCGTCAGCAACTTCATCTTCAACTTCGCCCGTAAGTACGTAAACGCTGGTATGCTGCCCGAAGGCCGCAAGCTGCTGATTCTGCACACCGCTGTTGGCGGCACCGGCTTCATCGACGGCCAGTGGAAGCTCACTGACATCTACTATTTGCGTATGATGGAAATGATCCGTACCGCTCTTGCCCTGAACCCCGAAAACCGTCTGGTTGGCCTGCTGTGGCACCAGGGTGAGTCTGACTCCCTGTTCCAGGCCTCCTACGATGTGCACTACAACCATCTGATGACCCTGCTGCGCTCTGTCCGTGACGAGTTCAAGGTTCCCGAACTGCCCTTCGTGGCCGGCGACTTTGTGTACGACTGGCGTGACAAGAACATCGAGGTCTGCACGCCCGTTCTGGATGCCATCCGTGGCGTTTGCAGGGATTGCGGTAACGGCGCATTCGTTGAGTCCAACGGCCTGACTTCCAATGTACAGCAGCTGTGCTGCCTGACTCCCCATCTGACCACCGAGATTCTGGACGATATCCACTTCTCCAGAACCGCTCTGTATCAGTTGGGTGAGCGTTACTTCAATGCTTTCTGCCAGATTATTGGCCAGTAATTGGCCGGGACTGAACTATAAATAAACAAAGCTGCCGGAATGCCTTAGTATTCCGGCGGCTTTTCTGTTACAAAACACCTAAATCTATCGTTAGAATTTGTAGGGGTGGCCACTGGCCGCCCGTATCTGCAAGGCGGGCAGCTGATACGCACTGGGCTGGTCAATAGTCTTTTCCTCCATGACCCGCCCATCAACTTCCCTGCGGAATATAAATTTTATGTGGTTTTCGGGCGGCCAGTGGCCGCCCCTACCTTCATGGGACGTAGACGCCTATATAACTGGTAGGACTATATGGCTCTTAATATTTCCTCCAACTGTTCTATTTGCAGTTGGCTCAGGCCGGAATAGTTCACCACCACGCATTTTTCCGCCCATTCCGGGACGGGGGTGTGGTAATAGCTGCTGAGCATCCGCACCCGGATACCTCTTTGGGCGCAGTAGTCCTGAATCTCCTGCTGGGAAAAGCCCACATTCACCCGCACCAAAAAATGCAGGCCCGCGTTCTCCTCCATAATCTCCAGCCTGTCTGCCTGGGAACACTGGGCAAGGGCAGCCATCACCCGGTTGCGCCGGGCTTTGTAAAATTTCCGCATGCGGTTGATGTGCTTTTCAAAGTATCCCCGGTCCAGAAACCGTGCCAGGGTATACTGCTCAAAGCTGGGCACTGTACAGCTGTAAAAGCCCAGTTCCCGGCGGAAGCGCTCCATGAGCCTTGTGGGCAACACCATATAGCTGATACGGATGGAGGGTGCCAACGTGGTGGAAAAGGTGTTCATATAGACCACCCGCCCCGCGGTATCCAGCGACTGCATGGTGGGCAGCGGATGGGCAGCGAAGCGAAATTCACTGTCATAGTCATCTTCTATAATATATCTGCCCTCAGCGGCCTTCACCCAGCTCAGCAGCTGCTGCCGCCGGGCTAGGGGCATCACGATGCCTGTGGGAAAATGGTGGGCGGGGGAGATATGCAGTACCTGCGCCTGTCCCAGGTGCTGCATATCCACACCCTGACTATCCAGCGTTACCCATGCGCAGTCTGCCCCTGCGGCGGTATAAATTCTGCGGATTTTGTCGTAACCCGGTTCTTCCACAGCGTAGAGTTTTTCCCGGCCCAGAAGCTGCACCAGCAGATTATACAGAAAGTCCGTTCCCGCGCCAATGAGAATATTCCCCGGGTCTACCTGCATACCCCGGAACTCTCCCAAGTGCCGGGCAATGGCCTGCCGCAGCTCCGGAAGTCCCTGATTGTGCATGGGCAGCAGCAGCCTCTCCCCCAAATCCAGCATCACTTCCCGCTGCAGACGGCTCCACACAGAAAAGGGAAACTGGGCAGGGCCGTTTACGGTCAGGTCGATTCCCTCCTGCTGTACGGCCGCTTCCCGGGCGGGAGGCGCCTGTTTTGGTTCTACCCGGTCTACGGCCTCCACAAAGTATCCCACTTTTTCCTGAGAGCGGATATACCCCTGGTCCAGCAGTTGGTTATAAGCGCCCTCCACGGTAATTTTGCTCACCTCCAGATTGGCGCACAGCGCCCGTTTGGAGGGGAGCTTTTCATTAGGCGAAAGCTTTCCCGAGAGAATGTCGTCCCGGATGCACCGGTAGAGTGCCTCGTATAGAGGTACTCCCGGTGTCTTTTTCAGTTCATAGGTAAGCATAGGTCTACCTCCTGAGCCTGTCTGCCAGACGGAAAGGCGCCTGCATGGCCACAAATACCGCCAGCGCCGCCGCCAGCATTACAGCCATCAGCAGCAGGGCTGTGGACGAGGTGATGTGCAGATTAAAAAAGCCCTTAAGCACCAAAAAGCTACCTATCAGGGCAAACGCCATAGCGCCCCAGACGATTCTGCGGAATGTATCAAAGGGCTGGCACACCTTGTACAGCACCAGCATGCCCACAAAGGCCAAAATAGCGGTGCATACACTGCGCACATCGGACATGGGAATCTGGAAATTTTCCATAAACAGCTGGGCTATCAGCACCACGGCGATGTTGGTAAGACCGCCGGGCAGTGCCTGCCGCAGCACATTGGGCAGGAATTTTCCCTGTACCCGCTGGTAATTCGGCTCCATAGCCAGAAAGAACGAGGGCGTTCCGATGGTCAGTGCGGAAATAAGGGTCAGATGGAACGGCGCGAAGGGATAGGCAAGGCCTGTTGCCATGGTCAAAAGGGCAAGCCCCAAAGACAGAATATTCTTTACAAGAAACAGGGTCGCCGCCCGCTGGATATTGTTGATAACCCGCCGGCCCTCCCCCACAATGGCGGGCATAGCGGAAAAATTGGAATCCAGCAGTACCATCTGCGCCATCTGGCTGGCGGCCTGAGCGCCGCTTGCCATGGCGATACCGCAGTCCGCCACCTTCATAGCCAGCACATCGTTCACACCGTCGCCGGTCATGGCCACGGTGTGGCCGGCATCCTTCAGCGCCCGGATGATGCTCTTTTTCTGCTCCGGGGTCACCCGGCCGAATACGGTACAGATCTGCACAGCCCGGGCATAATCCTCATCGGTATGCAAGGTGGCAGCGTCTATATATGCCTCCCCTCCGGGGATGCCCGCCTGCAGAGCTACCCGGGAGACCGTCTGGGGGTTGTCACCGGAAATGACCTTGATACTCACCCCCTGAGCGGCAAAATAGCGGAAAATTTCCGGGGCATCCGGGCGGATGGGGTTTTTCAGCAGCAACAGCGCCAGAGGCTGCACAAGGGCGCTGTCCGGGGTGTTGGTCAAAGCTCCGTGATACCGGGCAAGCAGCAGCACCCGGTAACCCTCACGGATATAGTCCTGTGCCTCAGGCAGTTCCCTGCCCAGCAGAACCTCCGGCGCACCGGAAAGGTAAGTGCCATGGCCGGGATATTCGCCGCCGCACCACTTGGTCTGGGAAGTAAATGGGAGAAATTTGGCGCATTCCCATCGGGGGTCATGGGGATAGCTTTCCCCGATAGCCCGGGCGGTATCATTTTCCGGGGGCACAGCGCCGTAAAGCGCGCCCAAGATATCCTCCACAGGCTGATCTGACAGCAGGATCACCTGCTCCAGCGCCATCTCCGGCTGGGTGATAGTCCCGGTCTTGTCCACGCACAGCACATCCACCCGGGCCAGAGTTTCAATACAGTTCATATCCTGCACCAGAACCCGCTTTTGGGACAGCTTCAGAGAGGATGCCGCCATGGCCACACTGGTCAGCAGATACAGCCCCTCGGGGATCATACCCACAAGAGCAGCCACGGTGGCCTCAGCGCCGGGGCGCAGACCCATCCCCAGCCGGAAGTACTGGTGGCAGAACAGCAAAATTCCAATGGGAATCAACCCTATGCCCACAAAGCGAATCAGCTTATCCAGAGAGGACATCATCTCCGATTTTGCCGCTTTGGGGTCGGCTTTCGCCTCCCGTGCCAACCGGGCAGCAAAGGACCGGTCACCCACGGCGGTAAGCTGCGCCTGACCACTGCCGGACACCACAAAGCTGCCGGACAGCAGGTTATCTCCGGGCTGCTTCACCACCGGATCAGCTTCTCCTGTGATGAGGGCTTCGTTGACCTGCATAGTGCCGCTTCGGAGCAGGCCGTCGGCGCAAATCTGGTCACCTGCGGAAAACCGGACAATGTCCCCCAGTACCAGCTGGTCTGAGCGGATGCTCTGCCAGTTTCCCTGCCGCAGCACAGGAAGCCGCTGGGCCGCCACCAAAGTCAGCTGGTCCACCGCCGCCTTTGCCCGCAGCCGCTGCACGCAGCCCAGAACAGTATTGATGACCACCACAATGAGAAACGTCATATTCTTTACGGAAGAGCCGCACAAGGCCAGCACCACCGCTAAGACAACAAACACCAGATTGAAAAAGGTCAGCACATGGGACAAAACAATCTCCCGGCCGGTCTTGCCGGGATTTGCTGTGGTGACATTTCCCTGTCCCTGTGCCAAAAGAAGCTCCACCTGCCCATGGGTAAGGCCGGTATCCAAATCAGTTAATTGACTCATACCGCCCTCCTGATAGGGACAAGTCCGTTCTCCCGGTCATAGACCAGAAGCAGGCTGCCCTCTCTTACGGATACGCAGGTGGGGCGTCCCACAAAGTGATTGCTTGCGCCCAAGGGAAAGCCCGCTGTTAGTGTGCCGTCACGCAGTTCATACTGAGCGCCCCGGATGGTGACACCCCGGGCATCGGCTCCCATGCAGAACACCGACAGGATGCCGGTGGCTTTTTCGTCGAACTCTGCCTTTCCGTTCTTCACCATGGTGACGATGTGTGTATTTCCGATGAGATACCCGGTAGCGCCTCTGTCTGCCAGGAATTGCAGGGTCTGGAAATTGGCGATGGTATGGTCCAGCCGGGGGCCGTCCAGACTGCCGTACAGCAGAAATTCCCGGAAGCCCAGCTCCAGACCCTTTCTCACCGCCAGCATGGCATCGGTGTCATCTTTCTCCACAGGAAAAACCTGAGCGCCTTCCGGCGTATAGCCCAGAGAGTCAAAATCCCCAAGGATTCCGTTGGGGGTCAGTCCCAGCCGCTGGCAGTGGGCAAAACCGCCGTCTGCCGCCAGAACATAGTCCTCCTGTGTCAGAGGAGCCAGCAGACCGTCGCACCCTGCGGCGCAGAAAATAACGCAGCGTTTCATGTAAGGACACCTTCCTTGAACATTTTTCCTTATTCTATCACAGCCGCGGGAAAAACAAAACCCCTGGCCTTAAAAATTAAGAAATTTCCGCAAGGCCAGTCGGCCCGCAAGGCGGGTCGGCAATGCCGACGGCTAAAGCGCACCGGCCTGGCCACTAATCGTTACGCATCCTGATTGCGCCCGGTAACGTTTCTCAGAGTATAAATTGAGGTCGTATTTCGGGCGGTCGATGACCGCCCCTACGTCCACAGGCTATATGGATTTGCATAGTTTTAGGGGCTGTTGCTTTTTGCAACAGCCCCTGCAGGTTAGTCAAAGAAATCTTTAATTGTATCAAAGAACTTTTTCCGCTTGGGATTGGACTTGACGTCCATGCTCTCATCCAGCTTCCGCAGCAGTTCCTTCTGCTCCCGGGTAAGCTTGGTAGGTGTCTCCACCACCACCACAAACCTGTGGTCACCCCGGCGTCTGGAATTGCCCACCTGAGGAATGCCCTTGCCGGGCAGGACGAACATTTTTCCGGTCTGGGTTCCCTCGGGAATTTCAAACTCTGTCTTGCCATCGAGAGTAGGCACCTCAATGATTGCGCCCAAAGCAGCCTGGGCAAAGGTGATGGGCACCTCGCAGTAGACATCCATCCCATCTCTTGTAAAAATAGGATGGCGCCTGATATAAATTTCCACCAGCAGGTCGCCGTTAGGGCCTCCGTTATAGCCTACGCAGCCCTCGCCCCGGACACGGACGCTCTGCCCGTTATCCACACCCGCGGGCACTTTGACCTTGATTTTCTGGGTGCGGCGCACCTTGCCCTTACCCTTACAGGTGGTACAGGGGGTCTTGACGATTTTACCCCGTCCGGAACACTGGGGGCAGGTGGTCTGGGACTGCATACGCATGCCCATAAAATTCTGGGTAGTGGTGACCTGACCGGTGCCCCGGCATTGGGAGCAGGTCTCGATGACACCGTCGGCACTGCCGCTGCCGTTACAGGAGGAACAGTTCTCGATTCGCTGGGCGGAGACTTCCCTGTCGCAGCCAAAGGCCGCCTCCTCAAAGGTCAGCTCCAGCCGGGCACCCACATTTTCACCCCGGCGGGGTGCGTTCTGGGTACTGGCCCGGCTTCCCCCGCCACCGAAGAAGTCACTGAAAATGTCGCCGAAGTCACCGAATCCACCGAAGCCGCCAAAGCCGCCGCCATAGCCACCGGCACCGCCGCCGTAATTGGGGTCTACTCCGGCAAATCCGAACTGGTCATAGCGGGAGCGCTTTTCCTGGTCGGACAGCACCTCATACGCCTCGCCCAATTCCTTGAACTTCTCCTCGGCTTCCTTGTCGCCGGGGTTTCTGTCCGGATGGTATTTCATGGCGCCTTTGCGGTATGCTTTCTTTATTTCCTCGGCGCTGGCATTCTTCTGAACGCCCAGCACCTCATAATAATCACGTTTTTCTTCTGCCATAATTGATTACCTCTTAGTTTCTGGTAGAGGACGATGTTTCGCCGTGTATTCCGAAACATCGATACGAATCACCGCAACCATGCTCACCAGCCGGTCTGCAAAGGAAAAATCCTTGCCCGTCTGGGTCTTCATCAGGATAGACATGGCCCGTTTTTTCTCCTCCACATCCTCCACGATCCGGGCAGTTCCTCTGCCCATCACGGAAGAATAGGCCAGCCCGTACTGGCAGGGCTTCTCCCCCTCGAAGGGGAGCAGATCGCAGGAGATTTCAAAAAACACCTTGGGGTTGGCCCGGATCATATCCAATTTCTTACCCCGGACGGCGCTATGTAGGTACACTACCAGCTTTCCATCCTCTTCGGTGTAGCCATAGTTCATAGGCACCACATAAGGCTCGTTATCTACAGCAAGACCCAGATGGAGCACCTTGCCTGTGTCCAAAACTCTGGTGATCTGTTCTTTATCCGTAATCTGTCTTTCTCGTCTCGTCATTCCCTGCATCGCTGACCACCTCATTTTTACGGTTATGGTATAACGGGTCAAAAGGGGCGGTTTTCACCGCCCCTTAGGCTTGTTCCTATTAGTCCACAGTCTCGTAATCGGCATCCACAACGCCGTCATCACCGGGCTGTGCGCCCGCGCCGGGCTGGCCCTGAGGATTGGCGTTCTGGTACAGCTTCTCGGAAACCGCATAGAAGGCCTTCTGCACTTCCTCCGTGGCATCCTTGATAGCCTGGACATCGGTGCCCTTGTTTACTTCCTTCAGCTTATCCACAGCAGCCTGGATGGAAGCCTTCTCGCTTTCGTCCAGCTTGTCGCCCAGCTCGCCCAGAGTCTTTTCGGTCTGGTAGATCATATGCTCGGCGTTGTTGTGGGTGTCCACTTCGTCCTTGCGGGCCTTATCCTCTTCGGCGTACTGCTCTGCCTCACGGACAGCCTTATCAATATCTTCCTGAGAGAGGTTGGTGGAAGCGGTAATGGAAATCTGCTGCTCCTTACCGGTGCCCAGATCCTTGGCAGATACCTTCACGATGCCGTTGGCGTCGATATCGAAGGTAACCTCGATCTGAGGTACGCCGCGGGGTGCGGGGGCAATGCCGGTAAGCTGGAAGCGGCCCAGGGTCTTATTATATGCAGCCATCTCACGCTCGCCCTGGAGCACATGCACCTCAACAGAGGTCTGGCCGTCAGCGGCAGTGGAGAAGATCTGGCTCTTTCTGGTGGGGATGGTGGTGTTGCGGTCGATCAGTCTGGTGAATACGCCGCCCATGGTCTCGATACCCAGGGACAGGGGAGTTACGTCCAGCAGGACCACATCCTTCACGTCGCCGGTGAGAACGCCGCCCTGGATCGCGGCGCCCAGTGCCACACACTCGTCGGGGTTAATGCCCTTGAAGCCTTCGGCGCCGGTAATGCCCTTAACAGCTTCCTGAACAGCGGGGATACGCGTAGACCCGCCAACCAGTAGCACCTTGTTCAGGTCGCTGGCCTTCAAACCGGCATCATTCATAGCCTGACGGACAGGCTTCATGGTGCGCTCCACCAGATCGGCGGTCATCTCGTTAAACTTCGCGCGGCTCAGGCTCACGTCCAGATGCTTGGGGCCGGTTGCGTCAGCGGTGATATAGGGCAGGTTGATGGAAGTGGTGGTCATGCCGCTCAGCTCAATCTTGGCCTTCTCCGCAGCCTCACGCAGGCGCTGCATAGCTACCTTGTCGTTACGCAGGTCAATGCCCTCTGCCTTCTTGAACTCATCCACCAGATAGTTCATGATCCGCTCGTCGAAATCGTCGCCGCCCAGGCGGGTGTCACCGGCAGTAGCCAGAACTTCCACGATGCCGTCGCCAATTTCCAGAATGGACACGTCGAAGGTACCGCCGCCCAGGTCATAGACCATGATCTTCTGCTCGGTTTCCTTGTCCAGACCGTAAGCCAGAGCGGCTGCGGTGGGCTCGTTGATGATACGCTTGACCTCCAGACCGGCAATCTTGCCTGCGTCCTTGGTGGCCTGACGCTGTGCGTCAGAGAAGTAGGCGGGAACGGTGATAACGGCCTCGGTAACGGGCTGGCCCAGATAAGCCTCAGCATCCGCCTTCAGCTTCTGCAGCACCATGGCGCTGATCTCCTGGGGAGTATAGCCCTTGCCGTCGATGGTGACCTTGTAGTTTTCACCCATGTGGCGCTTGATGGAAGCCACGGTACGGTCAGCGTTGGTAACTGCCTGGCGCTTTGCCACCTGGCCCACCATACGCTCACCGGTCTTGGAAAATGCCACCACAGAGGGAGTGGTTCTGCCGCCCTCGGCATTGGCAATCACAACAGGCTCGCCGCCTTCCAGAACGGCTACGCAAGAGTTGGTTGTACCCAAGTCAATACCAATAATTTTACCCATAATTGTTTCCTCCTATATAAATGAAAAGTGTTTACTGTTTGATACTGTCATTGGTTTCCGGTGTTTCCTTTTCCAATGACGGGAATTTATCAGTTCGCTACCTGGACCATGGCGAAGCGGACGATCTTCTGTCCCAGCTTGAATCCCTTCTGGAACACCTGTGTGATCACGTTCTCACCCATGGCTTCATCGTCAATATGCATCACGGCATTGTGGATATTGGGGTCAAATGTATCGCCCACATTGCCGAAAATCTCCACGCCCAATCCGGTGAAGATTCCCACAAGCTGAGTCATGGTCATCTCCACGCCCTTTTTATAGGCCTCATCCTGAGTGGGCTGGTTCAGCGCCCGCTCCAGATTGTCATACACCGGCAGCAGCTTCTCCACAGCGTCAGCCTTGCCGTTGCCGTAGGACTGCTCTTTCTCCTTAATGGTACGCTTGCGGAAATTGTCATAATCCGCCGCCAAACGCAGGTAAGCGTCATGTTCCTGGTTGTATTTTTCCTCCCAAGGATTTTCCTGTTCCACAGGCGCCTGCTGGGTTTCCTCCACTTCAGGCTGTTCCGTTTCTACGGTCTGCTCCTGGGGCAGCTCCTCCTGGGGCGTTTCTTGTTTCTTCTTTGCCACGTTTATGCCTCCTTGGCGTTATCTTCCTCCGGTGCCGGCTGGGGAAGCTGCGGCAGTTCCGGTTTTGTAAACATTTTGGAAAGGCTCTCCGCGAAGTAACTCAATCTGGCGGTCACCTTGGCGTAGTCCATTCTGGTGGGGCCAACCACACCGATCATGCCCTGCATGCCGTCGCCTATGTCGAACTTGGTCATGACCACGGAGGTATCCTTCAGCTCCTGAGCCACATTCTCCGGGCCTACCAGCACCTTGGTGCCGTTGGCGTTCTGCATAACCGCCGGCAGGTTGCTCAGCGCCTCCTCATCCAGAGAGGACATAAGCCGCTGGGCTTTGTCCACGTCCCGGTACTCCGGGTGACCCAGAATCCGCATCTGTCCGGCCACAGCCATATTGGTGCTGTCCTGCCGGCGAAGGGTCTCAGCGGTAAATTCCATAATAATGGGCACAAGGCTTGCCGCCGCCCCTGCCGAGCGCATTATCCGGTCCAACAGATCCTGGGTAAATTCCTCGGGGCTCAGGTCAGCCATAGTTGCGTTAAGCACTGCCGAAAGGAGCTTCAAGTCGCTCTCTGCCACATCCACGGGGAGCTTAATCAGCTTGTTGACCACTTCCTCGCTGGAGAGCATTAGCACCAAAATAATACTGCCCTGCCCTGCAAGGATTAAGTCGAACCGCCGCACCTTTGCGCCGGTTTGCCGGGAAGCGACGGAGATGGCCGGCAGGTCTGTGGCCTGGGATACCAGCTTTGCCACTTTTTCCACCATTTTGTCCACCCGCTGCATCTTTTCCTCGATGGCAAGGTTGATGGATTTGGTCTCATCCATGCTCAGCCGGTAGTCCGCCATCAGCTCATCCACATACAGCCGGTAGCCCACAGCGGAGGGCACACGGCCCGCGCTGGTATGGGGCTGCTCCAGATAACCCATGGTGGTCAGCTCTGCCATTTCGTTGCGGATGGTGGCGGAGGAGTAGTTCATATCCGGAAGCTGGGTGATGGCCTTGGAGCCTACCGGCTCCGCTGTGCGGATATACAGGTCCACAACGCTGCGCAGCACCTTCTTTTTTCGTTCTGTCAGTTCCATGATATGCCTCCTTCCGTTCGCTTAGCACTCTTTTTCTCTGAGTGCTAAGCACACTATACCATAGAGTGCTAAAAGTGTCAAGGGAATCATTTTGAATTATTTTTGAACATTTTCCCCAATCTATTCCGGAAATAATAACGCTGTCATTCCGCCCCGGTGGCTGTGCCGGTTTGCAATGACAGCAAAAAAGATCATTCTGCTAATTTTCTTCCGCCAGGGTCAGCCTCACGGTGACCACCGTGGCATCATCCTGCCCCTGAACCTGGGAGCAGGTGAGGATACTTCTGGCCAATTCCCCGGGAGAGCGGTCGGCATGGTTCTGGCAGCACTGCCTGGCTGCCTCCTCGTCAACGCCATCGCTGACCATGATAAGGGTCTGATTCCGCCGCAGAGAAAAGGTCTGCACCTGCTCCCGGTCAGTTTCCACCGACAGACCCGGCGGCGGGCCGGCAGTGCCCAATTTCTCCACGCCCGCTGTCCACACCAGCCAGGAGGGCGCGGCGCCCCATTTATACAGGCTTACCTTTCCGGTGTACAGCTCCACCTCTGCCATGTCCACCGTCACCGCCCCCGCCCTGTCCCGCAGGGCGCACAGGCTGTTTAGGCTGCGCAGAGCGTATTCCGCGGGAAAGCCCGCTGTGAGCATCCGCCGGAGCATGGCCGCCGCCATTTGTCCCTCATGAACCGCCCCCATGCCTGTACCCATGCCGTCGCACAGCACAATATAATACCTGCACATGGTCCCGGCAAACTGAATGACCCTGTCCCCATTGTCCTGCCGGGGCCGGTTTCCAAAGCTCTGAACCTGGGTCTTATAATATGGCTGGAGATTCTGGGGCCGGGTGGACAGGCGGTCGGCCAAATCCTGCAGAAAATCTGTGAGGAAGCCGTACTGCTGCATCAGCGCTGCCCGGTATTCCTGCTGCCGTTCCCGGTCAGCCCGGATGGAGCGGAGCTGCTCCTGGGAACGGTGCAGCTCCGCCAGAAAGCGTCCGCTTTTGCGGCACATCACCGGCAGCTCCTCCGGGTGGAGCAGGGGCTTGTGCAGCAGCAGCCCGGGAAGCTGCTGCAGCCGCCGGGAGTCCTTGCAGGAGCTGCGGGCAGGACAGCTGCCGCAGGCTCGTTCCGCCGCCCGGCAAATCAGGGCATCCTCATCCACCGGCACCGGGGGCATCTCCAAAAGAATCTGCCGCACCTGGCTGAACACCCCTGCGGCGATTTCCAGACGAACCTGGGCCACCCCGGTCTCCCCCCGGCGGTGGTTCACCCGGGCAGGCCCGGGCAGGAGGCTTCCCAGAATCCCTCCCAATATCAGCGCCGGCAGGGGCTGCAAATCTAAGCTTCCCCGCAGACTCATCACACCTATGTACACCGCTGCGGGCGCCACACGCAGCACCAACCGAGGACACCGGGGCAGGAATCTTGCCAAAAACGCCAGTACCGTCACCGCTGTCATAGGCACCGGGGTGATCTGGGCAAGATCCAGGGCAAGCCCGGCCAGCGCCGCCGCAGGGAAGGTATGCGCAACCGTAAGCGCTCCTGCCGCCAGAATTCCCACATTAAGATAAGGTATGGGCATGATTTGCGCCAGCGCCAGCACGCACAGCCCGCCTGCCACCCACTCTAAAACCGGGTTTCGTCCCTCCATCACCCGGGTGAACAGCCAGCTTGTCCCCGCTGCCAGCAGCACACGAATTAAATAAATGGTCACAGGGGTATCATCTGCCGCGAGAATCTGAAAACCCACCCCGCTGGCCGCTGCCATCAGCGCCGCCATGGCAGGCAGGAGCAACTGTCCCACCCCCTCGGAGGGAACATCTCTTGTAAACAGCTTACCTAAAAGAGCCAAACCTATCCATACCACGCCCTGCAGCGCCGTTCCGGGCCAGAAGCACAGATACCCCAGCACGCTGCCCGCTGCCGCAGCCAAAGCGCCCACTCCCGGACATGCCCACACAAAGCCCATGGCTATGGGCTGGAGATAATTCCCCAGAGAGGCCGCGCTGAGAAACAAGCCTGTGAAAAAATATCCCGCCGCCTGCAAAAGCCCGTGAAAACGCTGGTCGGCCCAGACACGGCAGACAATCTGCCGCCCCCGGTGGTAATAGGTTTGTATGGAGTTCATGGGACCACTGCCTTTCCTGATTTAAGAAAATCCTATCATGTTCGCCGGGATTTTTTTGTCGGAAAGCAAAGAGGACGGAAATATTCTTGCATCCAGAGAAAGCGGGGTGTATAATAGGGAGAAAAAAGGAAAGGGGGCAAGTTCTGTGGGACAGGAATACGAAAGAAAGTTTAAAGCCACCGGGCAAATCCACCGGCTGGTGCAGCAGGCTTTCCCCGGTCACTGGCAAACCATTGCCATGGAAACCACCTATTATGACACCCCTGACCGCCGGCTGAGCGCACTGCGGTGTACCCTGCGCCGGCGTATGGAGAACGGTGTGAGTATATGCACCCTGAAAACCCCGGCGAAGGGCGGTATCCGGGGAGAATGGGAGATTCAAAAAGACACCATTGAGGATGCCGTCCCGGAGTTATGTAAACTTACAGGATGGGACACCCTGTCCTTTCTCCCGGGTGCGCCGCTGGTTAGCATCTGCGGTGCCCGGTTCACCCGCCGTGCCAGAACCGTGCCTCTGCCGGACTGTGTTGCCGAACTTGCCCTGGATGACGGTGTTCTCATAGGCGGAGGAAAGGAATCTCCCCTGTGCGAACTGGAGGCAGAGCTGAAAGAGGGTTCTGCTGGGGCTTTGGATGCCTTTGCCCGGGAGCTTGCCCGGAGATTTTCCTTGGAGGAGGAGCCTGTCAGCAAATTCCGCCGGGCTTTACTGCTGACAGAAAAATAAACATGGCCTGCTTTGATACTTTATTTGAAACCTATGACCGTCTGGTGCTGTTTGACACAGAAACCACTGGATTGGATTACTGCCGGGACGAAATCATCGAGTTTGCCGCCGTGGTGGTGGAGCGGACAGACGGACATGCAGCGGTCACCGAGGAATATGACCAGCTCATCACCCTCAGTCCCGGCGGCTGTATTCCTGTAAAAATCCAGCAGCTTACCGGTATCACCGAGGAGGATATCCTGCAGCGGGGTATTCCCAAGACCCAGGTGTGCCGCGACATCGCCCGGATGCTGGAGGGCAACACCCTGCTGCTTGCCTACAACGCCCACTTTGACCTGAGCTTTCTGTTTTACCTGCTGCTGCGCAGCGGCAATCCCATTATTTTAAAAGGCAAAGACAAGCTGGATCTGCTGACCGTGTACAAAGACCGGCACAGCTATCCCCACAAGCTGTGCAACGCCATCGACGCCTACGGTCTCAGCGGCAAGGTGGTCAACTCCCACCGGGCGGTGGACGATGTGCTGGCCACTGTGGAGGTAATGAAAGCCATGGAGCTGGAGCGCAACGACCTGCACCGGTACATAAACCTCTTTGGCTACAACGCCAAATATGGCATCAGCGGAAAGCCCATTGGCTCGGTTACCTATAAGCCCCAGGGCTTTGACCCTGTATGTCCGCTGTATGAACTGTAAAGCACATGTCTTTTAGAAAACTGCGCGCCCAAGGCTTTTGCCTTGGGCACGCTGCTTTTCGGTTATTTATCCTGCTGCCTTTGCAGGCAGGCATAATGGTAGGCCTTTTTGTAGTCCTCCAGCTCCTTATAGCACCGCTCCAGCGCCACGTAGCGCTGGAAAGAGGTGTCCTGCACCTGTTCCAGATGGAACACCGCCTGTTGGTAGTCCTTTGCCGCCATGGCGCACCGGCCCATAAGGTTATGCCACCGCTCACTTCTGTCCCGGGCCGCCTGTAAAATGCGTATGCCTGTGTCCGGCTCTCCCCGCTCCAGCGCGCTTTGCGCCCGCAGGAACAGCTCCCGGTCATCTGCCGGCAGCCGGGATTCCAACTCCGCAGCCCCCATAAGTCCCGTTTCAAAGCACAAAAGCAGCCGCTCCCGTTCCAGCGCCGGGGTATAATAGGGCGTTTTCTCCCCAGCCAGTGCGCACCGCTCCAGAAGGCTCATGGCATAGCCGGGCCTCCCCACACCCTCCCGGGCAGCATCCATACAGGCAAGGGCTTCCAGATAATACCGCTCCCGGTCAAATACCGGGTCCGGCTCTTTGTACTGCTTTAAAAGCTCCAACACCTCTGCGCCCCGGGCGGCCCGGACCTGCTCCATCACCTGCTGATTGGGGGAGATTACCGCATCCTCCTCCAAAAAATAGCCCACAGGCTTTCCCAGCCGTCCCGCCAGATACCGCAGGGTATCCATAGAGGGGCGGGCCGCGCCGTTTTCAATTTGGGAGAGCATATTCCTGGTGATTTCCTCTCCGCACAGCTGCCGCTGGGAAAGCCCCGCTTCCACCCGCGCCTGCTTCAGCCGCTGACCCAATTCCATAAAATCCCTCCGGGTAATTCATATTTACCCCCAGTGTACCACAAAAAAGTCCCCCCGTCCACAAAAAATTCATTTGCTATTTTCCCCGGCATGCCGTATAACTAGTGTTATAGCGAGTAAGGAGGTAACTTTCTCCATGGAAAAACCCAAAAACATCATTTTACGTGCCCAGTCCTGTCTGGACGGAGCGGCAGATGCCCCCAGAAAATTCACCGCAATCCACGCCGGTATCGCCCTTGGTTTCTCTCTGCTGGTAGCGGTTTTGAATTTTATTTTGGGTGAAGGCATTGGCAGCACCTCTGGTCTGTCCGGAATGGGGCTGCGCTCCGTGCTGAGCACGGTACAGGTACTGCTTCAGTTTGCCAGCTTTGTTTTAATGCCCTTCTGGCAAATCAGTTACGCAGGCGCTGCCCTGTCCATGTCCAGGAAAAAGCGGCTCAGCCCGGATATGTATTTGGAGGGCTTCCGGCGTTTCTTTGCGATACTGGTGCTGCTGTTTGCCCAGAGTGTGCTGATTTTCCTGCTTGGATTGGCTTGCTTCTACATCTGCTCCGGTATTTTTACCGCAACCCCTTTGGCCCAGCCTTTTATGGAGGCCATTGCTCCTATCCTCAGTCAGGAAAATATTATGTCTGGGAATTTGTATATGGACGAAGCCACCCTGGCCGTAGTTATGGATACCCTGACGCCTATGCTGCTTTTGTTTTTTGCGGTGTTCCTGGTAGTCTCCATTCCACTTCTGTACCGTTTCCGGATGTGTGAGTTTCTGTTGATGGACTATCCCCAGCTTACCGGCATGCGTGTGTTTAAGGGTGGTATCCGCATCATGCGCGGTCAGTGCAAAGTGCTGTTCCGTCTGGATCTGCAGTTCTGGTGGTTCTACGTACTGCAAACTCTGGTAACGGTTATCGGCTACGGAGATCTTCTGCTGCCGCTGTTTGGGGTAGAGCTGTTCTCCAATCCGGATCTGGCGTATTTCCTGTTCTACATTCTCTACACCGTAGCGCTGTTTGCCCTGTTGGTGTGGAAAAAGCCCTTGGTGCAGACCTCTTACGCCCTGTTCTACGAGGAACTGAAGCAGTTCCACGGTCTGCCGGACAGGGATTCCATGCGGTAATATCCAAAAAATATCCCCTGCCGCAGCAGGGGATATTTTTGTATACATTACTTTTCCAGAGCCATGACCTTATCGATGCGGCGCTGATGGCGGGCATCACCGGAAAACTCTGTGCCCAGCCAAGTATCCACAATTTCAAAAGCCAGCATCTGGCCCACGATTCCGGCGCCGATGGCCATTACATTGGTATCGTTGTGCTCCCGGGTCATACGAGCGCTCAGCACATCAGACAGCAGCGCGCAGCGCACGCCCTTAATCTTGTTGGCGGTGATGGAAACGCCGATACCGGTGGTGCACAGGACGATGCCCTTGTCACACTGGCCGTCTGCCACTGCCTGAGCAGCGGGAGCGGCATAATCGGGATAGTCGCAGCTGTCCAGAGAATAGGTGCCAAAATCCTTTACCTCATGTCCCTGGGCCTGCAGGCGCTTTACCAGAGCATCCTTCAGCGCCAGCGCGCCGTGGTCACAGCCGATTGCGATTTTCATAATTGGTTCCTCCTAAGTAGTTTTTATACAGCCTAGTATAGCCTAAATCTTTGGGCCTGTCAAACCACAAACCCACCGTTGACGCCCAAAATCTGTCCTGTGACAAACCGCGCGTCTGCCAGGTAGGCGATGGCTTCCGCCACATCCCGGGCAGTACCCAGTCTGCCTATGGGCGTTTCCTGCCGCAGCTGCTCCATAACATTCTCTTCCACCTGGGCGCACATATCCGTCTGAATCACGCCGGGAGCCACACAGTTGACCCGGATGCCGCTGGGTCCCAGTTCCTGGGCCAGCGCCTTGGTCAGGGCAATCACCGCTCCCTTGGTGGCGGAATAAGCGCTCTCGCAGGAGGCGCCCACCTGTCCCCACATGGAACTGACCGTAACGATGCTGCCGGCATGGGTCTGCAGGAATTTGGGCATCGCCGCTTTTACACAATGGTAAATGCCCTTGACGTTTACATCAAAAATCCTGTCCCACCGGTCGGAGGGCATCTGGGCAAGCAAACCCACCCATACAATTCCCGCGTTGCACACAAGGATGTCCACCTGGGGGATTTGGGCAAAAGCCGCCTCCACCGCCTGCCCATCCGCCACATCGCAGCAAATAGCTACGGCGCCGCAGCGCCGGGCAACGGCCTCGGCTTTCTCATGCTCTTTTTCATAAAGAAAATACACCGTATCTCCCCGGGCGGCAAACAGCTCCACAGCCGCCGCCCCGATTCCCCGGGAACCTCCGGTAACAACAACAGTTGACATGATAACACTCCTGAAAACAGCAGCCCCCATGGGTCTGCATGAAAAAACGGCTGCAAAAAGCAGCCGTTTTGCTTATCTTCTGCGGCTCTTGGTGCGGTGGTCAGAGTACTGCCGGATAGAGGAGATTTTGCTGTCGGATTCCGACATAAAGGCTTTCAGCTTCTCCTCAAAAAGCTGGTCAGCGGTTTTGGGTGCGGGAGGAGGTGTGGGAGCGGTGCGCTGAGGGCGGGACTGCTGGGGCGTGCCTTCTCTGCGGGGCGCGGCTCCCGGACGGCTGCCCGGTGTGCGGTTGTCCCGCTGGGGCTTTGCCTCCAGACGCTTGATGGACAGGTTCACCTTGCCATTGTCTGTGCCAATGACCATGACCTTCACATCCTGACCCTCGGTCAGGTGCTGCCGGATGTCACTGACATAGGTGTTGGCCACCTCGGAGATATGTACCATGCCGGTCTTGTTCTCAGGCAGGGATACGAATGCGCCGAAGTTGGTGATGGATTTAATTTTTCCCTCTAAAATTGCTCCTACGGTTAACTCCATACTTGATCTGTTTCCTCCAAAATTTTTAATCAACGGGGGTAAAGAAAGAACTGTCAGAGTCTACAAGACCCAGCTTTTCTCCCGCGATTTGTTCGATTCCCTCCTGGGAGCCCACGTGGGAAATATCTTCCTCCAATTTTTGATTTTCCGCCTCCAGCTCCGCGGCCTGGTTCTGCAGCTCCCGGTTTCTTTCCTGCTGGTCCAGCAGAGATATTCGCAGGGTCAGCAGCGCTGCCAGCGATAGCACCATGGTTACCAGCACCACGCACTTTAGAAGCGGAGGACTGCGCCGGTACACCAGTTTTACCCGGTGCAGGAGATTTCTTCGTTTTGTCATGTGGGATACCTCCGGCGGTCTGCCCCTTGGCAGGAAGATGTTTACACTTTATTGTACCCCATTTTTTTCCCGTTGCAAAGAGAAATTTTAGAATTTTCGAAAATTTTTTCAAAATTTTCTCCCAAGTATTGGAAATTGCCCCAAAAATCTTGCCAATTACCTTCCAAAAAGCCCGGAATATGGGTCTGAGCAGCCTGCCGAAGCTGTACTCCCACCCCAACGCGCCCGCAAACAACGCAACCGTAGTCCCAAAGCGCAAATCCGCCTGACAAATTCCAAAACCCACGTATACCCATGCCCAGATAAGTCCGGCACAGAAAAGCAGGTCCGCCAGCACCCCATGCTTTTGCCGCAGAGGCCGCAGAAACCCATGAAGCAGACCGCAAAGGCATCCCACCAATAGCGCGGCAGCCGCCCTGTGGGCGGCCAATGCTGGGGCAATCATCCAAACAGGCGCTGCAGCAGACCCCCGGGAGAGCGTCCCTCCTCGTATATCAGCGCCCCTATATGTCCATCCACCGCCACCTGCCCCGCCTCCAAAGACAGGGTTTTCATATGCAGTTTTTCTCCCCGCACAACCAAGGTGTCCGATCCTATTTTCAGGATCACTGCCTCCTCATCGAAGCTGACCACCTCCGTGACCCCTGTGACGGACAAGTCCTTGCGCTCATTGAGGGTCAGCTTATGGGGCAGCAGCAGTTTGTCTTCCATGTACATCCCTCCTGTGGCAAGCCTATGCAAAAAATCACCGGGTAGAACCTGCCATTGACAAGGGATACCCTCCGCCGCTATACTATAGGTAATGTAAGGAGGGGTTTTATGGAAATAGGACATATGGAAGTAACAGACCTGACCCCTCACAGAACCGGACGGCTGCTTCTGGAGAATATGTACAAAGCCCGGTTCGGAAAGCCCATGCCCTCTGTGTCCCTGACAAAAGAAGGGAAACCCTTTTTTTCTGACGGGCACATTCACTTTTCCATCTCCCACACCCGGCATCACGCCTTCTGCGTGCTGGCGGATTGCCCGGTGGGCATTGACGCGGAGGAAACAGACAGGGATATCCGGCTGAAGCTGGCAGAGAAGATTCTCTCCCCCGGAGAATTTGCCCGGTGGCAGGCCGCGCCGGATCCCCATGCCGCCCTGCTGCGGCTGTGGGTACTGAAGGAGGCCCAGGCAAAATGCGCCGGGCAAGGACTTCGGGGATATCCCAACTACACGGATTTCTGCCCGGAGGACCCCAGAATCACCACTATCCACGGCTGCTATGTGGCCGTAATTTCGGAGGAACACACATGCTGTTTGACACCCACGCACACCTGAATGATCCGGCCTTTGACCCGGACCGGCAAACACTGATGGAAAGCTTCCATGACGCGGGAGTGGAGCTTGTGATGAACGCGGGCTGCTCTCTGGAAAGCTCCCGGGATATCATCGCCATGGCGGAGCAATACCCCTGGCTGTACGCCTCTGTTGGCAGCCATCCCGATTCTGCCAACGAAGTAAATGAGGAAGTTATTGAGGCTTACCGGCAGATGTGCCGCCACGAAAAGGTAAAGGCCATTGGCGAGATCGGTCTAGATTATTACTATGAGGATATCCCCCGGGAAATCCAGCAAAAGGCCTTCCGGATGCAGATGGCGCTGGCTCAGGAGCTGGATATGCCGGTGATCGTCCACGAGCGGGACGCCCACAACGACGGGCTTGCCATCATCAAGGAATTTCCCAAGGTCAAGGGTGTGTTCCACTGCTACTCCGGTTCCGCGGAAATGGCACGGCAGCTGGTGAATCTGGGCTGGTATATTGGCTTTACCGGCGTGATCACCTTCAAAAACGCCCGCAAGGCGGTGGAAACTGCTGCCTCTATCCCCCTGGAGCGGATTGTTCTGGAGACGGACTGTCCCTTTATGGCGCCGGAACCTTTCCGGGGCAAGAGAAACCACCCGGGTCTTCTGTACCGGATGGCGGAAAAGCTGGCTGAAATCCGGGGCATTTCTATGGAGGAGGTCTGCGCCGCCACCACGGAAAACGGCAAACGGTTGTACCGGCTGTAAATTTATATCCGTAATCTTTTACCGAAAGCCATTCTTTACCCTTGACAAATCCCTCTTTTTCATATATGATAAAGACGATGCCACATGACTGACGGAATTCGCGGGTTACCGCGGTGGAGTGTGTGCGTTGTATTCATGCCGACCGTCTGGGCAATTCAGTTTTGTGGAACTGGATTGCCCTTTTATTTATATTGCAAGGAGCATCCGGATGGAATTTACTTACCGCGGCCTGAAAGGCCAACTGAATAAACATACCGTCACCTCCTCAGAGGTTGACCACCATATGCAGCGTCTGCTGCAGCAAACCCCCCGCATCCAAGCCGTTGACGACCGTCCTACCCAGGCCGGTGATGAGGTTGTTCTGGACTACGCGGGCTACTGCGACGGCGAGCAGTTTGCCGGCGGCACCGCCGAAAAGCAGACACTGGTGCTGGGCAGCGGCATGTTCATCCCCGGCTTCGAGGAGCAGTTGCTGGACAAGGTTCCCGGTGAAAAGGTGGTTGTAAAGGTCACCTTCCCGGAAGAATACCATGCTCCTGACCTTGCCGGTAAGCAGGCCGAGTTCCACTGTGTGATTCATGAGATTCGTATTAAGAGCACCTACGAAATGGATGAGGTGTTCGCCCGGGAAGTGGGCGAGAGTGAGTCCATTGAGGAAATGCGGGAAAAACTCCGGGCCAGTCTGCAGGCTTACTCCGATGAGCGGGGTGAAATGGATCTGCAGGACCGTCTGCTGCGGCAGGCAGCTGCCACACTGGAGTTCTCCGTTTCCCCGGAAGAACTGGAGCAGGCTGTGCAGGAGCAGCTGGAGAGCCTGAAGGCGCAGCTGGGCCAGAAGGGTCTGAGTCTCGAGATGTACTGCCAGTTCATGAACACCACGCCGGAGGACCTGCGCAAGGATGCTTATCCCGCCGCGGAAGCCGCCCTGCGGAATCTGGCCGCCATCGACAAGATCGTGGAGCTGGAAAACCTGCAGCCGGAGCAATCCGAAATCACCGAAGCGCTTGTGATGATCTGCCGCCAGAACGGTCTGACCATGGAGCAGCTGAAGGATTACTATGATGCCGACTTTGAAGCGGCAGTGTTAAAAAGTGTACTCACCACCAAGGTCATGCGCCTGATCCGGGACGCAGCTGATATTGAGGTAGTATAATAAAAAACGTAAATACTGTGCCCCGGAAAGGCACCGAAAAACAAGGAGGAAACTTACTATGGCAATCAATTTCGTTGATGGCAAGTATGTAGACGAGAAGGGTTTTGTGAAGCTGGACCCCACCATCTACAAGGACTGGCAGATCGCTGAAGAAGCAGAAAAGACCCTGCCCCCCGTGGATTACTTCCGTGAGAAGCTGGGCCTGCTGCCCGAGGAGATCATCCCCTATGGCAAGACCCCCAAGATCGACTTCATCAAGGTTATGAACCGTCTGAAGGATAAGCCCGACGGCAAGTTCATTGAAGTTACCGCTGTTACCCCCACCCCCTTCGGTGAAGGTAAGTCCACCGTTTCTCTGGGCCTGATCGAAGGTCTGGGCTACATCGGCAAGAACGCAGGCGGCGCTCTGCGTCAGCCCTCCGGCGGCCCCACCATGAACGTTAAGGGTACCGCGGCAGGCGGCGGCAACGCTCTGCTGATGCCCATGACCGAGTTCTCTTTAGGTCTGACCGGCGATATTAACGATATTATGAACGCTCACAACTTAGCTATGGTGGCTCTGA
>JAZSRI010000150.1:0-15598 GCA_045538415.1 Faecousia sp. | reverse complement strand
TCAGGCTCCCAACATTGCCTTTATCCGCCGTTTCCGCATGAAGGACGGCTCTATCCGCACCAATCCCGGTGTGGATCACCCCGACATCGTGGAGCCGATCGGCACGGTGGACGAGCGTGTTACCGTCCTGCGGTTTGACCGTGAGGGTGGAGAAACCATCGTGCTGGTAAACTTCGCGGACCATCCGGATGTGGTGGGCGGTAATCTGATTTCCGCTGACTGGCCCGGCTTCCTGAAGCAGACAGTGGAAAAGACCCTGGACAACACCAAGTGCATCTTCTTCAACGGCGCCCAGGGCGATGTGAACCACGTGAACGTCCATCCCAGAGGCGGCTATCTGAACGATATGTTCATGCACTTTGACGATGTGGCCCGTGGCTACAAGCATGCCCAGTATATGGGCCGTGTGGTCACCGGCGGTGTTCTGCAGGTGTATGACAAGGTCAAGTATGTAGACGTGGATACCCTGAAATTCGGTATGAAGACCGTGGAAGTACCCGCCAACAATCCCGCTCCGGAGGAAATGAAGCAGGCCCGGTATATCGATGAAATGCACAAGGCCGGCCGTGACGAGGAGCTTCCCTACAAGGGCATGATGCTGACCACCATGGTGGCTCAGGCAGGCAGAATGGTACGGCTGGAGCATGGTCCTTACAGCTTCACCATGCCCTTGACCGCAGTTCGTATTGGTGATGTGGCCATGGTAGGTATTCCCGGTGAGCCGTTTACCGGTGTGGGCCGTGGACTGAAGCTGGCAGAGGGCTGGGATGTGGTAATTCCCACCTGCTTGACCAACGGCGCTGCCGGTTACTTCCCCATGCAGGAAGCCTATGACGAGGGCGGCTACGAAGCAGGTAGCTCCTCCTTTAGGGCGGGTGTAGCAGAACTTCTGATTGACGAAGGTAAAGCCTTGCTGGAAACATTAAAAGACTGACAAAGGGTTTTGCCCCTGCAACCGCCCTCTTTTGATAAAGAGGGCGGATAGAAAAGGATAATCAAAAATGAAAGCATTTATTCATAAGCACTACCACTGGGTCATTGCGGTCATTATGTTCCTGCAGATGGGTATTTATGCCGGCATCTGCAATAACATAAGCCTGTTTGTGATTCCTGTGAGCCAGGAACTGGATATCAGCCGGAGCGTATTTTCCTTGACCAACAGTCTGAGAAATTTGTGTTCTTTTGCGCTGATTATGTTTTCCGGTGTGCTGGTCAAGCGGTTTGGCTATAAGAAACTGGCGTTGATTACCCTGCCCCTTGCGGCGTTGGGATATTTCATGATGTCCAGAAGCCACGGGGTAACAGAACTGTTCATAGGATCTGTTTTGCTGGGTATCTCTGCGGCCTTCTGCAGTACCAGCAGCGCCAGCCGGGTGATCAATGATTGGTTCCACCGGCACCGGGGAACGGTATTGGGATTGGTATTGGCAGCCACCGGTTTGGGTGGCAGTGTGTGTACGTTTGGTTTGTCCGCGGCAATGGAAGCCGGAAGCTGGCGCAGCGGGTATTTGCTGTCAGCGGTAATGATGGCAGTACTGATCGTACTGAACATTGTTTTTGTAAAGGATACTCCCGAAAAAATGGGACTCAAACCCCATGGTGAGGGCGAATTACTGAATAAGAAAAAGCGTCCCACCATCATGCCTCAGGACACCTTTCAGGGTTATTCCTTTAAGGAACTGACCCGGCGGCCGGTGTTTTACCTGGCAGTGGTACTGCTTATCATCTCTTTTATCGGTGTGTATCTGCCTTATTCCACAGTGGTTCCCTACATGACAGACCGGGGGCTGCCCCAGGAGCAGGCGGTGCAGATCCAGAGCACCATGCTGTTGGCGCTTACTGCGGCGAAGGTTTTGCTGGGTGTGCTGATGGATATTATTGGTGTGCGCAAGACGATTCTGTTCTGCCTTGGCTGTGGTGCCGCGGCCATGTGGCTGCTGCCCGGAGTGTCGGGAATGACCAGCGCTATGACCGCAATTATACTCTATGGATTTGCGCTGCCTATCGTCACAGTAACCATTCCGCTTTTGGCCATTGACCTGTTTGGCTACCATAGCTATGTGTTGACAATGGGTGTGTTCTCGGCGTTGGTATCGGTAGGCAATATGCTGGCAGAGCCGATCAGCAATCTGGTCTATGACCTATCAGGTAGTTATATCCCTGTGTACTATGCAGGCGCAGTGCTGATGGTAGTTTTGGTTGTGGCGTATATCATCCTGTACCGGGTGGCGGACAGGGATAAGGCTACCTGGCATGGGGATCAGCAGGCAGTTCAAACGGTAAAGTAAAACTTTCTTACATAAGTAGGGGCTAAGCTTGGAATACAAGAATATTGCCGATGTGGATGAGAATTACAGCAATTTTTTCAGTTCCGCGGGGTTAAAGACCTACGACGTTAATGAACCGGTATTTTCCCTCTACGGCCTGTGCCGGAGGGAGGGAGAACAGGATTTCAAGCGCATGCCCGGGGAAGTGGCGAAAAATGTTAAAAACAGGTCTGTTAACAATCTCTACACCAATACGTCCGGTATCCGTGTCCGTTTTAAGACGGACAGCAGCCGGATCGTGCTGAAATGTATCCTGCCCTCGGTGTCGTCCAGCTCCAATATGTCCCTGTGCGGTACAAGCTGCTTTGACCTGTATGCCGACGGTAACTACTGCACAGTGTTCCACCCCGGCGTGGATGAAAATGGTCATGACGGCAATGGGGATCAGATGGGGAAAAATGGCTATACCTCAGGCTATTACTTCCGGGATGGGGAGAAAAAGCTGCGGGATATCGTGATCAATTTCCCACTATATAACGATGTGGACAGGGTGTTCATTGCACTGGAGGAGGATGCCCAACTGTTACCCGGCGGTAAATACCGCTATGAAAAGCCGGTAGTATTCTACGGAAGCTCCATCACCCAGGGAGGCTGCGCTTCCCATGCGGGCAACAGCTATGCCAATATCCTCTCCCGGCGGCTGAATACGGATATTATCAACCTGGGTTTCTCTGGCGGCTGCCGGGCAGAACCGGAGCTGGGAGAGTATATTGCCGGGTTACCCATGAGCGTATTCGTCTATGACTACGACCATAACGCGCCTACGCTGGAGCATCTGCAAAAGACCCACTATCCGTTCTATCAGCAGATTCGCAGCAGAAATCCGGAGATTCCCATTGTTATGATCAGCGCTGCGGATCTGTGTTGGCCCAATTATGAGGAAAGACGGGCTGTGATCCGTCAGTCCTATAAAAGGGCTGTCGCAGGCGGAGATAAAAATGTGTATTTTATAGATGGACAGGAAATCTACCGGGAAGTAGGTTTGGAGTATTGTGTGGTGGATACCACCCACCCCAATGACTTAGGTTTCTGGTGCATGGCTAACACCATTGGAGACTTGGTGGGACGCCTGCTGGAACAGAGCAGGTAATAACCTAGGAGGTTCAGGAACTGTTAAAGACGGCAGCAGAGACGCCTGCGTGGTTTTCAGGAGAAATTCGTCCCAGCGGGGTCAATCAGTCAATTAGCAGACAGTATGTCTTGTCCAACATAGAAAGGAAACCCTATGGAGAACTATCAAAAACTTGCCCATGAGATTTTGAGAGAACTTTGTCCCATCCCCGCGCCGTCCCATTACGAGGATAAGCGTGTGGAGTATTGCGTGAAGAAACTGCGCAGCTTTGGCATTGAGGATGTGCAGGTGGATGAAGCGAAGAATGTAATCTGGGAGCTGAAAGGTAAAGACTCCAGCAAGACGGTGATTTTTGCCGCCCATACGGACGTGGTGTTCCCGGATACAGAATCCCTGCCCTTCCGGGAGGATGAGGAGAACATTTACTGCCCTGGCTGCGGCGATGACACGGCCTGTGTTGCCCAGCTGATGAGCGTTATGAAAAAGGTATCTGACGAGAAAAAAACGCCCGCTGTCAATGTGGTGTTTGCTCTGAATGCCTGTGAGGAGGGCTTGGGCAACCTGAAGGGTACCCGGGCGCTTATGCAGAAGTACGGCCCGTCAACCCAGGCGTTCTTCACCTTTGACGGCGGTTACAGGTCCGTTACAGACAAGAGCGTTGGCTCCCACCGGTACAGCGTTACCGTCAAAACTACGGGCGGCCATTCCTTTGGCGATTTCGGCAACGAGAACGCGGCAAGAGTGCTGGCTCAGGGTATTCAGGAGATTTATCAGATTCAGGTCCCCCAGAATAGCGGTAAAACCACCTATAACGTGGGTATTATCTCCGGCGGTACATCCATCAATACCATTATCCAGGAGGCTTCCATGCTCTGCGAGTACCGCAGCGATGTCTACGAAAATCTGGAGTACATGAGGGAGCAGTTCTATGCCATTTTTGACCGCATGGCCCAGTTTGGGCAGGTAGAGGTAGAGCTGGTGGGCGAGCGTCCCGGCATGAAGGGCGTGGATCCCAAAAAGCAGCAGGAGCTGACCGATTTCTGCGCCGCGGTGCAGAAAAAGCATGCGGCGCTGGAAGATGTGCATGCCGAGTCCGGCTCTACAGACTGCAACATTCCCCATTCCATGGGTATTCCCGCTGTGTGCGTGGGTACCTATGCCGGTGGCGGCACCCATACCCGGGAGGAATGGATTGAGAAGAACAGTGTGACCATTGGCGTGGGCATTGTGGCCGAAATCGTAGAAAAATATTTTGCACATGAGGTGTAAACTATGAAAATTACAGTTGTGGGCCATGGGGGGTTCAATAGGAAAACCGCCGTTTGTTAGGAATACGTTCCTGCTGCCCACAGCGGTATGGGATAAGGGTGTTTTGAGCGTCCTACAAAGATTAACGCTCTATATAATACATTGGAGATAAGAAGTAAACGGAGGATACCTATGACAACAGAAACATTCCGCCAGGAAACAGACTCTGTGGGCACCAAGGCGGTGCCTGCCCAGGCCTACTATGGCGTACATTCCCTGCGAGCTATGGAGAATTTCTCCATTACAGGCACCCGGCTGCATCCGGAGATGATCCGCAGTCTGGCGTTTATCAAGAAAGCCTGCGCAATAACCAATATGACCGCCGATACCATGGAGGACCGTGTGGGCGAGGCGATTATTCAGGCCTGTGACCGGATTTTGGATGGCCAGTTCCATGACCAGTTTATTGTGGATCCTGTTCAGGGCGGCGCTGGCACATCCATGAACATGAACGCCAATGAAGTGATTGCCAATGTGGCCATCGAGATTCTGGGGGGAGAGCTGGGCGATTACACGCTGGTACATCCCAATGACGATGTAAACTTTGGCCAGTCTACCAACGATGTAATTCCTACAGCGGGCAAGATGACAGCGCTTGTGCTGCTCAGAAGCTTGGAACAGCGGTTGGAACTGCTGTACAATGCCTTCCAGAACAAGGCAAAGGAATTTGACTCCATTTTGAAAATGGGCCGTACTCAGATGCAGGACGCGGTTCCTATCCGTTTAGGGCAGGAGTTTGGTGCCTACGCCTCCGCGGTGGAGCGGAACCTGAAGCGAATCCACAATGCCAAGCGGGAACTGTTTGTGATCAATATGGGCGGTACCGCTATCGGCACCGGCCTGAATGCGGATGAGACCTACTTCCGCAATATTACAGCTACCCTGGCTTCTCTTACCGGTATTCCCTTCCGGCAGGCCGACGATTTGATTGACGCTACCCAGAACATTGATAGTTTCGCAGCCGTCTCCAGCGCTATTAAGAGCTGTGCTGTGTCCATTTCCAAGATCGCCAACGACCTGCGGCTCATGTCCTCCGGTCCCAGAACCGGTTTTGGTGAAATTAATCTGCCTGCGCGGCAGAATGGTTCTTCTATCATGCCCGGTAAGGTCAATCCTGTGATTCCCGAGGTGGTCAGTCAGGTAGCCTTTAAAATCGTGGGCAATGATATGACCATTGCCATGTCTGTGGAGGGCGGTCAGATGGAACTCAATGCCTTTGAGCCTGTGGTGTTTGAATCCCTGTTCCAGTCCATTTCCATGCTGGATAATGCTGTACTTACCTTTGTGGAGAACTGTATCAACGGCATCACCGCCAATGAGGAGCGGTGCCGGGAACTACTGAATTCCAGCGTGGGTATCGTTACTGCCCTGTGTCCCCACATCGGCTACGCCAAGGCCGCCAAGCTTGCCAAGGAAGCACTGGCAAAGCAGATTCCTGTCCGCCAGCTGATGCTGGAACAGAAAATCCTTACCGAGGAGGAACTGGATCAGATCCTCAACGCCTATCAGATGACCCAACCGGGCATCTCCGGCAAGGAACTGCTGCATAGCGTCTAACGAAAAAACAGGCAGCCACAACTGCCTGTTTTTTATATCCCGGAAACGGTTGACGAATTGGGGAATATGCATTACACTAGCAATAACATACATTGAAAGAGGAGTGAGCGTAATGCTGACTATGGAACGGGCAAAGCAGCTGCTTGCCCAGACTACCACAGAGGAACACCTGTTCCTCCATGCCATGAATGTGTCCTTCGCCATGGGCGCGCTGGCAGAGCATTTTGGTGAGGATGCACAGCACTGGATGGCCATTGGATATCTTCACGATTATGACTACCAGCAGTATCCCCAGGAGCACCTGCTCCACACCCGGCAGCCTCTGCTGGATGCAGGGCTCACAGAGCAGGAGGTACGGGCAATCTTGTCCCACGGCTATATCCATATCAACGATATCCAGCCGCAAACCAATATGGAAAAGGCGCTGTTTACCGTCGATGAGCTTACCGGTATCATTCAGGCCGCCGCCAGAATGCGCCCGGCAGGTATCACGGATATGGAAGTGAGCAGCTTTATGAAAAAGTTTAAGGATAAAAAGTTTGCAGCCAAATGTGACCGGGAGATTATCCGTCAGGGCTGCCAGATGATGAATATGGAAGTCAGGGATGTGGCGGATATCTGTATCCGGGGCATGAAGGCCCACGCCCATCAGCTGCAGTTGGGGCCGAAGGAATAAGGAGGTAGTGATGGCGATTTTGGTAACCGGCGGCGCCGGATATATTGGAAGTCATACCTGTGTGGAACTGCTGGAAGGCGGTTATGAGGTGGTGGTCATTGACAATCTGTGCAATTCTAACCCGGTGAGCCTTCAGCGGGTGCAGGAACTGACGGGAAAGAAACTGCGGTTTTATCAGGGCGATGTCCGTGACGAGGCGTTGCTGCAGGCCATTTTCCGGGAGAATCCCATCGAGTGTGTAATCCACTTTGCAGGACTTAAGGCAGTGGGCGAGTCTGTTGCCCAGCCCTGGCGTTACTATGACAACAACCTGAACTCCACCCTGGTGCTGACCAAGGTGATGGAGCAGGCCAATGTGAAGAAGCTGATCTTCTCATCCTCTGCCACGGTATATTCCGGGGATAACGAGATGCCCCTGCGGGAGACCAGCCGTACCGGAAACTGCACCAACCCCTATGGCTGGACCAAGTACATGACCGAGCAGATTCTGGGAGGAATGGCCGCTGCGGATAAGCAGTGGAGCGTTGTGCTGCTGCGGTATTTTAATCCCATCGGTGCCCACGAAAGCGGCCGTATCGGAGAAGATCCCAGAGGAATCCCCAATAATCTTATGCCCTATATCACCCAGGTGGCTGTAGGCCGGCGGGAGTATCTGAGCATTTTCGGTGATGATTATGACACCCCTGATGGCACCGGTGTCCGGGATTATATCCATGTGGTGGATCTGGCAAAGGGACATGTGGCGGCGGTGAAGTACGCCAGTGAGAATAATGGTTGTGAGGTGTTCAATCTGGGTACCGGCACTGGGTACAGTGTGCTGGATATGGTGAACGCCTTTGGCAAGGCCAATGGGCTGGAACTGCCCTATAAGATTGCCCCCCGGCGCCCCGGGGATCTGGCTACCTGCTATGCGGACCCCTCCAAGAGTGAGCAGAAACTGGGCTGGAAAGCAGAGAAAAACCTGCAGGATATGTGCCGGGATGCCTGGAACTGGCAGAGTAAGAACCCCATGGGTTATGAAAAGTAAAAATTACGGCCCGAAGACCTTGGTCTTCGGGCCGTAGTGTTTTGGTTATGCAAGTTGTTTGGCGCGGCGATGGGAAAGAATCTGCAACAGAAGAATTACAGCAAACACGCCGATACCGATGACATCGGTGATGGGGTTGGGATCTATCAGCAGCAGTCCCGCGGCGGCGCCCAAAATCCGCTCATACCATGGCATATTCCCCACCATATATCCCTGCAAAGCGGCAGAGATGGAGAAAATTCCTACAAAAGAGGTAATGCAGATGCTTACCACCTCAAAAGCGGTGGTATCCACAAACAGCATTGCCGGATTCAGGGCAAACACGTAGGGAACAATGAATGCGGCGATGGCCAGCTTGGTGGCGGACAGGGCTGTTCTCATGGGATTTGCCTGGGCAATGGCGGCGCCGGCGTAGGCTGCCAGAGCTACCGGGGGTGTCAGGACGGCAACAATACCGAAATAGAATACAAAGAAGTGGGCCGCAATGGCGGGAACACCCATACGCACCAGAATGGGGGCGCAGGGGGCAGCCATAATGCAGTAGTTGGCGGTGGTGGGTACACCCATACCCAGCACGATGCAGCAAAGCATGGTCAGGAACAGTGCGATGATGACTCTGCCGTTTGCCAGGGCCAGGATGCCGTTAATCAGGGTGTTGGCAAGACCGGTCATGGTAATGGTGCCGGCAATGATACCGGCAATGCCGCAGGCAGCGGCCACGGCAATCATACCCTGTCCACCGGCGGCAAAGGCCTCCAAAAGACGCTTGGGGGTCATGCGGGTCTCTTTGCTGAACATGCTTACCACAATGGCCACCACAATGGCCAGAGCGGCGGCATAGGCGATGGAGCGCTGGCTGGTACCTACCAGATAAATCAGCAGAACCAGAGGCAGCAGCAGATACAGCTGCTTCAGCAGGGGCTTCAGCTGGGGGATTTCTTCCTTGGAAAGACCCCGCAGGCCCATCTTTTTCGCTTCCAGATGGACAGCCACAAAGATGCCGGCAAAATACAGCGCGGCGGGAAGAATGGCCTTCAGGGCAATCTGGCTATAGGGAATCTGCACGAAGTCCGCCATCAGAAATGCGGCCGCGCCCATAATGGGGGGCATGATCTGACCGCCGGTGGAGGCAGAAGCTTCTGCCGCGGCTGCAAATTCGCCCTTATAGCCGGTACGCTTCATAAGAGGAATGGTCACAGAACCGGAGCCTACCGTGTTGGCAACGGAGGAACCGGAAACCATGCCCTCCATGGCGCTGACCACCACGGCCACCTTGGCAGGACCGCCGGAAAAACGGCCTACGGCCACATTGGCAATTTTGATAAAGAAATCACCGATGCCGGTGCGCTCCAAAAACGCGCCGAAGATGATAAACACCACAATAAACTTGGAGCAGACGTTAATAGGTGTGGACAGGATACCTTCTTTGCTGTAAAACAGAGCCCGGACGGTGTAGTTGATCCTGCCCCACAGGGTGGGATTGGCCAGACCCCATATCAGGGCGTAAATTAGAAAACATGCTGCCACAATAAGAATTGGCAGGCCTACGCTCCGGCGGCATACCTCTGCAAGAGAAAGAATACCAATAATGCCGATAACGATCTGCCACCACTGGAAAACACTGCCCTGCTGGATGATGGTGTAAGCATCGCAGGTGAAGTACAGAAACGCGCCAGTACCCAGTACCATCAGCACGATATCATACCAAGGCAGGAAATTTACTTTCTGGACACCCTTTCTTGCCGGGTATACCAGATAGCCCAGAAAAACGATAAACGCCACGAAGGAGGTAAGCCGAATTTCCTCCAGCCAACTGGTGAATAAAGTGACGTAGATACAAAACAGAGCAAAAATGGCAAGAATTGCCATTACCACCAGCTTGGGTGTACCTTCCCAAACGCGGGTGTTGGACTCCTGGTCATATTTCTTCATGACCGCTTCCAGATCCATGGGCTCCTGGGTTTGAGGGGCGTCCTTTTTCTTGAACAATGCCATTGGGCACCTCCTAAACAAAATGTGAAAAGCTGCGGCAGTTTCCTGCCGCAGCCGGAAAAGTCCTTAACCGACCTTTGCGCCCTTTTCAGCGAAGTACTTTGCGGCACCGGCATGGAAGGGGACGGTCATACCGCTGGTGGCGTTTTCGATGCTCAGCTCAGCGCCCTTGCCGTTCTCGGCGGTGATGGCGTCGATGTTATCGAAGATAGCCTTGGTGATGTTATAGACATGATCTTCGGAAGCATCCGCGGAAACAATCAGGGTAGCCTTGACGGTAACGGTGTTGACATCGGCAGTCTGGCCGGGGTAGGTGTCAGCGGGAATGGTATGGACGGTGTAGAAGGGGCAGTCTGCCATCAGCTTCTCAGCAATCTCACCGTCGATGGGCACCAGATATGCCTCGTTGGTGGTGCACAGCTCGGTGATCGCGGGAGTGGGAGGGCCTGCCACGATGAACGCGGCATCGATCTTGCCATCTTTCAGCGCATCGGTGCTGTCACCAAAGCTCTGATACTGGGCGTTGATATCATCCTCGGTCAGACCGGCGGCGGTGAGCACGTCAATGGCGTTAAAGTAAACGCCGGAGCCGGGAGCGCCGATGGAAACGGACTTGCCTGCCAGATCAGCAACGGACTTGATCTCCGGATCCATGGTAACCAGCTGCACAGCTTCTGCGTACAGACCGGCGATTACACGGAAGGAATCTACCTTGCCGTCTTCAAAGGAACGGGTGCCTTCCCAGGCGTAAGCCATAACATCGGACTGGACGGTGCCCAGCTGGTAGTCACCAGCGGCAATGCCCTGAATGTTGGCCTTGGAGCCGTCGGTGGAAACCACGTTCACCTCAATACCGGCGTTGTTCTTGATGTACTGGCCCAGCACACCGCCGTAGCCGTAGTAAGTGCCGGTGGTGCCGCCGGTGCCCATGGTCATTTTGGCACTTGCAGTACCGCCGCAGGCAGCCAGAGCCACAACCAGTGTCAGCGCCAGTGCCAAGGTAATCAGTCTTTTCATAAATCTTCCTCCTTGCGTAATATAAGTAAGACAGGGTTAATTATACAGAAAAAAGAATAAGAACGCAAGCGTAAAATGTATTTTTAAGAAATTAAACTGTTTTAGTTCAGAAAAAACAGCATTTTTTCGGCAGAAAACCTTAATGCATGTTTTTTTGTATACAATAAAACAATAAAAAACGAATTTTTATGCATTTATGCGGATAAAAAACACATGCTTCTCTGTTTCCTGCCGTGCATAATTCTGGCGCTGATGGTAAACAATACCTGCGAACAGAAACGAGGAGGTTTTACTATGTTCTGTAAACGTATCATCTGTTTTGCGCTGGCGGCGGTCAGTCTTCTGGGGATCGGCGGCAGTGCGCTGGCATCCCAGGTAGAGTCCGGCAGTACCTACTGCTTTACTGCCCAGGATTTTTCTTCCGTGGAGGAACCTCTGGCAGGAATCTGCATCACCGGCATTCCCCAGAGCAATACAGGCGCGGTTATGCTGGGCACCCGGATTCTGCAGCCCGGTGACATTCTCACCCGGGAACAGGTGGAGCGCATGACCTTCCAGGCTGTGGAGTCCCAGACGGATACCCAGGCACAGGTATGCTATCTGCCCATCTATGAGAACCGGGTGGAAAAGGAAACCACTATGTCCCTTGCGGTGATCGGCAAAGAAAACAAGGCACCGGTTGCTCAGGACAGCACCCTGGAGACCTATAAGAATCTGCCCAATGAGGGTAAGCTCACGGTCTCCGATCCTGAGGGAGAAAGTCTCACCTACACCCTTGCAAGAGGCCCCAGACGGGGAACTGTGGAGCTGGGAGAGGACGGTATCTTCACCTATACCCCTAAGCACAATAAAGTAGGTGTGGATTCCTTTACCTTTACTGCCGCGGACCCTGCGGGGAATGTGTCCCGGGAGGCCACCGTCACTGTGCAGATTCTCAAACCCACCAAGGCGGGACAGTATACCGATACTCTGGGGGAGGACTGCCGCTTTGAGGCGGAATGGCTGCGGAATACCGGCCTGTTCGAGGGGGAAAAGGTAAACGGTCAGGAATGCTTCCTCCCGGACAGGGAGATCACCAAGGGGCAGTTTCTTGCCATGATGGTGCAGCTGCTGGAAGTACCCACTGACGATGCTGCCCTTGTGCAGATGCCTGCGGATACCCCCCAGTGGCTCAAGCCCTATCTGGCAGCAGCGGTTCGTTCTGGGCTGACAGAGGGACTGCCCCAGACCGACGGTTTTGAGACGGACGCGCCCCTTACCGGCGGCGAGGCCGCGGTGATGCTGCAAAACGCTCTGGATCTGACGGTGAGCCAGCAGGCACTGGAAAACAGCGCCTATGCGGACGCCCCTGTATGGGCAAGCTCCTCTTTGACTGTACTGGCGGAAAACGGAGTGGAGCTGCCCTGTATGGAAACCCTGAACCGGGGACAGGCAGCAAAAGTTCTCTACCGGGTGAACACCTTGGCTATCAACGCTCCGGGTATGGCAGTCTTTAAAATGGCGGAGTAATCAAGAAAAACCGGATAAAACATGCCTGGGGGACGGTCAACGACCGTCCCCCAGGGGATTTTTAAATTGTGCTTGCGGGCGAAATGCTCGACTTATTTCAGAAGATCCTGTCCGGCATAATACTTTTTCAGGGGCACATACAGCACAGCGGCCACAGCCAGTGTCAGCAGCATGCAGGGCAGCATGTAAGAGCCGTTATATACCAGGGAGTATACCACGGCATTGTCAAAGATACCAAGGCCGGGAATCTCGGTGGGCTCATAAATCCGGTAAATGGTCACGCCGCTGATGTAGTGGATCACAAAACGGGTGATGCTTCCAACCACAGCACCGGGGAAAATACCCCAAGCCTTTCCCTTAAAGAGTCCCGCAAGTCCCAGAGGGGTGAATGCCAGTACATAGTCCAGCAGCATGCTCTGCCAGCCCCAGGCGTAAGCGCCGTCAAAAATCAGCTGTAGGACACCAAAGGCCAGACCTGCCAGCAGACCCCGGCCAAGGCCGAAACGCAGCGCGTACAGCATGATGGGGAACATGGCAAAGGTAATGGAGCCGCCGTTTGGCATACTGGGGAAGAGCTTGATGTAGCTGAGAATCTGCGCGGTGGCCAGCATAATAGCGCCTTCGCACAGCGCCCGCACCCGCAGGTGGAGCTTGTTTACATTGCGTGTGGTTGTTTCCATGAGAATACCTCCTTGATTTTTTTGACACTATGGGTCAAAAAGAATGCCGCATTGCAAACCCGTCTAGGTGCAATGCGACACAAGGTATCCCATTTATGCATCTTTTCCTACGACGGTACTGACCGTATCAGGTTCACGGGTCAAGGCATGCATGCCTAATCTCAGCCGGATGCATCCGGCTCCCCGAAGATTGATTTGTTATGCGGTTGGGTCTATTATACCCGATTTGGGCCAATTGTCAAGCCATTTCCAAGGCAAGCTTTTTGCCGCCCAGAATGTGGAAGTGCAGGTGCTGTACCGTCTGGCCGGCATCGCTTCCGCAGTTGGAAACCACCCGGTAACCCCCGGTAAGACCCTCTGCCGCGGCAATCTTGGGAATCACCTGGAAAATATGGGCTGCCACAGCGCTGTTTTCCCAGGTAATGCCGTTGCAGTCGGCAATATGGACTTTGGGAACCACCAGCACGTGGGTAGGGGCCTGGGGATTGATATCCCGGAAGGCATAGACGGTCTCATCCTCATACACCTTGGTGGAGGGAATGACACCTGCGATAATTTTGCAGAACAGACAATTTTCCATAAAAAACACTCCTTATAAGCCGATGATTGCGAATACACCGGTGCTGGCAAGAGCCATGATAATACCGGCCATGAGAACGCCCAGGGAAACCGCCGCCACAGTGGACTTAAAGCCTAAATCCAGAAAACTGGCCGCCAGCGTGCCTGTCCAGGCGCCGGTTCCGGGCAGGGGGATTCCAACAAACAGCAGCAGCGCCACAAACATGCCGCCCCGGCCGGTTTTTGACACCAGCTTTTGTCCGGCTTTTTCGCCCTTTTCCAGAAAGACTTTGCAAACCTTGCCAATGTAGGGCTTGTTCTCGCCCCACAGCAGGAATTTCCGGGCAAAGAAATAGATAAAAGGTACAGGAATCATGTTGCCCAGAGTACATACAATCAGCGCGGGGAAATAGGGAAGCCCCATACCCACTGCCACAGGCATAGCCAGCCGCAGCTCCACCAGGGGGACCATGGAAATAAAGAAAACGGATAAGTATTTGGGAAGCATAATGTCTCCTCACAGAAATGCTGTTTTGATTATCCTATCATAAACAAAGGCAATAGGCAATAAAGAATCAGCAAAAATTACAGCCGGTCCTCTTTTGGAAGGCTTCTGATCACCCGGATATGAATGGGAATGGCGCAGGCCAGCGCCAGAAAATCCGCGCTTGCCTGGGTGATCTGGATACCCAATACACCAAAAGCCGACGAAAGGATCAGCACAAGGGGAATGAAGAACACACCCTGCCGGGCAACAGACAGGAATGTGGCAGGTACAGTCCTGCCCATAACCTGTTCCATCATGGTACTCATAACAATCCAGCTGTGGAAGGGGAAGCTGAGGCACTGCATCCGCAAGGCCATAGCGCCGCAGGCAATCACCTCCGGGTCGTCCCGGAACAGACTCACCAGTTGGGGAGCGAAGCAGAACACGCCCGCGCTTACCACTAACAGGAAGCAGAAAGAACCCTTTACACAGAACCAGAAACCCTTTTTCACACGGCTGTACAGGCCCGCGCCGTAATTGAAGCCGCAGAAGGGCTGAAAGCCCTGACCAAAACCGATCATGGCGGAAGCGCCGAACATCACGATACGCTGTACCACACCCATTGCGGCAATCACCACATCACCGTAGGGACGGGCGGCATGGTTTAAGCAGATGGTAGCAAGGGAGGCAAGGCTTTGCCGTGCCAGAGAGGGCAGGCCGCCCTTGAATATATCGGTGAAATTCTCCCGGGAGATCCGCACATTCTTTATGGAAAGGTGAAGGTTTCCGCCCTTGGTGCAGCCCCGTAGCAGAATCAGGAAGCTGACAAACTGGCTGATGATGGTAGCCCAGCCCGCACCGGCAACACCCAGCTTCATGGTAAAGATCATAATAGGATCCAGACCGATATTCAGTATGGCACCGGCGGTGATGCCCACCATGGCGTAGGAAGCGCTGCCCTGAAAACGGAGCTGGTTGTTCAGCACCAGAGACGCGGTCATCCAGGGGGCACCGATCAGGATAATTCGCAGGTAGTCCTTGGTATAGGGGAGAATTGTGTCTGTGGAGCCCAGCAGGTAAGCCAGATCTTCCAGAAAGACCTGTCCCACAACGCAGATCAGAATACCGGCGGCCAGGGAGGTGAAAAAACCGGTGGCAGCCATCTGGCTAGCCTTGTCATACTCCTTGCGGCCCAGCATGCGGCTGATGGCATTGCCGCTGCCCTGCCCGAAGAAGAACCCCACAGCCTGAATAATGGCCATCATAGAAAATACCACGCCCACCGCGCCGGTGGCGGCGTTGCTTTTCAGCATACCCACAAAGAAGGTGTCCGCCATATTGTAGAAGGAAGTGACCAGCATGCTGATAATGCAGGGCACAGCCAGCTT
>JAZSRI010000099.1:0-2447 GCA_045538415.1 Faecousia sp. | reverse complement strand
TTTGAACAGGCAATTTTTATCCTTAAGGAGGATGCGCTTTCCGGCGGAGGGGTGACGGAGGATATGCTGATGAAGGAAGCAAGACGGCTCATCAGCCACCAGAATACCAGCAAAAGAAATAAGCCCGGGTTGTACGGGGCGTTGTACGCCTGCGCGGGAGCATTGGTGACAGCGGCTGTTTGGGGGCTCTGCCTTTTGATTTAGCTTGCTATCCGAGGCAGAATATGATATAATCCTGCCGAAAACGGGAGGTGAGCGCCATGAAACTAGGTAATCTGCATATCGACGTTCCTGTTGCACTGGGTCCTATGGCAGGCGTGACGGATTGGGCCTTTCGTACGGTCTGTGCCCAGCAGGGCGCTAATTTAACCATTACAGAGATGGTCTCCTCCCGGGCGCTGGTGTATAAGGATAAGAAAAGCGCTGCGCTGCTGCGAAAGAACGAGGGCAGTATTTGCGGTGCCCAGATATTTGGCAACGATCCTGAAATCATGGCCCAGGGCGCGCGGCTTGCGCTGGAAATATCCGGATGTGATTTTGTGGATATTAACATGGGCTGCCCCATGCCCAAGATTGCCGGCAACGGAGACGGTTGCGGATTGATGCGCACACCGGAACTGGCCGGAGAAATTGTTAAGGCAGTTGTAGGCGCTGTGGATGTCCCTGTGACGGTAAAGTGCCGTATGGGCTGGGACAAGGGCTCTGTGAATGTGCTGGAGTTTACCAAAAGGATGGAAGATAACGGCGCGGCCATGGTAACCGTCCACGGCAGGACCAGAAGCATGCTTTACTCCGGCGTGGCGGATTGGGATATCATTGCCAAGGTCAAGCATCAGCTGTCTATACCGGTAATCGCCAACGGAGACGTGGTGGATGGTGAAGCAGCCAGAAAGTGCCTGAACTGGACCAAGGCCGACGGCGTTATGATTGGCCGGGCCACCTTTGGAAATCCTTGGGTGTTTGCCCAAACCGCAGCCGTTCTGCGGGGGGAGTCTGGCTATGAGCGGCCTGCACTGAAAGCCCGGGTGGATGTGGCTGTAAGGCAATTTGAGCTTGCCCGGGAGGACAAAGGAGAGCATATTGCCTGTCTGGAGGCAAGAAAGCATTTTGCCTGGTATCTTCGGGGCGTTGCCTATGCCAATTATTATAAGGAGCAAATATCCTCTATCAAAACCATGGAGGATATTTACCGCATTGCAGAGGGCGTCAAGCGTGACTTGAAATAATTGTATCACATATTTTTTCCGCTGATTCACAAACTGCCAAGGAGGTGGTTTTGTGAAACGGCGGATTTTTATTGTAATTGTGGCAATCAGCCTGCTAATCATTCCTGCAGAGGGTGCACCCATCCGGTGGGTGGACTTTGGAGTTCCCTATGAATCTTTAAAATATGCTATGGACGTGGATATTCAAACAGCCCAGCAGGATATGCACATCAGCTGGATCGATACCCTTGCTCTGGCAGCCTGCAGGACAGGGGGGAAGTGTGGACTTTCCTCTGTGAAAAAGGCGGTAGACCAGCTTCGGGGCGGCAGTTCTCCACAGGAACTGCTTGGTGAACTCTACAAATACCACGATTACTATCATCAATCTTTTACAGCAGCGCTGGGAGGGTTGTTAGGTTCGTTTCTGGTAGAGGTGGACGGGCAACCCTGTCCTGCCTACGGTCTGAAAGCATATAGTCCTATTGCTTCAGGCTACGGGTATAGTCACTGTTCCGACTTTGGTAATTCCCGTTCCTTCGGTTTTGCCAGAAAGCATTTGGGCAATGATTTAATGGGTGCTCTGGGTACCCCTGTGGTTGCCGTGGAAGGCGGGGTGGTGGAGGCATTGGGCTGGAACCGGTATGGTGGTTGGCGTGTGGGTATCCGTTCCTTTGACGGAAAGCGGTACTATTACTATGCCCACTTGCAGAAAGATAAGCCCTTTGCAGCCGGACTGGAGCAGGGGGATCTGGTGCAGGCTGGGGATTTGATCGGTTTTATGGGCAGAACCGGGTATTCCGACAAAGAGAATACAAATAATATTGAAACGGTTCATCTGCATTTTGGTATGCAGCTTGTTTTTGATGAGAGCCAGAAGGAGTGCAACAGCGAGATATGGATCGATGTATATCCCATTGTGAAACTTCTCAGCAGCCACCGCAGTACCATTGTAAAAACAGACAGTGGTTGGCAGAGAAAATACCCCTTTGTAGATTTAGATACAGATTCGCTTTAAATGCCCCCTTATTTTTTGTGTAGTTTATTCCCGGAAAAAGACAGAGCAGGGTTTGACAATGTTTTGCTCTTGTGGTATACTATCGGGGATATGTAGAATAGGAGGAGAATGGAAATGATGAGCGCGGAAATGATGCTGAAAGGTATTGGCTGTTCCGTTAGTGATATTGTTTCCTCTGGTGCTCCTTTGACCGCTGAACTGTCTTTTCATGACGGTGCTGAATATGT
>JAZSRI010000048.1:0-14279 GCA_045538415.1 Faecousia sp. | reverse complement strand
CTACTATGATCCCAAATTGGAACTTCCCAATAAACGGAAAGACACACCTCCACATGGGGGTGTGTCTTTTTTGGCGGAGCAGCAGGGATTCGAACCCTGGCGACGCTTTCACGCCCTACGAGATTTCGAGTCACGCCTCTTCGACCAGCTTGAGTACTGCTCCATAGAACTGGGTTATTATATCAGCAGAAAAGGGAAAAATCAAGGGCTTTACTCCCCGGAATCTGCCTTTTTGGCAAGTTCCATCACTAGACCCATTTTCTCCATGATTCTGTCATAATTCTCCTTACGGTGAGGAATCAGGCACGCGGAGCAATCCTTAATCCCATTTTCCAAATAGCGGAAATTACCGCCACACCTGTCACCCAACGCATACAGGGGGCAGTAGCAAAACAGGCAGCTGAAGGTTTCCTCCGCCAGACCCTGATGACAAGGAAAATACTCACAGCTACTATGCTGAAAAAACTTAAAATTTGCCATGACGGCCCTCCTTTTTATTTCGTTGCTTTTATCCCGGAATCTTGGTATAATACCAGCGAAAGTTGGTGAATGGATGAAAGTTTTGATCGACGCAGACGCCTGCCCTGTCACGGATATTGCCGTTTCCCTGTGCAGGAAATACCGCACCCAGTGCATAATCCTGTGCGACACCGCCCACGCCATGCACAAGGAAGGGGCTACCACCCTGGTTCTGGACAAAGGCTCTGACAGTGTGGATTTCGCTCTGGTAAACCGCACAGAGCCGGGGGATATCGTCATCACGCAGGACTACGGTCTGGCATCCATGTGTCTGGCACGCACCGGGTACATCCTCCACCAGGACGGTTGGTTTTACACACAGGACAACATTTCCGGCCTTATGGAGCAGCGCCACGCCGCCCGCAAGTACCGCTCTGCCGGTGGCAGGACAAAAGGCCCCGGAAAACGTACCCGGCAGCAGGACAACGCCTTCGCCAATGCCTTGGAAGCGCTCCTTCAGACAATATCCCAGGGGTAGACAGCGGGCGGCTCCATGGTAAAGTCCATCCTCTCCCCAGTGGCCGGGTGACGGAATCCCAGCCTGTACGACCAGAGGGCAATTTCGCAATCATCCTCCAGCAAACTATATTTCCGGTCGCCCACCAAAGGCAGACCTCTACCGGAGAATTGAGCGCGAATTTGGTGGGTGCGTCCTGTTTGCAGAATAATTCCCACGCGGGTCAATTTCTCATTCTGTGACAAGACCCTGTAATGGAGGATTGCTTCCTGCACACCCTTACCGGGCTGGGTGACAATGTAGGTCTTGCGCTCGGCCTTGTTCCTCAGCAAAAGGTCTGTCAGGGTAGCTTCCGCCTTTTCCGGATGTCCGTGAATCACAGCCTGATACTCTTTTTCAAATTCCCCCTGGCGGATTTGCCGGGAAAGCTCTGATGCCGCCTCCGGATTTCTGGCCAACACCATCAATCCAGACACCACACGGTCCAGCCGGTGGACCGTCCTGACATCCGCGTTTTCATCCCCCAACTCCCGCCGTACCAGCTCCGGCACGCCGCCGGGTTCATCTGTGGACAGCACACGGGCTGGCTTGACGCAAACTACAATATCCCGGTCTTTGTAAATCAGTTCCATAAGCCGCTCCATAGGTTTTTATTTATCCTAACAAAAACATCCCAACTTTGCAATACAAAGGGAGGCTCTTATATGAAAATTGTTGTTCTTGATGGCTATGCCTTAAACCCCGGTGACCTTAGCTGGGATTCTCTAAAGGAATTCGGCCCAGTGGAGGTCTATGACCGAACGGAAGAGAAAGATATGATTCCCCGCATTGGAGATGCCCAGATCGTTCTTGTGAACAAAACCCCCATTACCGCCGCCACGCTGGAGGCCTGTCCCTCCATCCGTTTGATTTGCGTGCTGGCAACCGGCTACAACGTAGTAGATACCCTTGCCGCCCGGAAAAAGAACATCCCGGTGTGCAATGTTCCCGACTATGGCACCAACGCCGTAGCCCAGTTCACCTTTGCCCTGCTGCTGGAGTTTTGCCACCAGGTGGGTCATCACAGCCAAGCCGTGAAAGCCGGTCGCTGGACCGCCCAGAAAGACTTCTGCTTCTGGGACACCCCACAAATGGAGTTTTACGGAAAAACACTGGGTATTATCGGCTTTGGGCGGATTGGACGGGCTGTAGGACGTATCGCCAAGGCCTTTGGCATGGAGGTGCTGGCATACAACCGCAGCCGCTGCCCAGAGGGTGAGCTTATTGGTACCTATGTGGATTTAAAAACCCTTTTGGAAAGATCGGACGTGGTCTCCCTCCACTGTCCGTTAAACGATGACAGCGCGGCAATGATAAACGCTGACACCATCTCCATGATGAAAGACGGGGCAATTCTTATCAACACCGCAAGAGGCCCATTGCTTGACGAGCAGGCTGTGGCAGACGCGCTGGCCAGCGGGAAGCTCCGGGCTGCCGCCTGTGATGTGGTGTCCCGAGAGCCTATCCGGCAGGACAATCCCCTTCTCACCGCACCCAACTGTATTCTCACGCCCCACATGGCTTGGGCTCCGGTAGAGAGCAGGCAGCGGATTATGGCATGCACCAAACGCAGCATTCAGGCTTTTCTTGACGGAGCGCCCATCAATACCGTAAATATGTAGCAGAAAGCCGGTGGCATGTTCGCCACCGGCTTTGCGTGTATGTTGGAAAAAACAGCATTTGGCATTCCCTTGCCCGGACTTAATCCTTCAAGTGAAACGCTTCCTTCAGGTCTTCAATTTCTTTACTGGATATGTGGACGATACTGCCAATAGCAGAAGCATTGATAATGGAATGGGCAGTAGACTCCATTACTTCCAGCCGGTCAAAGGCCTGCAGCAGAGAACCACCGGTAACAATAACACAGTCATTTTCCACCATAGCAGCGGGCGTTACCTCAGAAAAATACGCTGCTGTTTTGTCCTGGTGGGTATAGTTCTCTCCATAGGCCATACGCTTGACATCCCGCAGCAGGATATAGCTTTCGGGGATGGTTCTGGGGTCGAAGGGGGTATCTGTCACAGCAAAGGCCATGGCGTGTACCGGATGGGCAAGGAGAATAGCCCGGATCTCCGGATTGGCATTGTAAATCTTTTCATGCAGCCCCACAGCCCGTGAGGGTGTCTTCCCCAGTTCCTTCATACCTGCCTTCACCCGGACAAGATCGTCCTCCTCCAGATAGGCCCTGTCCATGCCAAAGGGGGTAATCAGAAAACTTCCGTCAGACAGGCGAATAGAGTAGGTTCCGTGGGTCGCGGTAAACAGGCCTTGCTGATAGGAACGGCGGATCAAGGTAATCATATCCCGCCGGGCAGCCAGTTCCTCCACGCTGTGGCTGCCGGGGATAAAATCATCCATCTTCAAATGGGTTCTTGTCTGTGTCACCTGGTACGCCTCATCCGGCAACGCCTTCGGCGTTCCGATCCGGCTTGCCAGAATTTCAAGATTGGCCGCATACTCCAGCGTCTCAAACCGCTGAAACGCGGTAAACATATCCGCCGCGCCAATGCACACGCCATGGTTTTCCAGCAGCACAATATCACAGTCCTGTGCGAAACACTTTCCAATATTTTCCCCTAACTGGTCACTCCCCGGCACGGCATAAACAGCGATCTTCACCTCCGGGCACATCTTCCGTACAGAAGGCATAAGATTCAGATTGGGACTTTTTCTGGCAATGGAGAAGGACACCAGTGCAGGAGGATGGGCATGAAGCACAGCCTTCAGATCCGGGCGCATTTTGTAGACTGCCGCATGAAAAGGAAGTTCAGACGACGGCTTATGGGCACCGATGCATGTTCCATCGGGAGTCACGCAGACAATATCCCGCCGGTTCAGCGTTCCCTTATCCACACCGGCAGGGGTAATCCAAATATTGCCTTCCTCGTCCATAATAGACAGGTTACCACCGGAGGTGGTGGTCATCCCCCTGTCATAAATTCTCTGCATAAACATAACCAGTTGATCCGCCGGATGAATGTAATTGATATTCATATGCTACTCCTCTGACAAAACCGCTTTAATCGAACAAAAATACCTGCTTCAGCATGGGTTGGGCACCTGTTACCGGATCTTTTTCCATCACCATAACATCTGCCATATAGGCATCCCATTTGGCATTGACCTCACTGTTTGCCTGAATAACCCCTGCAGTTTCAACACTGTCGCATTCGTAGTAACCAAACAACTCATTACCCACGTTCCAGATTGTATAGTTACGAATCCCCGCCTGATGCAGCATCTGCTTCATCTCAGGCCAAAGCCTTTCATGACGCCGGATATACTCCTCAAGCATACCGTCACGGACAATTGCTTTCCACGCATAGCGTTCCATGAAATCACGCCTTTCCTAATTTTTCTTTTCATTAAGAGAACTGCGGTACTTCTCACTCTCCCAGTTGGAGATAAAGTTTCTTGCCGCGTCACTCATAGTAGATACATTATACCCTGCTTTTTGCACATGTTCAATAATAAAAAATACAGCGGTAAGGGTTTCTGTCAGCGCCTGAGCCTTCTTCTTACTCATGCGCAGCAGCAGTTCTCCGGTCTTGGTGCTGGAAACAGCCTGCCCCTCATCAATGTCCTCTTTATCCTGGAAATAGGTATCCACCAAAAACACCATCTGGTCAGGATACAGCGGTTCATACAGCAGCTGCTCCTGGGTATAGAGGCAGTTTTCCAGATGCTCCTTTAAATAGGGAGTGGTTGCCTTGTAAACACCACCGGCCAGCTCCTTGATGGTTACTGTGGGGAAAGCATTCTCCGCAAGGCCAAAGTGGGCGGCCAGACGCACATTGGCATCGGCATGGATTGCCAAGGTGCTGACAGCGTCATCGTCGTGGACAATGATGCCATGGTTCTGCATGATAATCACAGAGGGAATCCGTCCCGTCTCCTTTTCTACCCGGTCCAGCTCGTCCCGGATGGCAAAGGCCAGTTTTGCGCCGGGATCCTGATAGTCCACCCATCCCCAGCTATAAGGGGCATACTGAAAAGCTTTCTTTGCTACTTCCCTGCCACCTTCCGTGCAGGCTGCCAGATTGGCAAACACGCTGTGGGTGTGCAGCACATAGGTTTTCAGTATAGAGTGGAAGCCTGCCTCCACAGACGGACGCAGTTGGGGAAGCCCTTCCACAGTTTGAAGGTTATCCTTCGCGCACTGGGCACCGGCCAGTTCACAGTCCTCAAAATCCTCCGGGTTATTCTCCCGATAGAAGCTCCGCAGGGTATTGCCGTCCAACAGGGCGTAACCGTTGTCCTTCTGAATATCCTTCAGGCAAAATCCGGAGGCTTTAATCGCCATCATGCCGTTTTTCAGTTTCACGGAGGTATTGCCGCCGCCGCCCTGCACATAATCCGCCCGGCTGCCGCCAATATGGGAAAGCCTGATAAATCCCTCCATACGCTGATGGTCTGTTTCGTAGTACATATTTCTTTATCCTCTCTTGCTCAGCACTTCTTTTTCATAGGTTTTCACCGTTTCATACCACTGCCCGTCTGCAGGTGCGCCGCACCGGCGGCAGTACTCTGCCCAGATCTCTCCGAATGGCATGGTTTTGAGTTCTTCCTGGGCTACCATCAGTTCCGTCCACCGGTTTTCGTCCTGAAGGTCTGTAAAATCAGGTGTAACCAGCGCCATTAAAAGGGCTTTCTGCACATTCCTCAGGCCAACAGTCCATGCGCAAATACGGTTGATGGAGGCATCAAAATAATCAAGAGCGATTTTCACTCTGCCGTCAAGCCCACCACAGCGAACGATCTCCTTGCATATTTCCCGGGTCTCATCATCCAGCAGCACCACGTGGTCAGAATCCCACCGCACACCACGGGTAATGTGCAGAGCAATCTCCGGGAAGAACGCCAGCAGCGCGGGAATCTTATCGGAAACCACTTCTGTGGGGTGGTAGTGGCCGTTATCCATCAGGGGGATGCACTTTTCCTTGTTCATCGCCGCATAGCTCAGGGCAAATTCCCCGCTGCCTACGGTATAGGCCTCCACACCAATGCCGAACACCTTGCTCTCTACGCAAGGCTTGACCTTGTTAAAATCAAAAGGTTCGCTGAGAATTGCGTCAATAGCCTCCTTATAGCGCACTCTGGGGCCCATACGGTCAGCGGGAATATCCTTGAAGCCATCCCCGGTCCAGATATTCATAATACAAGGCTGCCCCAGTTCCTCTGCCAGATAATTGGAAATGCGGATACAGGCCCTGCCATGGTCAATCCAGAATTTCCGGGTCTGCTCATTGGGGGATGCCAGTGTCAACGGGTCACATTTGGGATGAGAGAAGAACGTGGGATTAAAATCACAGCCCAGGTTCCGCTCCTTGCAGAAGTCCACCCATTTTTGGAAGTGCTTCGGCTCCAGCTTATCCCGGTCTGCCCACTGGCCGTCCTCGAAAATAGCGTAGCTTGCGTGCAAGTTCATCTTCTTTGTACCGGGACACAGCTTGAGGACCATATCCAGGTCTGCCATCAGTTCATCCGGTGTGGTTGCCCTCCCGGGATAGTTGCCGGTGGTCTGGATTCCTCCGGTAAGGGGCTTATTGGGGTCAGTGTCAAAACCACGGACATCGTCCCCCTGCCAGCAGTGCAGAGAAACAGGAACGTTCTTCAGTTTTTCCATGGCGGCATCGGTGTCCACACCCAACGCAGCGTATCTGGCTTTTGCCTCTGTATAACTCATATTATGTGACCTCCATTTGAATTTTTAAATTACCCAATGCGGTAGCCTCAATGGGCAGCGCAATCACCTGTTTACCGGTTGCCTCCTCTGTCAGGCGGTTCAGGAACGGATTCTTGGCGCCACCGCCAACAATGTACAGCTTTTGGTAGTTCATACCGGTATTGGCCTCCAGTTCCTGGATTGCCTTTTGGTAACTGGCAGCCAAAGAGCGGTAGGCACAGCAAAAATAATCGCCAACAGAGTTAAGGCTGCCTGCCGTTGCTTCATCAAAGGCAGCTTTCATACTCTTGGGTGACAAGAATGCATCGGCATTGGCATCTACCAGTGCTGTGCAGCTGCTCTGCTCCGCCAAATCCACAATTTCCGGAAAGGAAAGTTCCGGGCATAATTCCTTCTGCAGTTGGTTCACCAGCCACATACCCATAATGTTTTTCTGATACCGGTTGTAGCCCACGCCGCCCTCGTTGGAGTAATTGGCCAGTTCGCTTTCTTTGTTGGTAATAGGTTTGGGGGTTTTCACACCCAGCAAACTCCACGTGCCGGAGGAAATATACAGTTCGTTTCCCTCCATAGGGATACCCTCTACGGCAGAAGCAGTGTCATGGGTGGCGCACAACACCACCTTGCAGTTGCCGCCAACCTCCCGGGCAATTCTGGGCTGCAAGCGTCCAAGGACAGTGCCCGGCTGACTAAGCCTGGGGAACAGGGTTCTGGGCAAGCCCAGCTTGTCCACAAGCTCCATATCAAACTCACCGGTCTGGGCGCTGACCAAACCCGTGGTGGTAGCGTTGGTGTATTCCCTCACTTTCACGCCGGTAAGCTTATACAGCAGATATTCCGGGATCATCAGCGCATCGGTTACACCCTCCAGCCGGCCCTTACTGTAATCCACGCATAGCTGATAGATAGAATTAAACGGCTGGTACTGACACCCGGTGCGCCGGTAAAGCTCCTCAAAGGGAACCAAATCATGGACAAACTCCACTGTCTTAAGCGTCCTGTTGTCACGGTACGCATAGCAGGGCTGGACCGCCTTGTTTTTCTTCATCAGCACATAATCCACCCCCCATGTATCGATGGAAAGGCTTTCGATGCTGCCATATTTGGTAAAGGCCATTTGGATTCCCTTTTTCACATGGGAAAACAGAGCCTTTATGTTCCATACCAGATGGGCATCCGCGTTGGAGACTCTGTTAGGAAACCGGTAGATTTCCTCGGTGTGAACTGTGCCGTTTTCCAGCCAGCCCGCAATATGCCGGCCGGAGGACGCCCCAATGTCAATGGCTAGAAAAACTCTCAAAAAAAGACCCCCTTTTCTGTTCTGCCACCAGTGTACCATGGCAGGCTCCAGAAAAGGAGGTCTTATTCTTTCTAAAAAAGTGTCCTCTGTTGCAGTCACCCTTCATCCCGGTAATGCTTTGGGGACTTACCGTAGGTATGTGCGAAAATACGGTGGAAGTAGCTGATATTCTCATATCCCACAGCCAGCGCAATATCCGATACAGCCCGGCTTGAATTGCGCAGCAAAAACGCGGCTTGGGACAACCGTTTTTCCTGCACCAGCTGGGTAAAGTTTTTTCCGGTGGCACGTTTGATTTCTCTGGACAGCCAGGATGGATCATAATGCAGTTGAGACACAAGCTCGCCAAAGCTGCAGTTTGCATAGCTGGCTTCAATGTACCGCAGCACCTGGAGTGCCACCATGTTCTGCTGATCCTCCACCAGGTTTTCCGTGTGTCCTGTCAATTCCAGAAACAACAGTGTCATACACAACTGACTGACCTTTCGTTTATTGGGAGTTTCCTTCAGCAATGTCCAAAGGAGATTTTCCACCAGATTTTGAATGGTTTTCACCCCAGATACAGAAAAATGCAAATATCCAGGCCCGGTATTCTGCCCGCAAAGGCAGTCTACCAAAAAACGCCGCAGAGGGGTCTCCTCCTCCCCCATGGCTGTGAGTATGGAGTTAAAAAAGTGGGGCAAGACGATAAAATTCACCGCCACATCCTGCTGCTGCGCCTTGCATATCTCGTGGGTGGCCCGCTGGCTCAGAAACAGCAGCTCTCCCTGACGCAGGTTAATACTTCTGCCGTTTACAATATGGGTGGTTTGCCCGGCACACATATACACCATCTCCACATAGTCGTGGGTATGGGGCGGGAAATGAATAAACCGGGTGTGAGGGCGGATGGTGATAAGCTTACCCATGGACAGGAGTTTCTTGGCATTTATGGTACTGCCCTGCTCCTGCATATACAGATCCCTGTCGATGGTGGTACGCCCATCCAGGATGGCTTGTTCCTCCTGTGTGATTGTCCTCAACTGCGCCAATATGGTTTCGTCCAATGGAAATTCACCTCCAAAGTAACATCTCTTGCAAATACTATACCACAGGTGTCTTTTCCCTGTCTACTCAAAATCTCATTTGATGGCAAAAGGATAAGGGCTTCGATTTACGTATTTGCCCTGCATCCGGGAAATTAGCCGAATTATTCGGCTAATTTCCCGGCAAAAGCACATCACAGAATACAGCTATTGGCAAGCAGCACCGGCACTCTGGTAAAATCAAAAAATGCAAACCTATATATCTGTGTTCTTCCTTCATTCTCTCTGTTCTTTCTGAAAGAATGAATGATTATTATATCATGTTTATTACTTCTATTATTTGTGTTGGATTTTCCTACGTAGGATTATCCAGTATCGGAAAACCAAACGTAGGTTTTTCCATATGTGGATAATCCCTTTGTGGATACTCGTAGCGCCTCATTAATAAGCGAAAATGGAAACTCCAGGCTGGATATGTGACGCTTTCACAGAAAAAAGCCGTTGCAACGCAACGACTTTTTCTTGATAATTTGAGTTCCGAATCCAAAGGTCCTACCCCCTTCAAAATTCGGGGTTAAAAGCGTTACATAGTTTACGGATTATTGCTCCTCCGGGAATGCGTACTGTGCTTTATACCGGGCGAAACGCTCGGCGAAGGCGGCACTTTCGTGGAGCTCACCGGCCTTCAGCGCATTCAGATATTCGTGAGTTTCCAACTTGCCCTCTGCAACCTGAAGCATTTCCACTGCCACGTTGGAGCAGTGGTCAGCGGTGCGCTCGCAGGCGGTCAGCAGATCTTCCAGAACAAAGCCATACTCCACGGTGCAGAGGCCATCTCTCAGGCGGCGGACATGGCGGGACTTGACCTCCCGAACCAAAGCGTCAACAACCTGCTCCCGAGGTTCAATCTTAACTGCCTCACCCCGATTAAAGCTGCCATAAGCAGCAATGGTGCGATCCACAATATCCAGAACAGCCTGCTCCAGCACCGCCAACTCACCCTTAGCCTGCTTTGGGAACTCGATCTTCTTTTCTTCCATCTCCAGCGCCGCTTTGGCAATGGCCATGGCATGGTCAGCCATCCGCTCGATGTCGGAAACGGTGTACAGAAGGGTGTTGAGGATGCGGTTATCATGGACGGACAGATTCATGCCGGAGAGCTTCACCAGATAGGTGTTCAGAGCATCCTCATAGCGGTCGGTCTTATCTTCCAGTTCGATGACCTGCTCCATAATATGGGCCTCAATCTTCTTGGTCAGGCCCATAGCCAAATGCATAGCCTTGGCAGCATCTGCAGCCATCTCGCTGGCTATCTCATGAGCACGCTGCACAGCAACCGCAGGAGTAGCCAGCAGGCGCTCATCCAACAACGCTTCCTTCTGAGGAGTCTCCTCGCTGGGGATCACCACATAGGCCAGCTTCACAAGCAAACTGTTCAGAGGAAGTAGCACAGCCGTTGCCACCAGATTGAATCCGGTGTGGATCACGGAGATATCCCAGGCCTGGACGGAATCGCTCAGGAACTTCCAGTCAATGAACAATCCCAGACCATAGAAAATGATCACAAACATAAGCACACCTACCACATTGAACAGCAGATGGACCATGGCTGTACGGCGGGCATTTCGGTTAGCGCCGATGGCGCCCATCATGGCAGTGACACAGGTGCCGATGTTCTGGCCCAAAATAATGGGGATCGCCGCGCCGTAGGTAACAGCACCGGTGACGCATAAACCCTGCAGAATACCCACGGATGCGGAGGAGGACTGAATGATAGCAGTCAGCACTGCGCCGAACAGGATGCCCACGATGGGATTGGTAAAGGAAATCATCAGGTCCGCAAACCAGCTCTCCGTTTTCAGAAAGGACATGGAGCTGCTCATCAAATCCATGCCGGTCATCAGAGCCATGAAGCCCAGCATGATGGTGCCGATGCCTTTTCTCTTCTCAGGCTTGCCCATATAGAGGACAATACCGATGATACCAATCAGCGGTGCCAGAGTAGAGGGTTTGAAGAACTTGATCAGGAAGCTGTCGCCTTCCAGACCACTAAGGGATAGAATCCATGCGGTGACTGTTGTACCAACATTGGAACCCATAATGACACCAACCGCCTGCTTCAGTGTCATGATACCGGAGTTGACAAAGCCCACGACCATGACCGTGGTTGCGGACGAAGATTGGATCACAGCGGTGACAGCAGCACCCAGCAGAAAGCCCTTCCAAACCGTTCCGCTCATCTTCGCCAGAATGGTCTGCAGCTTGCCGCCGGCCTGACGCTCTAGGGCTTTACCCATGGTATCCATACCAAACAGGAACAGCGCAAGGCCACCCAACAGGGTGATAATTTTGAAAAAGTAAGTTGTCATGTAACATTCTCCTTTGAGATAGTATGCTCTTTTCGACAGCTTACATTATAGTTTTTTCCATTTGCAAATACCATAGAGGGTATGAAAAGCCAATGTAAAATGTATGTAAAGTATCAAAGACCGCACCCTGTGTTTTTGGGTGCGGTCGCAATCAAAATATAACGGTAACCGTTGTGCCTTTTCCTGGTGTGCTTTCCAGATTTAGCTTAGCATCGTGGTAAGAAACAGCGTGTTTGACGATGGAAAGGCCCAGGCCGGTGCCGCCGGATTGCTTGGAATGGCTTTTGTCCACCCGGTAGAATCGTTCAAAGACTCGGCTCTGGTGTTCTGCCGGAATGCCGATACCAGTATCAGAAATAGTCAGTTTATTCTGCTCAATGTGCACATGGACGCTGCCGCCGGGAACGTTGTACTTAATAGCATTATCGCAGAGATTGTAAAGAATCTCATACAGAAGCCGCTGAACACCATAGACAGAGAATCCTTCTCCGGAAATCTCTATTGAAACATCCTTTGCTTCCGCACTGGGTACCAGGATTGTCTTTACCTCCTCGGCAAGAGCGAGCAGATCCACATTGTCCGCAGGCAGCTCTGCGCCCTCGTCCAACTGAGAAAGACGGATGATATCCTCGATCAGATTCACCAACCGGGAGGCCTCCTTGCGGATGTGACCAATAAACCGGGGCGCATCCTCCGGCTTTGCCAAACCGCTTTCCAGAAGCTCCGCACTGCCGATGATACCCTGCAAGGGAGTTTTCAACTCATGGGAGACATTGGCGGAAAACTCCCGGCGCATCTGCTCGGCATGGAGCCGCTCGGTAATATCAAAGGCCAGAACTACCGCACCGATCACCACACCATCGGACTGGATGCGGGTGAGATCAAACTGGTAATCCCGCCCATTTCGGTTCATCCGGGCGAAACCACGACCCCTATCTAACGCATCGTTGACAGCGGTACGCATAGCACTGGTCCGGTCAATCATTAGGAAATTCTTACCAACGCAGTCATTCTCCGCACCAAAGAGCAACTTGGCGGCGGGGTTAATCGAAAAAATCGTGCCCTCGCTGCTCAGCAGCACCAGACCCTCCTGCATATTCCCGGTGATCTGTTCAAATTCATCGGTTTTCCGCCGCAGGGTCTCCATCTGGACCATGATTTGATTGTGCTGGCGATGGATGCGGCGCAGCAGCGGGGAGATTTCCTCATAAACATCGTTTTTCAGCGGCTGTTCAAGATCCAGTGTATTCAGCGGCTCCACGATTTTCCGTGCCATCCGCCGGGCCAGAACCGCAGAAAGGCCAATCGCAAGCATGGCAATCAGCGCCACAGGCCAGAGCATCCCGATCATCAGGTACCAGGCAGATTTCTGGCTGGTGGAGATACGAAGAACCGTACCATCCTTGAGCTGTTGCGCCTCATAGAATGTCTGCACTGTCAAAGTAGAGGAGGTTCGGACCGCACTGCCTGTTCCTGTTTCCATAGCTTCCCGGATTTCCTCCCGGTTGGCATGGTTTTCCATGGCGGTCTGATCCACCTGGGTATCAAAGAGGACTGTACCGTCAGTATCGATCCAGGTGACACGGAAACGGTCAGCTTCCACATTTTCAAGGAACGCATTGCCGTACTGCTCTGTGCCGGTGACCGCCAGGCTCAGTTCGTCCTTCAACTGCTCCACCTGCACCTGGGTAAAGTGGTTGTACAGAACACCTATCACAACACTTAGGCTACACAGCAAAACCACCACCGCAACGAAAACTGTAGAACGGAAGATCTTACTTGTCATGCTTTGCCTCCAGGCGGTAGCCCACATTTCGCACTGTTTCAATCAAACTGCCGTAGCTTCCCAGCTTTTGCCGCAGGGTTCGGATGTGCATATCCACCGTCCGGGTCTCACCCACATAGTCTGTTTTCCAAATAGCAATAAGAAGCTGTTCCCTGGTAAAGGCAAAGCCAGGCTGAGAAAGAAATATCTGCAGAAGTTCATATTCCTTGTGTGTCAGGATTACACGCACTCCGTCGATGGTGACGGTATGCTCATCTGGATTCAGCACAATGCCGTCTACTTTGAGGAGATTGGGTTCCGGTGCCCGTTTGCACCGGCGAAGCACAGCCTTGACCCGGCTGACCATTTCCATGATGCCGAAAGGCTTTACCAGATAATCGTCTGCTCCCAGATCCAGGCTTTGAATTTTATCATATTCCGTGCCCTTGGCGGTTGCCATAATGACCGGAATATCCCGAAATTCTTCCGAGGCTTTCATCATTTTCAGCAGCTCCACACCATCCTTACCGGGGAGCATCACATCCAGAACCACCAGTTCCGGCTTTACGGATTGTAGCGCGTTCCAAAAAGAGTCCCCATCCTCGAAACCCTTCGCCTCAAAACCAGTAGAGGCAAGCGCATACACCTCAATATCGCGGATACTGGAATCATCTTCCACGCACCAGATCATAACAACACCTCCTTACAATCTTCTAAAATAATATCGATTTTGCAAACCAAATGCAAGTGCTGAAGGTATTTCAGCCAAGAACTTTACACACATTTTACATTCACGATATTGTGCATTACCATTACGGTGCAAGCAATACTTGTGTACCCTCAAACACGAATCATAACCACCGGCACAGGCCCCCTTAGGGTCTTTTACTAGCCAAGCCTATAAGCTCATCGGATGATCTTTCCCTCGCGTGGTCTGCCCTACTACCGCAAATGCGGCTGTGCACACACCGGAGGCTCCCTTGTGTAACACCCCAGGGTGGTCTCTCTTGCCCTTCGGGCAATTCACCTCCAGGGGGCTGTCACCGCATTGCGGTGACTGGGGGATTGTCACTATGAGAACAACCCCTCCGTCACGGCGTTACGCCGTGACACCTCCCC
>JAZSRI010000167.1:0-10184 GCA_045538415.1 Faecousia sp. | reverse complement strand
GAACAGGAGGGCACTTTCCTCTTCTTCAAAGGCGGGGAAGCCCCATTCTACCTCCCGTACCTCTACTTCTCCATCGTCAGTCAAAAATAGACGTAAGGGCTTCAGATGGGGAGCAATCTTTTCAAGCCGGCCGCCCATATCGCCGGGAGGGCAGTCATAGTCATCGTTGATCCACACCCGCAGACCCAAATCCGCGCAGGCGCGGATACAGTTGCCCACCATGTCGAACCAGGCTTCGGTGAAATAAAGCTCCTGACTGAAGCCCTCCGGGGGGCGGTTGAAGATAATCACGCCGCCGTATCCTGCCTCTTTCATGGCAGAAAGGTCTTTGTAGAAGTTCTCGTAGCTCAATTCCTCCGGATCATGGCTGGTGATGAAATAAAAGGGTATGGGGCGGAAGGGTTCCAGCTGTTTCTCGGTTATGTCTTTCATAAAACTCAGCTCCTTTACGTGAAAAGTGCAGATTGGCAACGATCCCGATATCGCAGCGCGCATGGATAAAGTTCACGTGTCCATAGGTGGATTATAGCATAGCAAAATCTTAAGGAAAGGGACAATTCTATGATAAAGACCGGAATACTCTAACAATTTTTAGAGAATTTTACCCACACCGGAGGGTGTGGGCGCATTTGCTCTTTTTGAAAAACGGATTGACAACCCTCGGCCTGCCATGATAAAAGTGAATCAGAAAACTGTCTATGTCGGCACAGAGGAAAGAAAAACCTACGGAGGCTGCATGAAATGAGGTATTTTCGCTTTTCCATACGCTCCCAGCCGGAAATAAAGGCTGTCAGCTCTTTCACGGATATCATTGATGCCATACCGGGCAGAATGATCGAGCCCAGAAAAAACACCATTGAGTTTTTGATGAATTCCAATGCTAACCAGTTATTGTACACACAAGGAGAAGAGATTCCGTTTCTTCACCATTATATTGCTGTTGTTTTTCCAGACAGAGGATATGATTTGCGCGTGTTTACGGAACAGTGGGAAAGTGGTAAAAGCACCGGTTATCGCATTGTGGTGGAGATTCCGGATTTGGAGTATACCTGGTATGACGCTGAGGACAGGGATTCTCTTGCGGCGTTCCTTCAGGAGGAGGAAACAGAGGGCAGCATTGTATTGCCTCAGATTATGCGGCCAGATGACAGGCAGTATCAAAAAATCGCCATGTATATGCGCGCTATTGTGAATAATTGTTTCAAAAACAGCATGGCGGAAAAGCTCCGCTGTCTTGCAAACTGGTATGAACTGACGGCGCTGCTTGATCAGTACGTCCGTTCGGAAACAGAACGGGTTTTTTCCCCGAAGGACACTTTTAGACCTACCACGGATTATTACACCCACAAAGCAAAAAAGTATATTAACGAACACTATTCAGAGCATATTACGGTACCAATCGTTGCCCAACAGCTGGGAATCTCGCCTAATTACCTGTCCACCATTTTTAAAGAGGGTACTGGGGCAACGGTGATCAATTACCTGAATTTCTACAGGGTACAGAAGATTCGGGAAGCGCTATGCCATGATGGACAGAGAAACATTGAGGAAATCTGCGCCAAAAATGGAATCAGCGATACCCGGTACGCAAGACGTTTGTTTAAAAAGTATTTTGGAATATCCATTCAGCGTTGTTTGCAGTTGGAGCATGGTATTACTCTGCCCTATAATACAGAAGCGCAGAAAGACGGATAAGCGGAACAGCAACAGGTGGTATGGAAATGGTGTATGCTGTATTCCTGTGATTAAGCCTGCTCCTCACCCAATTCCGGAATAAAGAACTCCCGCAAAGTCTGTAAGTACTGTTGGGGTTGCAGCATATAGCCAAGGCCGTGACCTGCCCCGGGGATAGTCAGCAGTTTCTTTCTGGGCGCGGCGCAGCTTTCGTAGTTTTTTCTGCTCATTTCGCAGGGGACAAAATCATCGTTTTCCCCGTGAAACAGGATCAGGGGAACTGTGCAGTGCTTCACAGCCTCCACAGGTGGGCATGCCTCTAGATCCACACCTGCGAAAATTCTGGCACCCAGCTTTATAATGGGATAGAGCAGCTTGGCTGGCAGGCGCAAGTCCCGGATGACTTTACAGATGATATCCTTGGCGGAGGTGAAGCCGCAGTCAGCCAGCACGCCGATGACATTTTCAGGCAGAGGCCTGCCGGCGGCAATCATAACGGTGGATGCCCCCATGGAAATGCCGGTAAGGATGATCTTCACGTCCTTGCCAAAGCGGCGGAGCATGAAATCTATCCAAGTATGGCAATCCCGGCTTTCCAGTACGCCAAAGGTGATAATATTTCCCTCACTTCTTCCACAGCCCCGCTGGTCTACAATCAATGCGCTCCGCCCCAGTGCGAAACAGCGCTGCACGCCTCCGCACAGATCCCGCTCCGAATTTCCCCGGTAGCCGTGGAACATAAGCTCGATAGGGGCGCCGGGGGCGTATTCGTAGTATTTTCCCCGCAGGGTAAGCCCATCGAAGGAGGTCACTGCCATGTCCTGGTGGGGCATGGCCCGTGCTTCTTTCATCCATGCCACCATCTGCTCCCGGTGAGGTTCGTAAATTCTGCCCCGGGGAATGGAATACTCCTCTTTGGGGTGCTTACCCTTTTCCGGCGAATAGAAAGCCAGCCGGAAGCAAAGATAGGCTGCGGCCAGAATAAGCAGCGCAATAGCGGCGTCCACGGTCAATACAATCCAAATAATCTCCATCAGAAACCATTCCTTTTTCTGTTGTCCTTTTACTATTGTACCACTGTAAAAACAGAAAAAGCAACAGCTTTTACGGTATTTCTTATTGCAATCGATACTGTTTTTGCGGGCAACGGGTATGGGAGATCTTACGTTTGGGAGGTCTGCAAATGCAAAAAGTTGCAGGCAAAAAGGCCAATAGGACCATGGGAAACAGGGCACTTTAGACAAAATAACCAACCTCTGCTTGAGTGGGCAGAGGTTTTTTGCGGAAAAACACCAGTTGGAATGAATAAATATGCAAGCAAAATAAATAAATATCGGAAAAAAACAGAAAAAATCGGTAAAATATTTTCGCACAAAAACATATGTGTTTCACCGGTGGAAAATTGGTGAATATTCTTCCATGTTTTTTCTGCTTTTTTATTGACATATATGTAAATAAAGTGGTATAGTAATGCCGATGAGTTCCCTAAAGGGGAAAAGAAAAGGAGATAAATTATGAAAAAGATCATTGCACTTGTACTGGCGGTTATGCTGCTTGTCGCATTGACCGCATGTGACAGCGGCAGTGCATACCGGATCGGTATTTGCCAGCTGATGACGCACGACGCACTGGATGCCGCAACTCAGGGCTTTAAGGATGCGCTGGTTGCTGAGCTGGGTGAGGAAAATGTGGTATTTACACAGCAGGATGCCGGTGGTGATTTCAACAACTGTGGTACCATTATGGATGGTTTTGTTGCCGAGAATGTGGACTTGATCCTTGCCAATGCCACCGCGCCCCTGCAGGCAGCCGCTTCCGCTACCAAGGATATTCCCATTCTGGGTACCTCCATTACGGACTATGCCACCGCACTGAACATTGCCGATTGGACCGGTACAGTAGGCGGCAACGTTTCCGGCACATCAGACCTGGCACCTCTGGATCAGCAGGCACAGATGATTGTTGACCTGTTCCCGGATGCTTCCAAGGTAGGTCTGCTGTACTGCGCCGCGGAGCCTAACTCTGTGTATCAGATCACTGTTGTACAGGAAGAACTGGAGAAACTGAATGTATCCGCTGAGGCATTTGCTTTTACCGATGTAAATGACCTGACTGCTGTGGTAGAAACTGCCTGCCAGGAAGTGGATGTTCTCTACATTCCTACCGATAATACTGCCGCTACATACACTGAGAATATTGCAAATGTAGTCATTCCTGCTAAAGTGCCCGTGATTTGTGGTGAGGCCAATACCTGCGCCGGCTGCGGCGTGGCCACTTTGTCCATTGACTATTATGATCTGGGCTACACCACCGGTCAGATGGCAGCCAAGATCCTCACCGGTAAGGCTGATATTTCCAAGATGCCGGTTGAGTTTGCTCCTGAAGTTACCAAAATGTACAATGCTGAAAACTGTGACGCCCTGGGCATAACTATACCTGACGGTTACACAGCCATCGGCTGATTGCGTTTTACAGGTGAATAGAAACAGCGGAATGACTTCTGTTTTTCCGCTGTTTTTCCCGTGTTTTATAGAATTACCAGGGAGGAATCCTTATATGAATGCTATTTTCGCGTTTTTTAATTCCCTGCCCGGTGCTTTTGGCCAGGGATTGGCTTGGGGTATCATGGCCATTGGCGTGTATATCACATACCGGATTTTGGATATCGCTGACCTGACTGTGGATGGATCTCTGGCTACCGGTGGCGCGGTATGCGCTGTCTGTATCAGCCTGGGTGTCAATCCCTGGCTTGCCATGCTGCTGGCTGTCCTTGCCGGTATGCTGGCGGGCTTTGTCACAGGCATCCTCCATACCGTCTGTGGCATCCCCGCGATTTTGTCCGGTATTCTGACCCAGCTTGCCCTGTATTCCGCTAATCTGCGGATTATGGCCATTGGCAGCAGCTCTACCACGAAGGCAACGGTTGCTTTAAGCGTGGATAACCATGACCTGCTGCTGTCATCCCGGTATATCCGGGAGTTGAGTCTGGACAATCCCTTGTTTTTGCTGGTATTTCTGTGCGCGCTGGTGATTGGCGCCCTGTATTGGTTCTTTGGTACGGAGATGGGTTGTTCCCTCCGGGCTACCGGCGCGAATCAGGCGATGGCACGTGCCCAGGGCATCAATACCAACTTTGGCAAGGTGCTGGCGCTGGTAATATCCAATGCGCTGGTGGCTCTTTCCGGCGCTTTGCTGGCACAGTATCAGGGCAGTGCGACCATCGATATGGGCCGTGGCGCTATCGTAATTGGCCTGGCGGCAGTGATCATCGGTGAGGTGCTTTTCAGCAAGGTGTTTACCAACTTCGCCCTGAAGCTTCTTGTGGCCATCATTGGCGCTATTATCTATTATGTGGTGATTACGTTTGTTCTGCGTCTGGGTCTGGAGCCCACTGATCTGAAGCTGCTGACAGCTCTGGTGGTGGCTCTGTTCCTGTCCATCCCCTATTGGAAGAACAGCTATTTCCATAAGAACAGGAAGGGAGGACACAAGTATGCTTGAAGTGCGCAATATCCACAAGACTTTTAACGCCGGCACCATCAATGAAAAACGGGCCCTGAACGGCGTGGAGCTTGTCTTACAGCCCGGAGATTTTATTACGGTGATTGGCGGCAACGGTGCGGGTAAAAGTACTCTGCTCAATTGCGTATCCGGTGCTTACCCTGTAGATGAGGGACAGATCCTGATTGACGGCGTGGATGTGACCCATCTGCCGGAGTATAAACGTGCCAAATTCATTGGCCGTGTATTCCAGGATCCCATGATGGGCACTGCCGCAACTATGCAAATCGAGGAAAACCTGGCCCTTGCTGCCCGCAGAGGCATGTCCCGTACATTGCGTGTGGGCATTACCAAGGCAGAGCGGGAAGCCTACCGGGAACAGCTGAAGATCCTGGATCTGGGTCTTGAGAACCGGATGACTGCAAAGGTAGGCCTGCTCTCCGGCGGCCAGCGGCAGGCGCTAACGCTGCTCATGGCAACGCTGCAGAAGCCCAAGCTGCTGCTTCTGGATGAGCATACCGCGGCGCTGGACCCTAAGACAGCGGCAAAGGTATTGGAAGCTACCCAGAAAATTGTGGAGAAGGATAACCTTACCACTATGATGATTACCCACAATATGCGCGATGCCATCACCTACGGCAACCGCCTGATTATGATGTATAATGGCCGCATTGTGGTGGACGTATCCGGTGAGCAGAAAAAGAATCTGACTGTGGAGCAACTGCTGAACCTGTTCAGCCAAGCCAGCGGCTCCGATGAGGCAGACGATAAGCTGCTGCTGTCCTGAATAAAAACCCGCCTCCATTTGGAGGCGGTTTTTGACATAAAAGGGAAAGTTAAAATACCAGCTGCACCAGAAGCATGTATACCACAGTGCCCGCGCCGATGGATAGCAGAGAATTGCGTTTCCATATATGCAGCGCCGCTACCACCCCGCAGCTAATTAGCTCCGGAATTCCATAGGGGAAGGTCAGAACTGGGGTGTCTTTCAGGCTGTACACCACCAGCATGCCCATAATGGCAAAGGGGAGCACTTTTCCAAGGTACAGCACCAGCTCCGGTGTTTTCCGCTTTTCTCCAAAAATCAGGAAGGGCAGAAACCGGGTGGACATGGTCACCAGAGCGATTACCACAAGCATTACAATGTCATGCATGCTGCTCACCCCGCTTTCCGGTCTTACGGGCGATGGTCAGCAGAAGGGCGATGGCCACCATGGAGGGAATCAGGAAAATGTCCTTGCCGAAAATCAGCAGGCATGCCACAGTAGACACGCAGCCAATCAGAGCGGACAGGTGGTTTTTGCTGCTGAGCCACTGCTCCACAAACAGGGTAACAAACAGGGCGGTGAGTACAAATTCCACACCCTCAAAGCTGATGGGGATTACGGAACCCAGCAGAGCGCCCAATGAGCAGCCGGCAATCCAGTAGATATGGTTCAGCAGGGATACCAGAAAACAGTATTTGTGGCGGCTCATACCCTCGGGAGGTTGGTTTTGGGTCACCAGGGAATAGGTCTCATCCGTAAGGGCAAAAATCATATAGGGTTTCTTTTTACCGGAGCCTTTGTAGGGTTCAAGCAAAGAAATGCCGTAAAAGATATGTCTTGCGTTGACCAAAAACGTAGCGATAGCCGCGCTTACAATGCCGGCGTGGCCGGCAAGGAGGCTGACAGCCAGATATTGGCCGCTGCCGGCGAAAATAAACAGGCCCATTAACGCGGCGTACAGCACACCGTACTGGGTTTTCTCTACCAGCAGGATGCCGAAGCCCGCACCCAGAAACAGGTATCCGGTAAGGACGGGGATTGTGTCAATAAAAACAGTTTTAAGGGCTTTTTTCTTCATTGGTGTTCTCCTTTCCCTTTCCTATACGCTGCACAAAACCAATCAAAAGGCTGGAAAGGGAAGCGGTCAGCAGGGAATACAAAATACGGTTCAGGGGGATATAGGTAAGGGACAGAGCCAGAATCACCACATCGAAAAGAATATACACAAGCTCCAGCTTTATCCGCAGAAGCCGGCTCAGACTCATCACAAGACCGTCATCGCCGCTGGGGGCACCGCCAAAACGGACGCATAGTCCGGTGCCCACACCCACGAACAGGGCACCCAACAGAGCAGCAGCCAGAGGATAGTGGATTAGCTCCGGCCACAGGGGCGGAAACTGCTCGCAAATCCTGTAAACGATGGAGAAACCACCTGCCGCGGCAGCAGAGTGGAGAAGAAAAGACCTGCCCATGGTTTTCCAGCCAATGGCATAGCATAGAATGTTAATGATTAGACTGCTGATAGCCGGGGAGACAGAGAACCAGTGCTGCAGCAACAGGGTAAGACCCAGCTGCTCGCCCTCGGTCACGGCGGCAAAGGAATGGATGTGGTATAATCCAAAACCCAGTATAGCTCCGCCCAGCAGGTTTACAGATATAGCTTTTAAATGTGATGGTTTGTTCATGGTATCCCTCGATTCGACAGTTAACAGTTTAGAACCTGGGGCGAATTTTGTCAATACCCACTGCCGGAAATTGACCCTTGCAAAAACCGCGGAATGAGGGTATGATATTCCTAATAAATGTAAGGAGGCTGTGTGAAATGAAAAAACAGGTTGACCTTTGGGAATATGCGGGAAAGATTTTGGAGCAGACCGGTAAGGGCGTGCTGCTCACTACCAAAGCGGACGGTCAGGTGAACACCATGACTATCGGCTGGGGAACTCTGGGTATCCAGTGGGGTAAGCCTATTTATACAGTGTTTGTCCGGGAAAGCCGGTACACAAAAGCAATGCTGGATAAGAATCCGGAGTTTACCATCAATGTTCCTATGGACGGCAGTTGCAAGGAAATCCTTGGTGTGTGTGGTAGCAAGTCCGGGCGGGACACAGACAAGATAGGTATGCTGAACCTGACGCTGGAGGAACCGGAGAAGATCTCCGTACCTGCTATCCGTCAGCTGCCGCTGACGTTGGAGTGCAAGGTGATTTACAAACAGGATCAGGATCCGGCAGCTATTGCGCCGGAAAACGATGCCCGTTATTACGCAAAGGGCACTGCCAACGAGGGCGATTATCATACGGCTTACTACGGTCAGGTGGTGGCTGCCTATATTGTAGAATAATACCAAAGGAATGAGTTTGCTATGAAAACCATTGGCGTGTTGGGCGCGGGTACCTGGGGTATGGCGCTGGCCCGGATGCTTTGTAATAACGGTCACCAGGTAAAGGTTTGGTCGGCCATTGGCAGGGAGATTGACGAGCTGTCGGAAACACGCCGCCATCCCAACCTGCCCGGAATGGAGATTCCACTGCGGATCAGCTTTACCAAAGATATGGAAACCGTGTGCGAAGGGGCGCAGATTCTTCTGTTTGCGGTGCCCTCTCCCTATGTGCGGGCAACCGCCCGGCAGGCGGCGCCCTTTGTAAAGCAGGGGCAGATCATTGTGGACGTGGCTAAGGGTATTGAGGCAGACACCCTTTGCACCATGACCCAGATCATCGCCCAGGAACTGAATATGCCCGGTATCCCGCTGGTTGCGCTGTCCGGCCCCACCCATGCGGAGGAGGTGGCCAGAGACCTGCCCACCACCATTGTGGCAGCCTGTGAGGACGAAACGGCCGCCCTTACGGTGCAGCAGGTATTTGGCGGCAGCTGTATGCGGGTATATACCAATACGGATACCTTCGGTGTGGAGCTGTGCGGTGCTATGAAAAATATCATCGCCCTGGCCTGCGGCGCTGCCGCGGGTTTGGGATATGGGGACAATGCCAGAGCGGCGCTAATCACCCGGGGTATGACGGAGATTTCCCGTCTGGGTATGGCCATGGGCTGCCGGGAGCAGACCTTTGGCGGTCTGGCGGGAATTGGCGATCTGATCGTTACCGCTACCAGTATGCACAGCCGTAATAACCGCTGCGGCATGCTTCTGGGGCAGGGGGTTGACCCCAAGACAGCGGTGGAGCAGGTGGGCATGGTGGTAGAGGGTATCAATGCCCTGCCGGCAGCCATGCGGCTTGCTCAGAGATATCAGATAGAGATGCCCATTGTAGAGGCTGTGAATGCTGTGGTAAACGGCGGCGCGTCCTTGAAGGACACGGTGGACAAGCTCATGGGCAGAGATCAAAAGCCGGAGCTGCCCCCTCAGGCGCTGGACAACCGGTATTGAGTTTATGGGTTTAAAAATGAAAAACCGGCAGGCTTCTGGTCTCCTGCCGGAATGTGAAAGGAATGAGGTGTTTTTATGCCTAACGGTTTTGCTGACTTTGGTGTGAGTATGGCCTTTTTAGAAATGTGGTTAGGGCTCTTATTGGGTATCGTTGTAGTCGTTGCGATTTTTGCCCTTGTGCTGGGTATCGCGTTTTACGTACTGCAAAGCCTAAGCACCTACACCATCGCCAAACGCAGGGGTATCCATAAGCCTTGGCTGGCGTGGATTCCTGTGGGCAATATGTGGATTCTAGGCAGTATTGCTGATCAGTACCAGTATGTTGCCAAGGGTAAGGTGAAGAACCGCCGCAAGGTGCTTATTGGGCTGACCATCGGCATGTATGTGCTGATGATCCCCTCTACGGTGATGGAAATCATAGCTATTGTCCAGACTGCAATGGGTCAAAATACGGGACTCATGGGACTGTCCGCGCTGATCATGGTGTGCAATCTGGCCCTCTGTGTGGTCAGTGTGGTGGCGGCAGTGTACCAGTACATTGCGGTGTATGACCTGTTTTCTTCCTGCCAGCCCTCCAATAATGTGCTGTATCTGGTGCTGAGCATTGTGTTCCCTGTGACACTGCCGGTATTCCTGCTGGTGTGCAGAAAAAAGGATGAGGGTATGCCCCCCAGAAAAAGAGTGGTGCCTCAGCAGATTGAGGAGGATCCGGAGCCTGCCGTCCAGACTTCTGAAGAACCGGAACAGGAAGAAACCCCGGAAGAACAGCAGGGGGAGGAATAAAACCCGGCTGAAGCTGCCGCCAACGATTTACATTATGAGAACAACAAAACTCCGCAAGCTGCGCTTGCGGA
>JAZSRI010000144.1:0-2896 GCA_045538415.1 Faecousia sp. | reverse complement strand
TCTTACACCGGAGAAAATGCCTCTGTGCTCACGAACCGCAAGAAAATCGTGGTACTGGGTGCCGGCCCTATCCGCATCGGTCAGGGCGTTGAGTTTGACTACTCCACGGTGCATGCGGTCATGACCATTAAGAATGCCGGTTATGAGGCAATTATCATCAACAACAACCCCGAAACGGTTTCCACAGACTACACCACAGCCGACAAGCTGTACTTCGAGCCCCTGACCCCCGAGGATGTTATGAACATCATCGAGTTTGAAAAGCCCGACGGTGTTATCGCCTCTCTGGGCGGTCAGACCGCCATCAACCTGGCTCAGCCCCTGACAGACCGTGGCGTGAAGATCATCGGCACTGACTGCGCTGCTATTGATAAGGCAGAAAACCGGGACGCTTTTGAAAAACTGCTGAGCGAACTGAATATTCCCCAGCCCACAGGCAAGGCGGTCACCAAAATTGAAGACGGAATCCGGGCAGCCAGCGCCATTGGCTATCCCGTTCTGGTGCGTCCCTCTTTCGTCTTGGGCGGCCGGGCTATGCAGATTGTCGCCAATGAGGATCAGCTCCGCCATTATTTAAAGACGGCTGTTGAGATTGATGAGGACAAGCCTGTGCTTGTGGACAAGTATATCGAGGGCCGCGAGGTGGAGATTGACGCCATCTGCGATAGCCGGGACGTGTTTGTACCCGGTATTATGGAACTGGTGGAGCGTACCGGTGTCCACTCCGGTGACTCTGTCAGTGTCTATCCCACCTTCTCAATCTCCAATAAGGTGAAGGGCATTATCCTGCAGAACGCCAAGAAACTGGGCATGGGTATTGGTATTGTGGGTCTGTTTACCATCCAGTTTATTGTGGATAAGGATGACAACGTCTTTATCATTGAGGTGAACCCCCGCTCCTCCCGTACCGTTCCTTTCCTGTCCAAGGCTACCGGCTACTCTCTGGCAGATATTGCCACGGAAGTAATTCTTGGCAAGTCCCTGAAGGAACAGGGAATCTTTGATATCTATCCTGCGGAGAAGGAACGTTGGTATGTGAAAGCTCCTGTGTTCTCCTTCAATAAGATCCGTGGTCTGGATGCCTATCTGTCTCCGGAAATGAAGTCCACCGGCGAGGCCATTGGCTACGACCGGACCATGACCAGAGCTCTCTACAAGGCTCTTCAGGCATCGGGTATGCACCTGCAGAATTACGGTCCAGTCCTTGCCACCATTGCTGACCGGGACAAGGAGGAGGCACTGCCTCTCATCCGCCGGTTCTATCAGCTGGGCTTTAACATTGAGGCCACTACCGGTACAGCGAAATACTTGAAAGCCCATGGTATCCGCACCCATGCACTGGGTAAGATCAGTGATGGCAGCGACGAAATCCCCAACGCCCTCCGTCAGGGTCATATCGCCTATGTGATCAACACCAAGGATCCCGCATCCGATGCAAATGACGGTATCCAGATCCGCCAGATTGCCACAGAGCATAATGTATCCCTGTTTACCGCGCTGGACACTGTGAAGGTCTTGCTGGACGTGTTGGAGGAGACCACCCTTACCATTTCTACAATCGATTCTTAAGGAGGGGCTATGAAACAGGGGATTTTTGAAATTATAGAAAATACCGCCCTGACAGACTGTGTTTATAAAATGGTCCTAAAGGGCGATGTATCCGCAATTACCGCTGCCGGCCAGTTTGTAAATATTCAGCTGGACGGGCTGTACCTGCGCCGCCCCATCTCGGTGTGCGACCTAAGCGAAGATACTGTGACCATCATCTATAAGGTGGTGGGCAAGGGTACGGAAAAAATGTCCGCAATGCTCCCGGGGGAAAAGCTGGATGTGCTCACCGGGCTGGGCAATGGTTACGACCTTACGCTGTCCGGTGATAAGCCTGTGCTGCTGGGCGGCGGTGTGGGCGTACCCCCCATGTACCTGCTTGCCAAGCGGCTGGTCGCTCAGGGGAAAGAAGTTAAGGCGATCCTTGGCTTCAACACCGCAGGTGAAGTGTTCTATGAACAGGCATTCCGGGAACTGGGCGCGGAGGTTACCGTCACCACTGTGGACGGCTCTTACGGCGTAAAAGGCTTTGTAACAGATGTGCTGAAAGACATGGACTATACCCATTTCTACACATGCGGCCCTGAGCCTATGCTGAAAGCTGTGTACAAAACTTCCAAAACTTCCGGCCAGATGAGCTTTGAAAAGCGCATGGGCTGCGGTTTTGGTGCCTGCATGGGCTGCTCCTGCAAGACCATCACCGGCTATAAGCGGATCTGCAAGGAAGGTCCTGTGATGATGAAGGAGGAAATACTATGGGAAGATTAAGTGTGAACCTTTGCGGTATCCAGCTTGATAACCCGGTGATTCCCGCCTCCGGTACCTTTGGCTACGGCTACGAATATGCCAAACTTTACGATATCAATTGCCTGGGAACTTTCTCTTTCAAGGGTACTACTAAGGACCCCCGCTTTGGCAATCCCACCCCCAGAATCGCGGAGTGTACCGCCGGCATGATCAATGCTGTGGGTCTGCAGAATCCGGGTGTGGAAAAGGTGGTGTCCCAGGAACTGCCCAAGCTGAAAGAATGTTTCCACAAGCCTGTGATGGCAAATGTCAGCGGATTTTCCGTGCCGGACTATGCCTATACCTGCCAGATACTGGACAGGGAAGAGCAGGTGGGCTGGTTGGAAGTGAATGTGAGCTGCCCCAATGTCCACGGCGGTGGTATGAGCTTTGGCACCGATTCCAAGGCTGCGGCTGAAGTTACAGCTGCTGTGAAGAAAGTGACCACAAAGCCGGTGATCGTAAAGCTCTCTCCCAATGTGACGGACATTGTGTCCATCGCCACGGCCTGTGAGGACGCAGGCGCGGACGGCATCAGCCTGTTCAATACCATGCTGGCTAT
>JAZSRI010000070.1:0-8695 GCA_045538415.1 Faecousia sp. | reverse complement strand
ACCAGATCCACGCTGCACAGCACCATCTGATCCTCACCGGAATCCACTGCCAACGCCGTGGCTGTGACAGGTTTCTCCACATACTGGGAAATGCGCTCAGCAAATTGGCCCACCAAAGAGACCGGCTTTGTCAGCACAAATTCCTCTTCTGCCCAACCAATTTTTAATTGACTCATCTGTGTAATCTCCTTACCGTTGCATATTATAAATTTCCCCGCTGTTTTCTTCTGTTTGTTCAGTGCGGGGATTTTTCTTATTTCTGGCTACACTCTCCCGCAGGATTAAGTTCTCCCTGAGGACAATGTTCTGCTTACTGGTATAGTAGGGATTTTTTAGTTTCTTCTGCAGCAAATCCCAGGCGATACAGCACACCTCCTCCGGGCTTCCGCCGATGGAGGAAAGGGTAGTTTCTGTATACTGGCTGATACTGATGTTATCCATACCGATGACAGACACGTCCTCCGGCACCCGCAAGCCCTGACGTTTGAGTTGCTTGATCGCGCCGAAGGCAATGTAATCATAGGCGCAGACCAGCGCTGTTATCTGTTGATCTTCCGTAAAGAGCTGCTTCACCCCATCCTCTCCTGCTTTTTCAAACCGTTTCTGACTGACCACTACGTGGGATGAATCCTTGCCCAGTTTCTGCAATGCGCTTTTGAAACAGTTGGCTTTCACCGATGCCAGAGGCTCTCCTACAAAGCCGATATGCTCATGCCCATAGTCAACAAGGACCTTTAACGCGTCCATCATTGCCTGTCTGAAATTAACACCTACAAAATCTACGGAACTGTCATCGCTATGAAACAAAGAAACGATGGGCGTATCATACCCCTTTTTCAGTTCCGACTTCAGTCCAAACACGATAATACCATCTACACCCATATAGGAGGCGTAGTATTCAATAAGTTCCCGCTGTTTCTCTTCATTAAAACCATCCGCGGAAATCACAGGGATATACTGCGCCTGTTCGATCAGCCCCCGCAGCACCTCCACAAACCGGGTATAATAACTGCTGGCCATTTCAGGACATATCACCACGATTACTTTTTTATGGTATTTCCCCTTGTGGAATTTACCATAGCAGCCGTACTCTCTGGCAATTTTAAAAATACGCTCCCTGGTTTGCTGGCTGATGTCCTCTCCGCCCCGAAAGGCCTTGGACACAGTGGCCACCGATACTCCTGCAAGCTTGGCTAAATCTTTCATTGTCATTTCTATCACCTAACTGCATTATACTTTTGTCTCCGAACCCCGTCAACAGCTTCGAAAAAGTTTCGTATTTTTGTTTCGTAAGCATATGCACAAGCACCATAAAGCCATAAAAAGCACGGAATTTCTCCACCCGGCCTGCCGGGCAGAGATATTCCGTGCTTTTTATACTATTTATGTGTTTACAAAAATCCTCTGTCCCCCGGGAATCTTCACCGTCTTTTTCCTGTGGGTGAAGTACATATGGTTTGAGTTCATCACAGAAGGTACAAGCTCACTTATTCCTCTTTGGGAGACACGCTGTCCCGGTAGTTTTTTGGGGTAACACCGGTGTACTTTTTGAAAAATTGATAGAAGGTTTTTAAATCCCGGAATCCACACTTTGCCGCAATCTCAGCCACCGGTATACGGGTAGTAGACAGAAGCTTGCGAGCCTCGTGCATACGGATTTCCCTGACGAACTCATGGATGGAGCGCCCCGTTTCTTTTCGGAACAGCTTGGAAATATAATTTCTGTTGAAGAACAGATTGGAGGCTATCTCACTGGTACGGATGGGAATATTGTAGTTATCCTGGATATAGCCCATCACTTCCTTCACCAACGCCTTCTGGCTGGCGGTGAGGGAGCTTTGTTCCAGTTCATGGATCCTGCGCAGCAGCAGAATAATGATCTCCGCCACATAAATGCGGATCAGGTTTAAGTAACCTATATCCATGCGGTCATACTCAAAATGGATCTTATCTAACATGGAATACAGGTCATAGCTGCACCGGGGAATCAGGTAAAGTTTAGAGGAAATGGCATCATCCTCCGGAAACAGGGACAGAAACAGGAACGAATCCGCCAGTGCAGAGAAATCATCCCCCTGCAAACACTGCCTGTCTATAAAATCCGGGGTAAACATCAGGTCATAGGCAAGAAAACGCTCAGAATAGTCCTTATCCTCCAAAAACGCGTGGGCTTCATTGGGATTGATAACCACCACATCCCCTTTTTGCACCCAGTAGGTGTTATCCCCCAAAACATGCTTTGCCCTGCCAGAGATAATGTAGACAATCTCTACGAAGGTGTGCTTATGAAGAACGCCCACATATTCCATGCACTCACTGGAACGTTGGATATGCACGCCGCATCCGGGGCGGAAGAAATCATTCTCGTTTAAAACCGGTATATTGGTGTTTTCCATGTTTTCCGCTCCTTTCGTTGATTCTTATTGATACTATTATATTTCTTTTTCCTCATATTGCAATGTTTTTTTCTTTCCTCCTTTTTCTTTGTTTTCAAACTGTTTACAAAGAATTATTGCAAAAAAAGCAATTTTCAGTATAATAGAAACCATAGACTTGGGATATCTTGAAATCCCCGAACCAAGGTTGGAGGCTGCTTTTATGAAAAATATTTTCCGTTACGACGGTCCGTTTGTCCGCTTGATGGAAGCTTTGGCAGATTTTGTCATCACCAACATTTTGACTGTTCTGTGCTGTATTCCCATTATTACCGTGGGCGCGGCCTTCGCCGGCCACCAGAAGGTTATGCAGAACATCGTGACGGATAACCGTCAGCCTGTTCTGCGGACCTACTTCTTTACCATGTGGGAAAATTTTCGTCAGGCAACCGGTCTCTGGATTTTCTTTCTTCTGGCAACGGTATTTCTGGCTGCTGACTTTTTCTTTGCGTATCTATTTACCAGCGGTATCCTCACCACTGTATTGTTCATAGCACTGGGCATTATGAGCCTGCTTGTCTGTGGTGTGGTAGCCTGCTGCTTTGGCCTAATCGTGCGGTACGAAAACAAACTAAAAGAGCATTTCCGCAACGCCCTGTTTCTGTCCCTATCCCACTGGCCCAGAATTTTGGCCATGGCTCTGGTTCTGCTGGCGCCTGCGATTCTCGCTGTGGTAGATTTGGCAACGTTTTTCAACACTGTCCCCTTCTGGCTGTTTGTGGGTATCAGTGTTTTGGTATTCCTACAGGCATGGCTTATCCGGCCCATTTTTGAACATCTAGAGGAGGCAGCCAGGGAACCTGCCAGCCAGGATGTCCAGCAGGCTTAACCTTTCCTCCCCAGTACATAAGGAAGTGAACCTATGAAGATAATCATCGCAAGCATCAAGCAGTTTTTTGCCCAAGAGAAAAAGAAAATGGAAGGCAAGTCCGCCCAGGAAATGTGGGAATACTTCCTGGACTATTACAAATGGTGGGCAATTGCCATTGTGCTGGTCATTGTTTCCATTGTCTACACTGTTGTAGCCATTAGTTCCCAGAAGGACATCGTCCTGTCCGGCTATCTGCTGGAAAGCTACACGCTGATGGATCAGCCTGAGGTGTTTTCCTCTTTCTCTGACTACGCGCAGATAAATACAGAGGAATGTGAGGCGGAATTTATCACAAACATGTCACTGAACAGTGACCTGGGCGAAGCAAGCATGGCTATCCAGCAGCGGCTGGTTGCAACCGTTGCCGCAGGGCAAACCGACTTCATTGCCGCTCCGCTGGAGGTTTTTACCGGGCTATGCTACCAAACAAGCGATTATTTTGGCGACCTGCGTGGTATTCTGACCCCAGAGCAGTTGGAAGCATTGGATGGCAGGATTTTCTACATAGATGATGTTTACCGGCAGGAATTGGCAGAAGCTACGCTCAACGGCATAGACACAGCCATCGATTTCCCTGATCCACTGGACCCGGATGCTATGGAGAATCCCATACCCGTAGGTATTCATGTTTCTGGCCATGAGGAGTTTGATTCTGTGTACCTGCTGGAAAATGATCCTATCTATCTGGGTATTGTCGGCAACGCACCTAACCTCCAGATGACATTGCTGTTTTTGGAGTATCTGTTAGGTTAATATTGTTCATTCTGAGTGGTCGATACTTAAGATAAAAAAGATTAGGGGCTGTTGCTTTGCGACAGCCCCTAAAATGATACCTATTTAAATTGCTGTTGGAGAAGAACGGCAGGAATACCGGTCGGAGTGCGCATTATTCAAAATTACGCTTCAAAAATTCTGCCACGGTGCCATCGTACTCAGCCTCTGCCATGTAGTAGAATCCATGCTGGTTGCCAACCAGATAATTTAGGTACATCTTACCATTCCAATCGCACATGTCAGGATCGGAATTGCTGGAGAGGAAACCGGTCTTGATCTGCTCTTTCAGCTCCGGGGTCAGATCCTCATGGGCATTGGGGGAGATCAGCCGGTCATCTTCATCGGGCATGAGGATGGGGTTGTAATAACCTACCTCCCACTGGGTGAAGTCCTTGGTACGGTAAAGATAGTTGGTGTAACGCTCGCAGGGCAGTTCAGCGCAGGCGAACATATAGTAGTAACCCTCGGAGTACTTCAGCCACGGGCCACCCATGTAACGGTCCTTGGAGTAACCCAGATCATAGTCCATGAAGGTCCACTCTTTCAGGTCGGGAGAGGTGGCGAAGAAATGGGTGAAGGGAAATTCTCCCACATACTCCTTGGGATGGCTGGCCTCCAGCAACAATACATAGCCGTCAGGACCCTTGGTAAGGCCGGTGTTGTAATACACCCAACCGGGGTTGGACAGCAGAACCCGGTTTGTCCAGTTAATAAGGTCCTGGCTCTCATAGATACGGATTGTACCCCGGTCTTTCATATCCACGCCCAGCACATATGCGGTATCATCCTCCACGTAGGCGGAGTGAAAGTAACTGTCACTGGCCAGTGTGGAAAGGAATTTGCCGCTTTCCACATCCCGGATACCGGCACACCGGAATATGGTGTTGTCTGTGCCGTTGCCCGGATCTATCAGCTCCAGGCGCATCAGCTTGCCCTTCCATACGAAGGGTGTCATCTCTCCGTTAGGGCCGATAGCACCCAGCTTTTTAACCTTGGGAAAACCGTTCTTCATGATCGTTTGAGGGGTGTAGTTGATCTCTTTTGCTTTCATGTTTATATCCTCCTACGTGGTGTTTCGTATGATAAAATTTTAACATACATGACAAGAATGTCAAGAATGAGCCAGTGGAACGTTTTACAAAAAAGTGGTCTGCACCAGTTCAGTATCCTCTAGCTTTTTCATAGGGAATATCACCCGAATGCAGGTTCCCTCACCTTCCACACTGTCTACCTGTACCTGCTGCTCATTATGGAACATTAGATAGAACCTATGAGAAACGTTGGACAGGCCGATATGCTCACGGGATATGCCGCTGTAGTCACCGATCCGTTTCCGTAGTTTCTCCAGCTGTTCCTGCCCTATGCCCACACCGTTATCCTTTATCTCCAACCATACAGAGGGACACTCCACCCCATCGGGGTATTTGTGCAGGCGTTTCGTAATACTGAGAGTCAGCGCACCTTTTCTGCCATCTGTCAATTTGGCCAGGCCGTGCTGGATAGAGTTTTCTACCATAGGCTGCAGTACCAGTTTTGGTATGGCACAGTTGTAAAGGCTCTCATCGACGTCGATGGTGATATTCAGATCTCCATGACGGTATTCCATGATGGTTAGATATTTTTTCACAAACTCCAATTCTTCCCATATGGATACATTACCGCTGTCGGACAGAGAATACCGCAGCACGTAAGACAGCTCATTGAGCATCAGCACACCCGGATGGGCATTTCCGCAGTCACTTTCCACCGTCAGGCTGATGGCGTTGAGGGTATTGAACAGGAAATGGGGATTGATCTGGGCTTGCAGCGCCAGCATTTGGGTATCTTTCAACAGGTCTAATCTGGAGTCCAGTTCCCGTCGCAGGGTACTGTTGGTCTGCAAGTGGCTGATAATCTGATCCGCGATATCCCGAATATTTTCATCGTATTGGCCTTTATTTTCCTCCACCACAGCGGGACTGGACAGCAGCCGCTGGATGTCCTGCAGGGGTTTTACCAATTTGATGCTGTAAATGCTGGCCAGAGACACCGCCACCAGAACCGAAAGGCACAGTGCCAGAATCAAATTTCGCTGGGTAGTAGAAATCTGGGAATAATAATCATCCACCAAAGTGTAGGTAACGAACGTCAATCCATATTTTTCGGAATAGGCCTGTGCGTACATATAATTGTGTCCCTCATCGGAGCAAAGCTTAGTAAAAGATTCCCCCGGTCTGTAGGGTTCCAAAATTTCCACTTGGGAAACAGGCTTAAACAGGGATTCCTTGTCTTCCTCAAGGATCACTTGCTGATTCCTATCCACCAGGAATATCTTCATGGTGTCACTTCTGCCAGCAATCAGGTAATCGTGAAACTTTACTAAATTGATATTCAGCACCACATAACCGTCCAAACTTGTAGTTCTCCAGTTTTTCATAACCGACAGATAATAAGGCCATCTATCATTTCTGGCGCGCACCACTACGGAGGTCTTCTTCGCTTCCAGCGCCATTACCTCCTTCAGCCAGGTAATGTCCACCGCAGGCCCTTGCTCGGCAGCAGCTTCCATGCTATAAGTTTTCTCTGGCTGCTGACTGGTCATCATCCGGTCATATTTTGGCGAGTATAGGATGATGGTATCAATATAGGAGGTTGCGTGGCTTTTGAGTTTCCCGTCTATCAGCCCATAATACCCATCCACCAGATAATCCGGAGCGATGTGGGTGTAGTACAGCTGCACCTTGCTGTCCAGCAGCAGCCGGCTTCCCGTGTAATTCGTCTGCGCGATTGCATCTTCCATCTTGTCACGCAGCTCATCGGTGGTACTCTGGTACATGTTATGGATTTCATTTTCAAGGGCATTGATGGACATGCGGTATACAACGCTCACAACGGCCGCAGCGATCACCAATAAAATCAGCAAAATGATGATAAAATTCTTCAGGAAACGTTTTTCTTTAATGTACACTTTTGTCAAGTCTCATCATCCTGTCCGTTATCTTCGTCTGTAAACTGATACTTATATTCTGATGGAACACAACCGGTTTTTTGATAAAAAATCTCGCTGAAATACTTTGCGTCCCGGTAACCCACTGCTGCCGCAACCTCTGCCACCAACATATTCTTTCGGAGCATTTTCTTCGCCTGCTCAATGCGCATTTGGGTCAGATATGCGTTATACCCCATTCCCATGACCTGCTTGAACAGGTGGCCAAAATGGGAAGAGGACAGGTACACATGCTCTGCCACCTCGTTTCTGGAAATTGGTTCTCCCAAATGCGCCTGGATAAACTGGCATGCCCGATCAATGACAACATTGCTCTCGTCCAAGGAAGATGGCGGATCTAACACCAACAGCTGCTGCAGCGTTTCCACAAAAACAGGTTGTACCCAATCAACAGGCTCCGTCAATATCCTATTCAAATATTCCGGGACCGCCGTCAAGCTACGGTGGTTCTCACTGTCTGTGGGTAGGATCAGGTATCTGTACTCACCTTTTTTTCTCCCCAAGGACAGAATCGTGTAGGTCTGCAGTGCTCCCCCCATAAGATTCTTATACTGTATACCCAACTGCTCCGCATGTTCTTTGCTGTCTGAATCGGACCGCAGACCAATCACCGTTCCTCCGTGGGTCAGCAATTGCTCCAGTTCTTCAATTTCCTTTGTTTGCGCATTTCCCTTCAGGAAGTTGTCAAGTTTTTGCTCCAGATTTTTGTGCGCATTGTATTGCTTTGTCACTTGCGCGATCCGATTTTGTAATACCTGCTGTCTGCAGGCTTCCACAATATTCTCCAAATTCTGCAGCTGTACAGGTTTGAGAAGGTAATCCTTTACGCCATACTGGATCGCCCGCTTAGCGTATTCAAATTCCCCATAGCCGCTGATGATCACGCTCTGGCAATCAGGGCAAAATCCGCTGATAAAGCCAACCAGCTCCAGGCCATCCATAAAGGGCATCCGAATATCTGTGATCACGATGTCTGCTACGTGCTCCAGCAGATATTTCTTGGCACTCAGGCCATTGGGGAAGCCTATGACAGTGGCATAAGGAAGCTTGCGCAGTCTGTTTTCCAGAAGTTTTCTGGAAAACTCCTCATCATCCACCAGCAAAATGGTACAGTTATCCCGGATCCTTGCGGATTTCACGCCCCACACCAGCCTTTCTGTATATCTTCGGCCAAACACCGGCACGGAGGCAATCAATGCGGGCATTTGGCCGAAGATTTCTATGTTTCTATGCTAATTATACGATATTTTTGGTTATTTTCCACTTGTTTTTTCTGGAAAACAGGCAAGTGACTTTCTGGAATCCTGGGAACCAACTGTTTTGCTCCGTTCCAGCCTCCAGAATCTGCATTTTACACTGTCAAGATTTTCAGCTGCCCTTGCAAAGTGGTTCAGCTATTAAAACTCTAAAATCAGGAAATCCGCAGCGGGAACGGTGGCATAGTAGGTGTATTCATCTGCCTTCACCATAGCGGGATCGGTCATGCAGTTCTTGAACACCTTCAGTTCACCGGGGACATTCAGCGTAAACTTCACACGGCGGTCTGCCTTCTGGAGGATCACATCGCCCATAGCAGAGGAGCGCTGGTTGCCCTCATTATTGAAGATGGTCAGGAAACGGCGGCCCTTA
>JAZSRI010000033.1:0-5468 GCA_045538415.1 Faecousia sp. | reverse complement strand
TCGACCAGAGCGAACAGAGTGTCATCACTGCCGATACCGACATTGACACCGGGATGGATGTGAGTGCCTCTCTGGCGAACCAGAATGTTGCCAGCCAGAACGAACTGACCGTCAGCACGCTTAACGCCCAGACGCTTTGCCTCGGAATCACGACCGTTCTTGGTAGAACCGCCGCCCTTGTGGTGAGCGAAGTACTGAATACCAATCTTCAGCATGGTGTTACACCTCCAAAACTTCGATATAATCAGGATAATCATCCCGCATGCTGCAAAAAGTGAGCATCATACCGGCAAGCACTGCCTGTACGGATTCCTCCTCATCGCAGGAAACGGGGAGTGTCAGAGTGATCTTTGCTTCGTCATCTCTGACTCGGACCTTAGCTTTCGCACCGCACACATCATTGACGGTGGCCTCAGCCATGGTCACAACAGCGGAAACGGCAGCGCAGACAATATCCTTGCCGGCTTCCTCATAGCCGCTGTGGCCGGACACACAGAATCCGTTGATTCTGCCGTCCTGCATAGAAAACTCGCATCTAATCATAAATTACAGTGCGATCTTGGTGATTTCCACCTTGGTGTAGGGCTGACGATGACCCATCTTCTTCTTCTCGTTCTTCTTAGCCTTGTAACGGAAGACGGTAATCTTCTTAGCCTTGCCGTTCTTCAGAGCCTTAGCCTCCACGGAAGCACCCTCAACCAGGGGAGCGCCGATCTTGGAGTTCTCACCGTCCAGCACTGCCAGAACCTTTTCGAACTTTACAGTAGCCTCAGCTTCTACCTCCAGCTTCTCGATGTACAGGACATCACCCTCGGAGACAGTGTACTGCTTGCCACCAGTCACGATAACTGCTTTCATTTCTTTTTCACCTACTTTTAATTGTGTAGTCTCGCTCTAAAGGCGGGCATTTTGGGCATGCCAACTTAAGCCTCTTCAATGCGGCTTGTCTATTCTAGCAAAGGGGCCACCAAAAGTCAAGAGCTTTTTTCATCTTTTTCCCCGGTTTTGACCACTTTTTGCGTTTTTTCAAAGATTGCAGGTTCTGCGTTTTTTGGTTACAGGCCCATCACAAAGGACAGCATGTCCTCCTTCTCAATGACAGCTGTGTGCAGCTCCTTTTTCTGCCGCAGGCCCGCAAGATTACTGGGAATGGGACTTCCGGAAATACGTTCCAGCTGCTCCATCTGGCAGAACTCATCCTCACACTCGGGCTGGGCAATGGATGCCAGCACTGCCGCAGGGAACTTATAGGCCGAAGCGGTAGACAGCACCACCATAGGCGCGTTGTCGCCCGTTTGGTTTACATAATCTTCCGCCACCGCCCAGCCGGTAGCCGTGTGGGTATCGCACAGATAGCCCTGCTGGCGGAACACCTTTTGGATGGTCTGCTTTGCGCCTGCGTCATCGCAGCAGCCCGCCCAGAACTGGCTGGCAATCTCCTGATTCAAAGCCTCGGGAACGGTGTAGAAGCCCTCTGTATTCAGCTTTCTCATCAGTTCTGCCACCAGTGCGGTATCTCCGGACAGGAAATACAGCAGCCGCTCCAGGTTGGAGGACACCAGAATGTCCATAGAGGGAGAAACCGTCTTATGCAGGGGGCGGCGGCGGTCATAGGTACCGGTGCGGATAAAATCGGTAAGTACATTATTGGCATTGGACGCGCACACCAGCTTGCCCACAGGCAGACCCAGCTGCTTTGCCAGCCAGCCCGCAAGGATATCGCCGAAGTTTCCGGTGGGGACGCAGAAATTCACCTTGTCCCCCATTTTAATCTGCTTTCTTGCCAGCAGGTCACTGTATGCCTTGAAATAGTAAATTATCTGGGGTGCCAGACGGCCAATGTTGATAGAGTTGGCAGAGGACAGCCGAGCTCCGTTCCCTCCGGGCAGCTTGCCATCCACCGCCGCGGCAAAGATATTCTTCACGCCGGTCTGGGCATCGTCAAAATTGCCCTTCACGGCGCATACCGCCACATTGCTGCCCTCCTGGGTCACCATCTGCGCCCGCTGCACACTGGACACACCCCCGTGAGGGTAGAACACACAAATCTTCACACCGGGCACATCCGCAAAGCCTGCCAGTGCGGCCTTGCCTGTATCGCCGGAGGTGGCCGTCAGGATCAAAATATCCTCCTGCATACCCTTGAGGGTCTTTGCGGCGGTGAGCAGCTGGGGAAGCATGCACAGCGCCACATCCTTAAAAGCGGAGGTAGGGCCGCGGAACAGCTCCAAGACGGTGAATTTCCCCGTATCCACAGTAGGAGTCAGCTCCTGACTCTGGAACTTGCCGGTATAAGCGTTTTTCACCAGTGTTTCCATATTGGGAATATCCGGCAGCATAGCGCCGATAATCCGGGCTGCCATGGTCATAGTATCCTGCTTGAGGCAGGCCTCCACATCCAACTGGGGCAGTTTTTCCGGCACATAAAGACCGCCGTCGGGAGCAAGGCCGGCAAGGACCGCCTGTGCGCTGTCCACCTTTTGAGCATGATTACGGGTAGAATGATAGAACATAAGAACCTCCGGGGAATTTTCTACAACTTTATTTTTACCAACTGCACAAAATAAGCGCCGTTTAGGGCAAATACTTGTTCTTTTTGGCACTATTGCAATTTGAACTTCTATATGATATACTGAAATGCATTAAAAAGCAAGTGTTTTCCTGTGGTAAACATTTGCCCTCAAGAGGTAGAAAAAGAGGAGGAAATAAGGATGAAAATCGGTCTGCTTGGTTTTGGTGTTGTTGGCAAAGGCGTGTATGATCTGACACAGCCCCGGGATGATATGCAGGTGACAAAGGTCCTGTGTCTGGAGGACATTACACTGCCCGACGCAGTGGTCACAAAGAACTATCTGGATATTGTGAACGATGAAACCATCGACACCGTGGTGGAAGCCATGGGCGGTCTGCATCCGGCTTATGAGTTTGTCCGTGCCGCCATGGAAGCAGGCAAGAACATCGTTACTTCCAACAAGGCGCTGGTTGCCACTTTCTATGACCAGCTGATTCCTCTGGCGCTGGAAAAGGGTCTGCTGTTCCGCTGCACCGCTGCTGTTGGCGGCGGTATCGGTTGGCTCAGCGGGCTGGAGCGGGCCCGCCGCATGCAGCAGCTGGTTCAGGTGGGCGGCATCATGAACGGCACCTGCAACTATATTCTTGACTCCATGACCCGTCTGGGTCTGGGCTACGGCGAGGCCCTGTCTCGGGCGCAGGCTCTGGGTTACGCGGAAGCCAACCCCACCACCGACGTGGAGGGCATCGACACATGGCACAAGGTGATTCTGTCTTCCAACATCGCCTTCGGTGTCAGCCTGGTTCCTGAGACTGTTCCCGCCGCCGGTATCAGCCACATTAAAGCAAAGGATGTGGAAAACTTCACTTCCCACGGTCTTGTGTGCAAGCTGATTTCCACCGGAAAATACTCCGACGGCAAGATTTCCGCCTATGTGCAGCCCACCCTGGTTTCTGTGGGCGAGCCGGAGTCCGCTGTCCCCGCCAATTACAATCTGATTACCTTTATCGGCTCCGCATCCGGCAGGATGAGTTTCTTTGGTCAGGGCGCAGGCCGTTATCCTACCGCATATAATGTTGTGCAGGACTGTGCGGACGTTCTGGCAGGGAAAGGCTTCTACAGCGTGTACGGCGGCAAGGTAGCTGCTGAAAACGACGAGGAGCTGTCCTACTATGTCAGCGGCGCAACCGATGCATGGCTGGAAGAAAATACCCTCGCCACATGGGATGAAGCTGTGATCACAAAGCCCGTCAGTGTGGAGGCTATACACCAGTGGCTTGCCAACCACCCCGACGCGTTTATCGCCGCTATGCCTGCGTAAATCCATTCCAAATAAGAGAGGACGACAGGACTCTATGCTGAAAGTTACCAAATTCGGCGGCTCCTCCATGGCAGACGCCGGCCAGTTCCGCAAGGTGCGGGACATTATCCTTGCCGATCCGGAGCGCCGGGTGGTAGTGGTTTCCGCCGCCGGCAAACGGTTCAGTGAGGATCATAAGCTCACAGATCTTTTGTATCTGTGTCACGCCCACACCCAGTACGGTGTGCCCTGTGACCCTATTTTCCAAATGATTACCAGCCGGTACTTGGAGATCCGGGACGAACTGAAGCTTAATGTGGATCTGGAAACAGAATTTACCCTGCTGAAAGAACGTCTGGACAAAAAGCAGGTATCTCAGGACGAACTGGCCAGCCGGGGTGAATATTTTGCAGCCCGCCTCATGGCCGCGTATCTGGATTTTGAGTTTGTAGATGCCGCCGACTGGATCAATTTCAACATGGACGGCTCGGTGGATAAAGACACCAGCTATGCCGCCCTGCGTTCCATGGTCAAGGGAAAGGGCATCGTCATTCCCGGCTTCTACGGCACCATGCCCGGCGGCTCTATCCGTACCTTCTCCCGGGGCGGCAGCGATATCACCGGTTCTCTGGCCGCAGCCGCGCTGGACGCGGATATATACGAAAACTGGACAGATGTGTCCGGCATTCTTATGGCCGACCCCAGAATCGTGGAAAATCCCCAGTCCATTCCCGAGATGACCTACGATGAACTCCGGGAGCTTAGTTACGCCGGCGCTCAGGTGCTCCATGAGGGTACTATCTTCCCCGTGCGGGAAAAGAACATCCCTCTGAATATCCGCAACACCAACGCCCCTAACGATCCCGGCACCATCATCCGGGAGAATTTCGAAACACAGGCAGATCCCCACCGGGTTATCACCGGCATCACAGGCAAAAAGGACTTCTCTATTTTGACTATGTTCAAACGGGGCATGACCAGTCAGGTTGGGGTTTTGCGGAAAGTCCTCAGCGTTCTGGAGCGCTACGGTATCTCCGTAGACTTTGTGCCCAACGGCATTGACAATGTGTCTTTAGTGGTTCCCACCGCCACCATTGCCCCTCATCTTTATAACATCCTGGCTGATATCCAGCAGGAAGTGGAGCCGGAGCAGCTGGATGTGCTGGACAATATCGCCGTTGTTGCCGCTGTAGGTCACCGGATGGCTTTCCGCCCCGGTGTATCCGGCAAAATATTTGCCGCTTTGGGCGAAGCAGACATCAACATCCGCATGATTAATCAGGGGCCGGATGAGCTGAATATCATCTTCGGCGTAGATAACAAGGACTTTGCCCAGGCCATCCGGGTACTGTACAACAGCTTTGTAAAATAAACCAATCCACAGAGCGCCGACCATGCTCTGCACTACTTTTAGGAGGTAAGAAAACATGAAAACTTATACCGTAGCCGTTTTGGGTGCCACCGGTGCCGTAGGACAGGAAATGATCCATCTGCTGGAGGAACGCAACTTCCCTGTTGGCAAGCTGGTGCCTCTGGCCAGCGCCAGAAGTGCGGGCAAGACCCTGAAGTTCCGTGGCGAGGATGTGAAGATCGAACTGGCCTGTGAGGAGGCCTTTGAGGGTATCGACATCGTTCTGGGTGCCGCGGAAAACGACA
>JAZSRI010000050.1:0-4232 GCA_045538415.1 Faecousia sp. | reverse complement strand
CGAAAAAGAGGGTAAGGACTTCATTCCCAAGTACAATAAGCTGCTTTACACAACCACAGTGGCTACCGCCGAGGATACCGCCAAGGTGGCTGGCATTGACCTGACGGACAAGCAGTTCTGGCGGGATGCCCTGCAGACCATCGCGGAGCAGATTGACCTGTTCTGCCAGCTGGTGGAGGAATAATATGGATAAGAAAATCGAAAGACTTTGCGCCTTTCTGGACAGCGCCCACAGCGTGTTCCACGCAGTGGCTGCCCTGAGCCGGGAACTGGAAAACGCGGGATATACCTGCCTGCGGGAGAGTGAGCGCTGGACATTAAAGCCCGGCGGCAAGTACTATATGACCCGCAGTGGCAGCGCTATTATGGCCTTCCGCATCCCGGAGGGGAAGCCCAGCGGCTTTGTCCTGAGTGCCAGCCACTCTTGCCGCCCCACCTTCAAAATCAAGGAAAATCCGGTGCTTGCGGGCAAATATACCCGCATTGCCACGGAGAAATACGGCGGCATGCTGACTGCCCCCTGGCTGGACAGGCCCTTGCCCGTGGCAGGCAGAGCGGTGGTGGAGACGCCGGACGGCGTCCGCGGCACCTTGGTGGATGTGGACCGGGATCTGCTGCTGATTCCCAATGTGGCTATCCACATGAACCGCAAGGCCAATGACGGCTACGCCTTCAATCCGGCGGTGGATACCCTGCCTCTGGCAGGAGCGGCCGAGAGCAAGGACAAATGGGATTCCCTGCTGCAGGAGGCCGCAGGCGGCAAGGTTCTGGGACATGACCTTTACCTGTATGTGCGGCAAAAGGCTTCTGTGTGGGGCTTGGAGGAAGAATACCTGTCCGCCCCGGCGCTGGACGATCTGGAGTGCGCCTGGTGCTGCACCCAGGGCTTTTTATCGGCAGAGCCGGCGCAGAGCGTACCGGTGCTGTGCGTGTTCGACAGTGAGGAGGTAGGGTCTTCCTCTTTGCAGGGCGCAGGCTCCGACCTGCTGCAAAGCCTGCTTAGCCGGATTTGTGACGCTATGGACTGGGATCTGCCCACCATGCTGACCAGCTCCTTCATGGTTTCGGCAGACAATGCCCATGCTATCCATCCCAATCATCCGGAATATGCCGACGGGAGCAACGCGCCTGTGGTCAACGGGGGTGTGGTGCTGAAATTCAATGCCAACCAGCGCTATACCACCGACGGCGTTTCCGCCGCTCTGTTCCGCAAGATTTGTGATAAGGCAGAAGTTCCGGTGCAGACCTACTGCAACCGGGCGGATATGCCCGGCGGCTCTACACTGGGCAACATTTCCCTCTGCCACGTATCCGTGCCCACTGTGGACATTGGCCTGCCCCAGCTGGCTATGCACTCCTGCTATGAAACAGCCGGCGTGAAGGATGCGCTGTATCTGATGGATGCTATGAAGGTTTGCTATGAAAGAACCATCCACCGCCAGGGGGATGAGACCTTTACAATGGCGTAATAAAAAACGACGCAGGGAGAAGTTCTCTCTGCGTCGTTTTAAATGGTGTGGTATGAATTTCCTTTCTCCGCTGACTACCAAGCGCCCGGTGTTTTAGGCAGAAAAAGACGTGCAAAAGCCGCAGGTAAACCTGCGGCTTTTGCAACAAGAAAAGAGGAAAGGAAAATGAAAAAGATGTTATTGAAACTTTGTACCTTAATCATAAATCTGAATTATGAAAAATATAAGTGGATAATTTTTAAAAAAGTATTAAGTTACCATAAAACTTTTCCACAACTCTGTGAAAATTTGACGGCAGAGCCAAAATAGGGTATGATATACGCTGGAGGGATGACTATGCAGCTGATTTGCCCCATTTGCCGGGAGAACCTGGCCAAAGAGGATACCTGTTACCGCTGCGGCCATGGCCACAGCTTTGATATCGCCCGTCAGGGTTATGTAAACCTGCTGCCGGTGCAGCAAAAACGTTCTCTCAATCCCGGGGACACAGCCCAGCAGGTGGCGGGGCGCCGGGCGTTTCTGGAGGGTGGTTCTTATGAGCCTATAGCGGACGCTTTATGCGCACTGGCGGCGGAGCATGGCTGCGCCGGCCCCATTCTGGATGTGGGCTGCGGCGAGGGCTATTACAGCACCCGGCTGGCCCAGGCTCTGGGAGCAGAGCTGATTGGCTTTGATATCTCCAAAGACGCGGTGCGCTATGCCGCCGGGCGGCACAAAAATTACACATGGCTGTGCGCATCCGCTGCCCATATTCCTGTGGCGGACGGCAGTGTGGGTCTGGTGACCAGCCTGTTTTCCCTGACCATGGAAAAGGAATTTGCCCGGGTGCTCCGCCCCGGTGGGCAGTATATACAGGTAATCGCCGCGGGGGACCATTTGTTGGGACTGAAAAGCATTATTTATCCCCAACTGCACCGCAAGGAGAAAGAGACAGCTCCGGCGCTGGAGGGTTTCCGTCTGGTAAAGAGCCTGCCGGTCAGCTTTACATTCACAGTGGAGGGGCAGCAGGTGCAGAACCTTCTGAATATGACTCCCCATGTGTACCGTATCAGTAAGGAGGGTGCGGAGCGCCTGCGCAATACACAAACCCTTACAGACAGGGCAAGCTGTATACTCAATCTCTTTACTTTGGAGCAAATGTGAGTATAATAGGAAGTATCTGGAACTTAGGAGCGAAAGTATGCTGGAAAAACTTGCGGCGGTAGCCAACCGTTATGAAGAATTGTGCGCCCGGTCGGAGCAGCCGGACTTTTATGCTGACCCCAAGAAGGCGGCAGCCATTTTGCGGGAGCAGAATGAACTTGCCCCTATTGTGGAGGCTTATCAGGCCTACCGGCAGGCGGAGCAGGATATGGACGATGCCCAGGAGCTGATGTCTGACCCTGAAATGAAAGAGCTTTGCCAGCAGACCTTACAGGAGGCCAAGCAGGCAAGGGAAGATTTATACAAGCAGCTGCAGCTTTTGCTGCTTCCCAAAGACCCCAACGATGAACGAAGCGTCATTGTGGAGATCCGGGGCGGTGTAGGCGGCGAGGAGAGCGCGCTGTTTGCCCACAGCCTGTTTCGTATGTACAGCATGTACGCCGCCCAGAAGGGCTGGTCTGTGGAACTGGCCAACTACAACGAAACGGAGCTGGGAGGTGTGAAGGAGGCGGACTTCGTCATCAACGGACGGGGCGCCTACTCCCGGCTGAAATATGAGTCCGGTGTCCACCGGGTCCAGCGTGTGCCGGAAACAGAGTCCGGCGGACGTGTCCACACCTCCACGGCCACGGTAGCGGTGCTGCCGGAGATGGAGGAAGTGGACGTGCAGCTGCGGCAGGAGGATATTGAAATGCAGGTCTATCGTGCCTCCGGTGCCGGAGGACAGCACGTGAACAAGACCAGCTCCGCTGTCCGTCTGATTCACAAGCCCAGGGGCATTGTGGTGGCCTGCCAGGAGGAACGCAGCCAGCAGCAGAACCGGGAAAAATGTATGCGTATGCTGGCCTCCAAGCTGTATGAGATTGAGCAGGAGAAGCTGGATTCTCAGGTAACGGGTATGCGCCGCAGCCAGGTGGGTACGGGCATGCGCAATGAGCGTATCCGCACCTATAACTTCCCTCAGGGACGTGTGACAGACCATAGAATCGGCCTGACTCTTTATAAGATTGACCAGATTATGGACGGCGGTCTGGAGGAGCTGATTGATGCTCTGGCTACGGCAGACCAGGCAGAAAAACTGAAAAACGCCCAGTAAGGGCGGTTTTATCAGCGTGACAGGAGAGGTAACACCATGCAATTCACAACCAATTCCCCCCGGGAAACGGAAACTCTGGGGCAGGCGCTGGGAGCGGTACTGAAGCCCGGGGACATTGTTGCTTATACCGGGGACTTGGGCGCGGGCAAAACCGCCTTCACCCGGGGACTGGCCCGGGGACTTGGGGCGACAGAGCCTGTGACCAGCCCTACTTATACCATTGTCAATGAGTACCTGTCCGGGCGGATGCCTCTGTTCCATTTTGATATGTACCGCCTGAGCAGTGCGGAGGATCTTTGGGACATTGGCTGGGAGGACTACCTCCAGCGGGGCGGCGTTTGCGCCGTGGAATGGAGCGAGAATGTGGAGGAGGCCATGGAGGACGCTGTCCGGGTCCATATCCGCAAAACGGGAGAGGATTCCCGGCACATCACCATTGAGGGAGGAAAAGACCTTGCTGATTTTAGCCTTTGAAACCTCCGCCAAAGCCGCCTCTGTGGCGCTGATGGAGGAAGGGAAGCTGC
>JAZSRI010000111.1:0-4338 GCA_045538415.1 Faecousia sp. | reverse complement strand
GGATTGTTCACAAGCACATGAGTCGCAGCGCCAACCAGTTTTCTTGTTGCGGTGCCCGGTGTGCGCCTTGCCGAGGGTGCGGCTGCGTTGCACACCGACCGCTGCCACAGCGACTCGATAAGAGCCGCCCTTCGGGCGGTTGCTCGCTTGCATGGCGCCTGCTGGCGCACATCGCTCAGCTCCCTTACTCCGCCCCCGGCGGCGGTCGCATCGCTCCCCGTCCTGTACAATCGGTGAGCCGGACACGAGCGTGTCAAGTATAGCACAAACTTTTATGAAAATCGATAATCTTTTCACGTAGGCTTTTTGCCATATTGCTTTGGTATACAGCCCATGATCTGTTTGAACTTTCTTGAAAAGAAGCTGACACTTTCAAAACCGCACAGATTGGCTGCCTGGGAAACGGAACATCCGCTTTTTTCCAGGAGTCCGGCAGCATTTTCCAGACGGATCCGTGTCAGCTGCTGAAAGGCGGTTTGGCCGGTATATGTCTTAAAGAGCTTGCACAGGTAATTGGGATGCAGATGTACCAAATGTGCCAACTGCTCCAATGTGATCTTCTGTGCGTAATGGGTTTGCATATAGTCAAGACAGGTCTTTACCGCCCGGTTGTCGATGGCGTTTTCCATGGTATCCACCGGAGCAAGGGCATCCTGCATGGCAGAGTATAGTGCGATGAGTGCGCGAAAGATCACAAACTTATAGTTCGGCGCCTCCTTTGGGCAAAGACAGATCTCATCTAATGCCGCTGCTGCCGCTGAGAAATGGGGATCTCCACTTTCTAAGACGGCAGGAAAGGCACGCTGTCCGCTTTTCAGCGGCTCTGTTATGCTGATCTGGAAAAAGTGGGAATCCGGCAAGGTAAGTAGCTCATAGGAAAATACAAGAGCATAATATGCCGTATTGGGAGAATCGGTGATCACGCTATGCAATGCGTTGGGCGGCACAAAACAGATCTCTTTTTCATGTATGACGAAGGTATTCTTGCCGATCAAAACCTCAATAGAGCCCGTTTTGACATACAGGATCTCCTGCTCCGGGTGCCAATGGGTATTGGCAATGGTTTTCCGGGGGCCTGTAAAGTGAAAATTGTAGCAGGCAAGCGGCAGATCCGGTGTTCCCCGCTTTACGGTTTCGCGGCGAGCTTGTGTCATAGCAGCCTCCTGAACCTTAATATAAGGCATAAAATAGTTAATATTTAGCCTTGTTATCTTATTTTAACATAATATAATGAAAATATCAAGACTTATACAAAATGGAGGTCATCCTATGGAACGGTTTTTGTGGGAAGTACGCCCGGCGGCATTGCCGGAAAACTGCGTGATCGCCGGCAATTGCCGGGTGACAGTGCTGACACCCAATCTTCTGCGCCTGGAATATGCGCCGGACGGCTGCTTTGAGGATCGGGCCAGCCAGATGGCATTTTACAGAGATTTCCCCCTCTGTGCCTTCACACAGAAAATTGAGAACGGCATTTTGACAGTCCGGACTGAAGCATTGCAGCTGCAGTACAGGCTTGGGAATGCCTTTGCAGCGGATACTCTTTCTGTGAAGCTTCTGACAGAGCCGGCATCTGTCTGGTACTTTGGTGAGGACTTTGAAGATCTGGGTGGTACGGCCGAGACTTTGGATAGAGTGGATGGACGCTTCCCGGTTGACAGAGGCGTGATTTCCCGAAATGGTTTTTCTGTTCTGGACGACAGCAAATCCATGTTGCTGGAGGCCGATGGGGATGTTGGGGTACGGACCCCCGGAAGCACCGACTGCTATTTCTTTGGCTACGGTTTTCATTATATCGGTGCGGTACAGGCTCTGTACCGTCTGACAGGCGCACCGCCACTGCTGCCTGCCTATGCACTGGGCAACTGGTGGAGCCGATATCATTCCTACACCCAGCAGGAATATCTGGATCTGATGGACAGGTTCCGGGAAGAGAATATTCCGTTTTCTGTGGGAGTCGTGGATACGGATTGGCATATCACGGAGATTCCGGAGGAAATGCAGCCGGAAAATCCCAAGCTGCAAGGCGGCTGGACAGGCTACACATGGAACACAGAGCTGTTTCCCGACTATAAGCAATTTTTGAAGGAGCTGCACAAGCGAAACCTGAAAACAGCACTGAATCTCCATCCGGTACAAGGTATTCGCCCCCACGAAGCTATGTATTCGCAAATGGCAATTGCCTGCGGCGTTGATCCTGCAAGCAAGCAGCACATTCCACTGAATGTGCTTTCCCAGGAGTTTATGGAGAAGTACTTCGACATTCTGCATCATCCCTATGAGGAGAATGGCGTGGACTTCTGGTGGATGGATTGGCAGCAGGGAATGAGCTATTGGTGGATCCACGAGCCTAACCAGCCTGGTGAATATCAGGACCAGCGGGAGCGGATGCATCCGCTTTGGATTCTGAATCATTTGCACATTCTGGATATTTCCAGGACCGGCAAGCGTCCTATGTTCTTTTCCCGGTATTCTGGACCCGGCAGCCACCGCTATCCAGTAGGCTTCTCCGGCGACACCCATACTACCTGGCGTTCATTGGATTTTCAGCCGGAATTCACAGCGAAGGCATCCAATGTGGGCTACAGTTGGTGGAGTCATGATATCGGCGGCCATTTTTGCGGCAACCGTGACGATCAGCTGTATCTTCGCTGGCTGCAGCTGGGTGTATTTTCCCCGATCAACCGACTGCACAGCACTCGCAGCAACTATTTGCGCAAGGAGCCGTGGTTGTACGCACCGGAGATCAATCGACAGGCAGGCAGGTGGCTACGTTTGCGACATAACCTGTTCCCTTACATATACACCATGAACTATCGCAACCACAAAGAGCTGCTGCCTTTGGTGCAGCCTATGTACTACAGCCATCCCAAGTGCAGCGGTGCTTATGAAGTGCCCAATCAATTCTGGTTTGGCAGTCAACTGATTGCTGTGCCCATCACCCAAAAAAGCGATCCCAAGACCGATATGGGTGTGGCAGATGCGTGGCTTCCCAAGGGGTATTGGTTTGATTTCTTCACAGGTCTTGCCTATGCCAGCCGCCGAAGCAGAAAGCTCCGGGTCAACCGCGCAACCTCGGAAATGCCTGTATTTTCCAAGTCCGGTGCGATTGTCCCTATGGCAAATTATTCCGCCCAAGACAACAAGCTTTCCAATTGCAGAGATATGACAGTTCTGGTGTTCCCTGGCAGCAGCAACAGCTTCTGTCTGTATGAGGATGCCGGTGATGGAAATGCTTATGCCAACGGTGCCTTTGCGGAAACCGGCATGGAGCTGCAATGGAACGATGCACCTGTGTTTACGATCCATAGCGCTCAGGGCGATACTGCCCTGATCCCGGAAGAAAGGACCTGGCGAATTGGTCTGCGAGGCTTCCACAGCAGCATTGTTGCAGATGTTCTGGTGGACGGTAAGCCTGTGCAGACGCAAAGTCGGTGGGAGCAGGCTACCAATACCCTGTGGGTCACAGTGGCAGCTGCCACGTCCTCTGAAGTAACCGTTACCGTCAGCGGCGAATCCCTGCTCACGGATAACGGCGATGTGCGCCAGCGTATCGACATGCTGATCCAAAAAGCCCAGTGTACGCTGTTTGAAAAAGAAGCTATTCTGGAGTGTTTAGACGATCCCGCGCGCGATCTTTGGATGAAGTTCCGCCAGCTCAACGGTATCATCATGGCGGGCTCCCTGGGTGAGGCTATTTTTGAACTGCTGTCGTTGACGGAGGATCCATACACAGGCTCTGAGATTCCCGAATAACAGACAATACCCCACAGGTTTCCTGTGGGTTATTTTTGTATAAAGAAAACCACGCGTTGCCGGGGGGTTCCTTTTCCGGCTTCCGGAACGCCCATGTTATTACATTGCAGGACGGGCAAGACTTGCCACCAGGTCGTGCATTTCCCGCTCGGAGCGGACATTGTGGGCTTTGTTCAGAATGTCCTGTTTTTCCTGTTCGGTCATGTGGGTATAGCGGTTCATAGCGGCGGTATTCTGAGCCAGTGCCATGCCAAATCCGATGGGTACTTTGTAAAAATCCATGGTGATTCTCCTCGTTGATTTATTTTGTAGGGACACCCCTCTGGAGTGTCCGTTCTTGTTGCGGTGCTTTTTGCGGACACCCCGGGAGGGGTGTCCCTACGTTTATGCCGCAGCATCTAACATATTCTCAATAAATATTCCGTAGCCGGTGGTGGGGTCGTTGACCAGAACATGAGTCGCCGCGCCAACCAGTTTTCCTGTTGCGGTGCCCGGTGTGCGCCTTGCCGACGGTGCGGCTGCGTTGGACACCGGCCGCTGCCACAGCGACTCCATAAGAGGCGCCCCTCGGGCGGGTGCTCG
>JAZSRI010000065.1:0-3526 GCA_045538415.1 Faecousia sp. | reverse complement strand
CAACAATAAGCAAGCCAGCAACAGCAGGATCATTCGCTTCATATTCCAGCCTTCTTTCCTTAAATAGAATGTATACACCCAGTATACAACACAATGCTGAAAGAATACTGAAATCCCCGGACGAACCGGGGATTTTCTTATGCCTTGGAGCGTAGTAACGCAACCGCCACGTCGTTGACATTTGTCCCGGTAGGGCCGGTCACCACCAGCCCATCACATAGCTGCAGGGCATGGTAGGCATCGTTGTTGGAGAGCACCTGATAAATATCCACGCCGGCGGCCTGAAGCCTCCCGGCAGTCTTATAATCCACATAGCCACCAGCGGCATCCGTAGGGCCATCCGTACCGTCACTGCCCACGCTGAACACCGCAGCACCTGCTAAATCCCGGATTCCGGGGGCAGCAGCCAGTGCCAGTTCCTGATTTCTTCCCCCTTTGCCCGTTCCGGTCAGCTTCACCACCGTTTCTCCGCCTGCCAAAAAGGCCAGGTTCTTGCCGGAACCATCATGGGTTTTCAGCACAGACGCCAGAAAGCTGCCCGCTTCCTTTGCCTGACAGCAAAGCTGGTCGGTAAGCAGCACCGTCTCATACCCCAACTGCTGACAAACCTTTTGTGCCGCGGCACACAGCTCCCGCACAGAGCCGTTGATATAAGTGGTTACATTGGAAAGACTTTTGGGTGTCTCTTCCCGGAGCAACTGCTCTGCTCTTGCAGACAATCGCAGCTTGTACTGCTCCGCGATAGCCTGTGCCTGATCGCAGGTACTGCTGTCCTCACAGGCAGGGCCGGAGGCAATCATATCTAAGGGATCTCCCAGAATATCTGAAAGAACCACGGTCAACACCTGTGCCGGAGCGCAGTGCTGGGCAAACCTGCCGCCCTTGACCGCTGATAGACGTTTGCGGACGGTATTCATCTGCACAATGTCCGCGCCGCTTGCCAGCAGCTGCCCGGTGATATCCTGTAATTCCTCCCCGCTGACCAAAGGATTTTCAAACAGGGCACTGCCACCGCCAGACAACAGAAACAACACAGTATCCTCCTGCTTCAGTTCCGCTGTCAACGCCAGCGCTTCCCGGGTGGCCCGGAAGGAATTTTCATCCGGCACCGGATGGCCTGCCTCCCGGCATGAAAAATTCCCTATGGGGCCCATTACATGGGCATACTTGGTAATTACCACACCGCTGTCAATTCTATCCCCCATACAATCCCAAGCCGCTTTTGCCATTTGCCATGCGGCTTTACCGGCAGCAACCAGCACCACCCGTCCGGGAAAGGTCTTTCCGGAAAGGGCGCGCTTTACCGCCTCATCCGGCTGCACTGCCTTAATTGCGGCGGAAATAATCCTATCTGCATGGGTGCGAAGCAAAGTTTCCATATGTATACTCCTTTTATTGTATCTCAGCTGTCCTGTTTTTGCCGGTCTCACACAATATATTATAGACACCCATGACACCTGCAGACAGCATTACCTCCTATATACTATCACATTTTGAGGAGAATTGCACTAACAACATAAATTTTTCCCTACAGGGTTTTCTTCTCTCCGCAAAAAATCCCTCCGGATTTTCCGAAGGGATTTTATTTCTTTAGTCCAGATACCGGCAGGCAGCCATAGCCGCAATGGCTCCGTCCCCGGCAGCTGTGGTCACCTGACGAATCCCCTTACTGCGGCAGTCACCGGCAACAAACACACCCGGTGTCTTAGTGCAGCAATCTTCAGCAACCGCAAAATAGCCCCGTTCATCCAGCTGGGCAAAGTCCGCAAAGATATCATTCTCCGGAACTAACCCAACAGCCAGGAAAGCGCCGTCCACCTCAATGGCTGACTCCTCCCCTGCTTCACTACGCAGCCGCAGACCGGTGAGCTGCCCGTTCTGCTGTACATAGCCTGCAACCAGGGTGCTGAACAGCACCTTCACATTGTCCTTTGCAGCCAGCGCATCTGCCAGCTTCTTCTCGCCTGTGAAGAAGGGCAGATTCTGTACGATAGTCACCTGTTTGCACACCTCAGACAGCAACAGCGCCTCCTGCAGCGCGGAGTTGCCGCCACCCACCATAGCCACATTCTGACCGGAGTAGAACGCTCCATCGCACACCGCGCAGAAGGAGATGCCGTTGCCAATCAATTCCTGCTCACCGGGCAGACCAAGCATCCGGTGCTTCACACCCACCGCAAGAATCACGGTGCGTCCCTCAAATACGCTGCCCTCTTCCGTAAAGACCCGCTTCACATCTCCATCAAACTCTGCCCTGACCACATTTTCCAGTTCCACATCCGCGCCCAAATTCATGGCCTGCTCTGTAAGCTTGTCCGCGAATTCACTGCCGCTGATGCAAATGGTACCGGGAATATTCTCCACTTTGGGAGAATAGGCAATCTGACCGCCAAAGCCGTTTTTCTCAATCACAAGCACCGTTTTTCCGGCACGGAGGCCGTAAATTGCCGCAGTCAGACCGGCAGGACCGCCGCCAACAATGATAATATCATGCATAATACATTCTCCTCCATAAGACGAGGTGTCCTTTGGGGACACCCCGGGGATATTCTTTATTTCGCCCCGCTCCTTAGAAAGGCCGGGCATTTGCCCGGCCTTCATTTGGTTGTTACAGGGATGCCAGATACTTCTTGATTTCGGGAACAGAGTAGTAGTTTACGTGGTTCTCCCCATCTGTGATCACCAGCGTGGGAGCGCCCTTGACGCCGTAGGCCTTGCACAGATCCACATTTTCGTCAGCGATCAGCTTCTCATAGGCTACGCCTGCCTTGGCCAGCAGGTTTTCCGCCACACGGCAGTTGGGGCAGGTAACCCGGGAGAACAGGACAGCCTTGCCTGCAGGCGCTTCCACAGCTGCTTCCTGAGATGCCTGGCAGGGCTCTTCGCAGACAGGAGACTCCTCCTGCTTTACAGTACCCTTCAGCACGGAGTTGCCCACATTATAAACCAGGCGGTCCTTAAACTCCTGGCTCTTGCCGTCGTTCCAGTTCTTCACAGGGCGGTAGTAACCGGTGATACGGCTGTAAACCTCAGCTTCCTTACCGCAGATGGGGCAGGTATACTGCTCGCCGGTGAGGTAACCATGGTCAGCGCACACAGAATAGGTGGGGCTCATGGTGTAATAGGGCAGCTTGTGGTTCTCAGCGATCTTGCGGACCAGATCAGCGGCAGCCTTCCAGTCGGGCAGCTTTTCGCCCAGGAACGCATGGAAAACCGTGCCGGAGGTGTAGCGGGTCTGCAGCTCGTCCTGAATCTCCAGAGCGGAGAAGATATCCTCGGTGTAGCCCACAGGCAGATGGGAGGAGTTGGTGTAGTAGGGAGTGCCGTTCTCGTTGGCAGTAATGATCTCAGGATACTGTGCCTTATCATGCTTTGCGAAACGGTAGGTGGTGGACTCAGCAGGTGTAGCTTCCAGATTGTACAGATCGCCATACATCTCCTGGTAGTCGGAGAGGCGCTCACGCATATGGTCCAAAACTTCCTTGGCAAACTGCTGGACCTTCTCATTGGTCAGGTCTGCACGGAG
>JAZSRI010000126.1:0-5248 GCA_045538415.1 Faecousia sp. | reverse complement strand
ACGGAAGTTTGCCTTAACAGGAATCTCGATGGTACGGCCAGCGGTATCTGCCATCAAGCCACGCATACCGGCCAGCTGACGAATCTGCGCCATAGAACCACGGGCGCCGGAGTCTGCCATCATATAGATGGGGTTGAACTCATCCAGGCTTCCCTTCAGGGCGCCGGTGACATCCTCAGTGGTCTTTTCCCACTGCTGTACCACCAGACGGTAGCGCTCTTCCTCAGTGATATAGCCCTTACGGTAGAACTGCTCGATCTCCACGACCTTCTTTTCGGCCGCTTTGACCAGCTGATACTTCACTTCAGGAACCTTCATATCCGCGATGGACACGGAGATAGCGCCCTTGGTGGAGTACTTATAACCCAGAGCCTTAATGCGGTCCAGCATCTCCGTAGCAATGGTAAAACCATGCTTGCGGATACACTTGTCAATAATCTTACCCAGCTGCTTCTTGCCAACCAGGAAGTCCACTTCCAGATTGAAGGCAGTGACGGGATTGCTGCGGTCCACAAAGCCCAGATCCTGAGGAATGGGCTCATTGTAGATCAAACGACCCACGGTAGCATCAATGATCTTACTGCTGGGAACGCCGTCAACAACCTTGGTATAGCGCACACGAATGGGAGCATGCAGACCCACCTCGCCCGCTGCATAGGCCGCGATGGCTTCGTCCACGCTGGAGTAGTTCAGCTTGGGACGGAACTGAGCGGGCTTCTTACCCTCAGCTTCTGCCTGCTTATTAGCCTTCAGGAACAGGTCAGCATCCACCAGCTGGCCCATGGGCAGAGAGGTTTCACCGGCATCGGTAACAAACACTTCCTCAGCGCCCTTCTCTGCCTTACCCAGTCTGGTATAGGTCAGGTAGTAGGCACCCAGAATCATATCCTGGGTAGGAACGGTGACGGGCTTGCCGTCCTGAGGACGCAGCAAGTTGTTGGCAGAAAGCATCAGCATTCTGGCCTCGGCCTGTGCCTCAGCACTCAGAGGTACGTGAATTGCCATCTGGTCGCCGTCAAAGTCAGCGTTAAACGCGGTACAGCACAGGGGGTGCAGCTTCAGCGCGCGGCCTTCCACCAGAATCGGCTCAAAGGCCTGAATACCCAGACGGTGCAGAGTGGGCGCACGGTTCAGCATAACCGGGCGGTCCTTGATAATCTCATCCAGAGCGTCCCAAACCTCGGTCTTGCCCTTGTCGATCATCTTCTTGGCGGACTTGATGTTGGTAGCCAGACCGTCAGCAACCAGCTTCTTCATAACGAAGGGACGGAACAGCTCAATGGCCATTTCCTTGGGAACACCGCACTGGTACAGCTTCAGCTCGGGTCCGACAACGATAACGCTACGGCCGGAGTAGTCAACACGCTTACCCAGCAGGTTCTGACGGAATCGGCCCTGCTTGCCCTTAAGCATGTCGGACAGGGACTTCAGCGCACGGTTGTTGGCACCGGTGACCGCACGGCCACGGCGGCCATTGTCGATCAGGGCGTCCACAGCCTCCTGCAGCATACGCTTTTCATTGCGGATGATGATATCAGGGGCATGGAGCTGGATCAGCCGCTTCAGGCGGTTGTTACGGTTAATGACCCGGCGATACAGGTCATTCAGGTCGGAGGTGGCAAACCGGCCGCCATCCAACTGAATCATGGGACGGATATCGGGAGGAATCACAGGCAGCACATCCATGACCATCCAGCTGGGCTTGTTGCCGGACTCACGGAACGCCTCCACCACTTCCAGACGCTTTACAAGGCGCAGTTTTTTCTGGGAGGACGCGGTTTTCAGTTCCTCACGCAGCTGCTCGGACAGTTTCTCCAGGTCGATCTGCTCCAGCAGTTCCTTAACTGCCTCAGCGCCCATACCGGCCTTGAAGTCGTCCTCATATTTTTCACGCATATCCCGGTATTCCTTTTCGGAGAGCACCTGATTCATAGTCAGGGGTGCGTCGCCGGGATCGGTGACAATATAAGACGCAAAATACAGAACCTTTTCCAGCACCTTGGGGCTGATATCCAGAATCAAGCCCATCCGGGAGGGGATTCCCTTGAAGTACCAGATATGGCTGCAGGGGGCAGCCAGTTCAATGTGGCCCATGCGCTCACGGCGAACCTTTGCCTTGGTAACTTCTACGCCGCAGCGGTCACAAACCTTGCCCTTGTACTTGATCTTCTTATACTTACCGCAGTGGCACTCCCAGTCCTTGGTGGGTCCAAAGATCTTTTCGCAGTACAAGCCGTCCCGCTCCGGTTTCAGGGTGCGATAGTTAATGGTCTCCGGCTTTTTTACTTCGCCATAGGACCACTGCCGGATCATGTCCGGGGATGCAATGCCAATTTTAATGGCTTCAAAGGTAGCATCTGCCATACTTTCGCCTCCTTAATCTACATAGTCGTCGGCATCGTCGGCATCGTCGGCGCTGCCAAATACATCCATAATATCGTCCGGGCTGCCCTCATCAATGACGAAGCCGTTGTCCAGAACCTCGTCCGCGTCCACCACAAGATCGGTGTCCGGGCCGGCATTGTACATCAGCTCTTCCTCGTCATCGTCTTCCTTCAGTTCGATCTCGTTGCCGGCTTCATCCAGCACACGGATATCCAGACACAGAGCCTGCAGTTCCTTGACCAGAACCTTGAAGGACTCGGGGACGCCGGGGGTGGGAATATTGCTGCCCTTGACAATGGCTTCGTAAGTCTTGACACGTCCGGTCACGTCGTCGGACTTTACGGTCAGAATCTCCTGCAGGGTATACGCAGCGCCATAAGCCTCCAAGGCCCAAACTTCCATTTCGCCGAAACGCTGTCCGCCGAACTGTGCCTTGCCGCCCAGAGGCTGCTGGGTGACCAGTGCGTACGGACCGGTGGAACGGGCATGGATCTTATCATCAACCAGATGGTGCAGCTTCAGGTAATAGGGATAACCAACGGTTACCAGATTGTCGAAGGGTTCGCCGGTGCGGCCATCATAAAGGATGGTCTTGCCGTCCTCACGCAGACCTGCCAGCTTCAGGGTATCACGGATATCCTTCTCGTTGGCACCGTCAAACACAGGTGTTGCCACCTTCCAGCCGAGAGCTCTGGCAGCGTAGCCCAGATGGACCTCCAGAACCTGACCGATGTTCATACGGGAAGGCACGCCCAGGGGGTTCAGAACCACATCCAGAGGAGTACCGTCGGGCAGGAAGGGCATATCCTCTTCAGGAAGCACACGGGAAACAACGCCCTTGTTACCGTGACGGCCGGCCATCTTATCGCCAACAGAGATCTTACGCTTCTGGGCAATATAGACACACACGGACTTGGTCACGCCGGGAGCCAGTTCGTCGGAATTCTCCTTGGTGAATACCTTGACATCCACAACAATACCGCTCTCACCATGGGGGACTTTCAGGGAGGTATCACGGACTTCACGAGCCTTTTCGCCGAAGATGGCCCGCAGCAGGCGTTCCTCGGGGGTCAGTTCGGTCTCGCCCTTGGGAGTGACCTTACCAACCAGATAGTCGCCGGAATGAACCTCCGCGCCGATGCGGATAATACCGTTCTCATCCAGATCCTTCAGGGTATCCTCACCAACATTGGGAATGTCACGGGTAATCTCCTCAGGTCCCAGCTTGGTATCCCGGGCCTCGGTCTCGTGCTCCTCAATGTGGATAGAGGTAAATACATCCTCACGGACAAGGCGCTCGTTCAGCAAGATAGCGTCCTCGTAGTTGTAGCCTTCCCAGGTAACGAAGCCGATCAGCACGTTCTTACCCAGAGCGATCTCACCACCGGAGCAGGAAGGACCGTCCGCAATGATCTGCTGGGCAGACACACGCTCACCCACCACAACGATGGGACGCTGGTTCACGCAGGTACCTGCGTTGGAACGGGCAAACTTGGTCAGGCGGTAGCTTTCTACATTGCCGTCGTCATACTTGACGGTGATCTCATCGGCGGAAACAGCAGTAACCACACCGTCGCCGGCAGCCTTCAGGCAAACTTCAGAATCCACAGCAGCGGCATGCTCAATACCGGTAGCAACAATGGGGGGCTCAGTGGTCAGCAGAGGAACTGCCTGACGCTGCATGTTCGCGCCCATCAGCGCACGGTTCGCGTCGTCGTTCTGCAGGAAAGGAATAAAGGAAGTAGCAATGGAGATCATCATTCTGGGGGATACGTCGATATAATCGATCACGCCCCGATCCACTTCAATGATCTCATTGCGGTGACGGCAGGTAATACGGGCATTTGCCAGACAGCCGTTCTCGTCCAAAGGCTCGTTGGCCTGACCGATGTAGAAGTCGTCTTCCACATCTGCGGTCATATAGTCCACATGGTCCGTGACCTTGCCGGTAGCCTTGTCCACCTTACGGTAGGGAGCTTCCACAAAGCCGTACTCATTGATCTTGGCAAAGGTAGCCAGATAGTTAATCAGGCCGATGTTGGGGCCTTCAGGAGTCTCAATGGGGCACATACGGCCATAGTGGGTATAGTGAATATCACGCACGTCGAAGGATGCGCGCTCTCTGCTCAGACCGCCGGGGCCCAGAGCAGACAGTCTTCTCTTATGGGTAAGCTCCGCCAGAGGGTTGTTCTGATCCATGAACTGAGACAGGGGGCTGGAGCCAAAGAATTCCTTGATCACCGCTGTAACAGGACGGATATTGATCAGGCTCTGGGGAGTGACAGCATCCAGATCCTGCACGGTCATGCGCTCGCGGATGACACGGTCCAGACGGGAGAAGCCAATCCGGAACTGGTTCTGCAGCAGCTCACCAACGCAGCGCAGGCGGCGGTTCCCCAGATGGTCAATGTCATCGGGAGTACCGATACCCATAGCTACGCAGTTAAGGTAGTTGATGGAAGCCATGATACCATCCACGATGATATGCTTGGGGAGCAGGTCATCAATCCGCTCAGCAATGGCATCTTCCCACTCATCGGCGGCAACAGTCTCCAGCATTTCCTTCAGCACGGAGAAACGAACCTTTTCCTTAACACCATACTGTCTGGGATCGAAGTCCACAAACCGGGACATATCCACCATGTAGTTGGAGAAGATCTTCACATTCTGGTCGCCGATCTTGACCACAGCTTCACAGGCACCCCGGGCAGACAGTTCCTGTGCGCGGGCGCGGGTGATAAAGTCACCGGGCATGGCCAGAATCTCGCCGGTCATGGGATCGGCAATGGGCTCTGCTACCTCCTGACCACTCAGGCGGGTCCACAGATCCATCTTCTTGTTGAACTTATAACGGCCCACAGAG
>JAZSRI010000120.1:0-15280 GCA_045538415.1 Faecousia sp. | reverse complement strand
GAATTGCAGAAAGAGGGCTTCCGGGGTACGCAAGCTACCATTTCAAGAGATATTAAAGAACTTCGGATTGTCAAAGAACTGACCAACCTGGGTAATTACCGGTATGCTACCTCTGTAAACGAGGTCAGCGGTTCGTTTTCCACAAGACTGAATACCATTTTCCGTGAGTGCGTGATCAGTTTTGATTACGCACAGAACATCATCGTAGTCCGGACGCTTCCCGGTCTGGCCTCAGCAGCGGGTTCTGCCATTGACGCCATGAACCTAAGCACAGTGGTGGGTTCTTTGGCTGGTGACGATACTGTTATCGTAATCATGCGTGACACCAATGCGGCCGCTACATTTTGTGGTGAGATCAAGAGCTTGTTAGGTTGACAGGGGGGGGACGGAGCTTGCTGAGTCTGTTGCACATTGAAAATATTGCTGTTATTGAATGTGCAGAAATCGCATTCGATGCAGGCTTTCATGTTTTGACCGGTGAGACCGGCGCTGGTAAGTCCATCGTGATTGATGCGATTTCCGCTATATTGGGAGAACGGGCCTACCGGGATATGATCCGCACAGGCGCAACGAAGGCTTCTGTGCGCGCGGTGTTTACGGGGGTTCCGGAGTTTGAATGGTTTGAAGAAAACGGTGTGACATACGATCCGGAAACGGTCATACACAGAGAAATCTATTTGGACGGTAAGAACATCTGCCGTGTAAACGGCAGTCTAGTGAGCGTATCGATTCTGCGGAAACTGGGTGTTCAGCTGATCAATATCCACGGTCAGCACGATTCCGCCTCATTGTTTGACGAGGGAAACCACTTGCGTTTTCTCGACGCATTTGGAGAAACCCAGCAGGAGTTTGCGCTCTATGGGGAGGCTTACCAGCAGTTATCCATCATAAGCAAGGAGATCGAACGGCTGCAAATGGACGAAGGGGAGAAACTCCGCCGGATGGAAACCCTCCGGTATCAGATCGAGGAAATATCCAAAGCGCAGCTGACGGCAGGGGAAGACGATGCCCTTGAGGAGCGGCGCAAGGTCCTGCAAAATGCTGAGAAGCTCAGCGACGGTATGAATGTGGCTGTTGAGTGTCTGTACGGTGGGGATGAAGCCGATGGTGCGGCATCATTGCTATCTCAGGCGGAACGGGAACTGGCCAGACTGAGCCGATATACGGATGCCTTTGACTCCCTGCGGGAGCGGGTGGCAGATCTTATGTATCAGGTGCAGGATGCTGCGCAGGAGGTGCGGGATGCCAGAGATGACCTCTCCTACAGCGCAGACGAACTGGAGCAGATTGAGAGCCGTCTGGACGTGATCCACAAGCTGCGCAGGAAATATGGCACTACCTGCCAGGACATTCTTGATTATCTGGAACAGGCCCGTCAGGAACTGGATGAAATTGAGTTTGCCGATGATACAATCAAACACTTGAAGCAGAAACAGGAAAAAGCGGAAAAACTGTCGCTTGAGGCTGCGGGAAAACTGCGAAATAAGAGAAAATCGGCTGCCATAGAGCTGTCCAAGAGGATTCTCTCGGAGCTTGCTCAGCTGGATATGCCGAAAGTTCAGTTCAGCTGCGAATTTACAGAAACAGAACTGACGTCAACAGGCGCGGATGCTGTGGCTTTTTACATGTCTGCCAATGCCGGTGAAGCCCTTAAGCCCATGAGCAAGGTAGCTTCCGGCGGTGAATTGGCCCGTATCATGCTTGCTATGAAGAACGTGCTTGCGGAGCAAGATCAGGTGGCAACCTTGATTTTTGACGAGGTTGACACCGGCGTTTCAGGTCGGGCTGCTCAGAAGGTGGCCCAAAAGCTACGGAGTGTGTCTAAAAATAAACAGGTGTTGTGCGTGACCCATCTACCACAACTGGCGGCGCTGGCAGATAACCATCTTCTCATCGCCAAGGAGGAACGGAGCGGACGTACCTATACTACTGTCACACCCCTTGATCGTGAAGGCAGAAAGCAGGAGCTTGCCCGGATCATTGGCGGCACCAACATAACGGAAACGACGCTGAAAAGCGCGGAAGAAATGCTGATTGCAGATACTTGACAAAAGGGAAACTTTTTGTTAGGATACATTCAAATAACGCAGAGATGGGATGAAGTAAGCGCCCAATTTCCTCCAGAGAACCGCCGGATGGTGCGAGGCGGCGGGAAACAGTGCCCAAATACCTCCCGGAGCGGCTGTGCTGAACGGTTAGTAGGCGCAGACGGGTTCGCCCGATACAGCGAAGCACGTTGCTAGACGTGCCGAGGGTATTTTCGAGAGAAAATACTAAACCAGAGGTGGTACCACGTATTTTACGTCCTCTGTCCGAAATGGACAGGGGACTTTTTATTTTGGAGGAAATGTAAATGAAACTGTATGATGAACTGGTTGCCAGAGGTTTGATCGCTCAGGTAACAAATGAAGAAGAAATCCGCAACATGATCGATAACGGTAAGGCCACATTCTATATTGGCTTTGATCCCACCGCTGATTCCCTGCATGTAGGCCACTTTATGGCTCTGTGCCTGATGAAGCGGCTGCAGATGGCGGGCAATAAGCCCATCGCTTTGATCGGCGGCGGTACCGCAATGATTGGGGGCCCCTCCGGCCGTACCGATATGCGCTCTATGATGACGCAGGAGACTATCCAGCACAACTGCGATTGCTTCAAAAAGCAGATGGAGCGTTTTATTGAGTTTGGCGAGGGCAAGGCCATGATGGTAAACAACGCCGATTGGCTGCTGAAGCTGAATTATATCGACTTTATCCGTGAGATCGGCGGGTGCTTCTCTGTTAACAACATGCTCCGGGCTGAGTGCTTTAAGCAGCGTATGGAAAAGGGTTTGAGTTTCCTGGAATTTAACTACATGCCCATGCAGTCTTACGATTTTTACTACCTGTACAAGACTTATGGCTGCAATATGCAGTTTGGCGGTAACGACCAGTGGAGCAACATGTTGGGCGGTACAGAACTGATTCGCCGCAAGCTGGGTAAAGACGCCCATGCTATGACCATTACCTTGCTGCTTAACTCTGAGGGCAAGAAGATGGGTAAGACTGCCAAGGGCGCTGTTTGGCTGGATCCCAATAAGACGACACCCTTTGACTTCTACCAGTACTGGCGCAATGTAGAGGATGCCGATGTGATGAAGTGTATCCGCATGCTGACATTCCTGCCCCTGGAGCAGATCGATGCAATGGCTGATTGGAAGGATGCCCAGCTGAATGTGGCCAAGGAAATCCTGGCGTTTGAACTGACCAAGCTGGTCCACGGGGAAGAGGAAGCACTGAAAGCGCAGGCTTCTGCCAAGGCGCTGTTTGCCCAGGGCGGTGATGACTCCAATATGCCCACAACACAAATCGCTGCGGATATGCTCAGTGATGGCAAGCTCGGCATTTTAAATTTGATGGTTGCCTGCAAGCTGGCGGCATCCAATGGCGAGGCACGGCGTCTTGTACAGCAGGGCGGTGTCTTTGTAAACGATGAGAAAGTTCCTGATCCCTTCTTCAGTGTTACAGAACAGATGCTGAAAGACGGCATGAAGATCCGAAAGGGTAAAAAAGTATTCCACAAGGCAATTTTGACATAACAAGTAAGAAGCGGCACAAGGGCGGCCTCACATAGGGATTTATACGCTCCAAACCGGATCTTTTTCCCCAATACCGCATCAAAATGCCACGGCAGGCGTCAGCCTTGCCGTGGCATTTTATCTTGTCTTGCGGAAAAATCTCTCGGTTTGGAGTGCTTTGCAGTTTTGAATAGAAGATTTTTCTTCACTGTGGTCACCGGCGACCCTAGAAATACTTTGTGTATTTCAAGGGCGATGGGGGCCGCTGTGGTGGAAAAGATTCATTCAAAACCGTGTAAATCCCTATGTGAGTCCGCCCAAACCGCACCGCTTTTGTAGGAGTGATTATTCTTCTTCCTTTGCCTCGGCAATGATCTTGTCCTGGTTGCCCTTGGGAACTTCTTCATAGCGAACAAATTCCATAGCGAAGGAACCACGGGCCTGGGTCATAGCGCGCAGGTCGATGGCGTAGCTGCTCATCTCAGCCTGGGGAACTTCTGCCTCAACGATGGTGTTGCCATTGCCTGCGGGGTTCATGCCCATAACACGGCCACGGCGCTTATTCAGGTCACCAATCACATCGCCCATGTAGGTATCGGGAATGGTAACCTGCAGGGACATAACAGGCTCCAGCAGAGTGGGAGCCGCGTTGGGCATAGCTTCCTTGAAGGACAGGATAGCTGCCAGCTTAAATGCCATTTCGTTGGAGTCAACGGGATGGTAAGAGCCATCGTACAGGGTGGCTTTCAGGCCAACCATGGGATAACCGGCCAGAGGGCCTCTCTGGACAGCTTCCTGCAGACCCTTTTCAACCGCGGGATTGAAGTTCTTGGGCACAGCACCGCCAACAACGGCCACGTCGAAGATCAGCTCATCCTGCTCTTCCTGGGGCTCAAAGCGAACCCAAACGTCACCAAACTGGCCGCTGCCGCCGGTCTGCTTCTTATGACGGCCGTGGGCCTCTACCTTCTTCTTGATCTTCTCACGGTAGGCAACCTTTGCCGGAGCCAGCACTGCGTCCACGCCAAAACGGCTCTTCAGCTTGGCAACCAGAACATCCAGATGCTGATCGCCTGCGCCGGAAATGACCAACTGATGGGTCTCAGCGTTGTTTTCCAGGGTGAAGGAGGGATCTTCGTCATTCAGACGGTTCAGGCCGGTACCAACCTTTTCTTCCTGTCCCTTAACCTTGGGGGCAATGGCCATGGAATAGCAGGGTGCCGCATAGGGAATGCCCTTCAGGTTGACAACCTTGCGGGGATCACACAGAGTATCGCCGGTCTTAACCTTGTCCATCTTGCCGATGGCACCGATATCGCCACAGGTCAGGCACTTGACTTCGCTTGCCTTCTTGCCGCACATTGCGTACAGACGGCCCAGCTTCTCAGTCTCGCCGGTACGGGCGTTGACCAGGGTGGTATCAGAATTGATCTCACCAGAAAGCACCTTTACATAGGAGTACTTGCCGTACTGGTCGGACACAGTCTTGAAAACAAACGCAGAGGGGACACCGCCGGGGGACACAACGAATTCTTCCACGGTGCCGTCAGCAGTGGTAGCCTTATGATAGTTGCCCTCTACAGGGTTAGGCAGCAGGTCGATGATGTGGTCCATCAGCATCAGGCTGCCCAGGCAGGTCACGCCGGAGCCACACAGTACAGGGAACATGCTCAAGTCCTTAACACCTGTGTGCATACCCTTGACCATCTCCGCATAAGTAAAGTCATCGCCTTCAAAGAAGCGGTCCATCAATTCCTCGTCGGTTTCAGCAACGGCCTCTTTGAGAGCATCGGTAAACTCTTCGATCACGGACATCTTGTCATCGGGGACGGCAATCTCCACTCTCTTCATCTTCTGCATCTCATATGCCCGCTTGTTGAGCACATCGATGATGCCGGTAACCTTCTTGTTGCCATCCCAAATAGGAATTACCACGGGAGCGATCTTGTTGCCGTAGCGCTCACGCAGAGCCTCCAGAGTAGCATTGTAGTCGGAGTTTTCCTCATCTACCTTGGAGATGTAAATGAAGCGGGGCATATTCCGCTCTTCACAGTAGTTCCATGCCTTCTCAAAACCAACGGTGATGCCGTCCTTAGCGGAGCAAACAATCACAGCGGCGTCAGCAGCGCGGAGGGCTTCCATAACAGCGCCGGAAAAATCAAAGCCACCCGGGGTGTCCAGCACATTGATCTTCACCTTCTTGTATTCCAGGGGAACCAGTGCTGTGGAGATAGAAATATTACGGCGGATTTCTTCCGGATCGTAGTCGCAGACGGTGTTGCCGTCAGCGTTCTTGCCCATACGGTCAATCGCGCCAGTCATGTAAAGCAAGCTCTCTGCCAGGGCCGTCTTACCTGCGCCGCTATGGCCCAGCAGACAGATATTGCGAATAGAATTAGCTGTGTACATTATATGTTTATTCTCCTTTCGGGAAGGGTTTGTCCTTCCTTTGCTTACGATAGGGTGCAAAGCACCGCAATAAAAACATTATACACGAACCTTGGCTGGATTTCAACGTTTATTTTGTCAATTTTACAAATGATTTTTCCGTATTGTGGAAATTTTATCCATAAAACGGAAGAAACGCTTTCATAGAATACATCCCTCTGAACTATCTTCAGGAAGATTGGTTTCATCCATATAAAAGCGGCTCTGAAATAGAGCCGCTCTTGGGAACGTGTCAAATTGTACGGGTCCATTCGGTAAGCAGAAAACCCGGTATCATCCACACCAGTTGATATGCCAGCACATTCACCGGTGTGAGCATATGCATTGCTCCCAGCAGCACCAGTGCCAACATCATGCCCATACCCAGAATACCTCCGGCCATATGGACAATGACACCCAACCGCCCCGCCAGACGCAGTGCTCTGGCACCTGTGATGCCATAGGCAAAAGGTGCCAAACCCTGACTGGTAACCATCAGTGCCGATACGGCATCTTCCGGCGCAGGTATCTGCTGCAGTTCCTGCCGGACTTCAGGTTCCGGGAACAGAACACGCTTGGTATTCACTCCAAATTTATAGCGGATAAAGCTCTGGCTCAGCATAAAATCCCCACCGGTAATCACCGGGTTAAGCCTGCGGTAAGCGCACAGAGTGGACATACCTGCTGTACTGCCCTTGGTCTTTTCGTAGGTCAGGGCAAACAGGCCGCAGAACTCCTCTTCAATGGCCACATACACCGCGTTGCTCACTTTACCGCTTTCAGGCACTTCAATGCCCATCTGGTTCATAAAACTGATGCTGCCCACCAGCACGGTTTCCTGGTCAATCGTACCGCCAACGCCTCCGTCATAGCAAACAACATTCTCCGGAGTGTAGTGGATTCCATTACGGCTGTCCAGCACCTGGGTAAAGATAGGCTCCAATCCGCTGTCACAGGCTGCCACCATAGCCGCGCAGTAGGCTACAATATCATCTGTATTCCGGCTGCCAAAAAATTTCACACCGTTCATCCGCACAGTGCCTGCGGGGTAAAGGTCCTGATGGGTCAAGGGAACCACTGCTTTGCCGCACAGAGCTTCCACGCCCTGCCAACCGCAAAGTACCGTTCCCAGCCTGTGCAGCCGCCGCTCCAAAATAGCGTAGGGGCGGGTCAGGGTAATAAACATGGTAGCGGGCATTGCCGCCAGCAGGGAAACCGCCGCGGCCTGAATGCCCATATGCAGGCCGTAATATAGGCCTGCGGTAATGCCAATACCGGCAGAAACCAGCATAGCGGCCATGCAATACCAGAACAGGGTCTTCTCCTGTTTGGTGGGCCTGTCATAGTGGTCCATAAAATGTTCCACCTGACCCTCTGTCCGCACCAAGCCTTTGCGGCCCTGGTAGAAATCCGGAACAGCGGCAATCCCATCCAGATGGGTGGCTTTGCGCATGGTGTCCATCTGACCCATTTCCGTCACGCGGCGATGATAGGCACCCCATAAAGACATGGTCACCTGCAAACTGAACGCGCCGCAGCAGGGAATCCGCTGCTGCTGCAGGCAGAACACACCATCTGCACAGCAGACCACAAAGGTCACTACCAGCAGCGTATTGGGGCTGAAACGGCCCTTAAACAGGTCTGCCAAGCCCTCAATCATCTGGAAGCTGCCCAGCAGCGCAGAGACCAGCAGTCCCAAAAACTGGCCAAACACCATCAGCCGCAGCCGTTCCGGCTGCACCATGCCCATAGCATCCATCACCGTAGCGCCTATGCATATAAGTGCCGTCAGCACACTCAGGAACATGGCCATTTGAAGTTTGCCCACGCCTTTTTCAGACAGGGCATAATATCTCCGCTCAGGACCTGCCACCAGCTTCCGTTTTAACTCCCTCAGACGGGAACGGGGCTGAAAAATAATAGGCTGGGGAGGAATATACTCACCCATAGGCTGCTCATATTCCGGCTCCCAAGTGGTGGTAAACGCCTCCGCCTGGGTATCCGTCTGCTCTTCCCGCAGTTGGTTTTCTTCCTTGGGACCGGAAATATCCTTGGGATCGATCCGGATAGCATCCAGACGGATGGTGTCCCCTGTCACCTGTTCCTGCACCGCCTCCCGGATTTCCTGAACCGAAATCGGCTGGGTATCCCCCAACGCCTCAGCAGGCTGCTGCTTTTCCGTTACATTCAGTTCCAAAAATTCCCGAAAATCCTCAGGAAGTTCCACTTCCTCCTGCTGTTCATCCGGTTCTTCGTGGAATTCCTTCATAATTTCTTCCAGATCCAATGTCTGGCGGTCTTTTTCTTCCATGAAAACCTCCTTATTTGCCAATACGCTGACGGACAGCCTCATACAGCAAAATAGACGCGGCGGCAGAGGCGTTCAGGGATGTGATTCTGCCTCTCATAGGGATATGCACCGTCACATCACAGTTTTTCTGCACAAGGCGGCTCATACCCTCACCCTCGGAACCAATCACGATGGCGGTTGGTACCGTCAGGTCTGCCTGATACATGGGGATAGAGCCCTCCGCCGCTGTGCCGAATATCCAAACACCTTTTTCCTTCAGTTCGGCAATGGCGCTGTTGATATTGCCCACCTTTGCCACCTTCATATACTCCACCGCACCGGCAGAGGACTTTGCCACCGTGGCGGTCAGTCCTACGCTACGCCGTTTGGGAATGATCACACCATGGGCGCCCGCGCATTCACCGCTGCGGAGAATGGCACCCAGATTATGGGGGTCAGCCAATTCATCACAGATCACAATCAGCGGTGCCTCTCCCCTATCTGCCGCTTCCTGCAGGATATCATCGATGGTGGCGTACTCCCTGGCCGCCGCCAAAGCAATCACACCCTGATGGGAACGGGTGAAGGACATGGCATCCAGCTTTCTTCTGTCCACGCTTACCACCACCGCGCCGGCCTCCTTGGCCTGTGCCGCCAGGTGCTGCAGCGCACGGTCTGTATCTCCCGCGGCAATAAACACCTTGTCAATGGTTCTGCCGCTACGCAGCGCTTCGGTCAGAGCGTTGCGGCCTTCCAGCTGGTTTTCATTTTCCTGCTGTAGTTCCTGCTGGGCTCTGCCGCGGTCATTTCTGCGTTCTGAATGATTGTCTCTTTCCGGTCTCATAGTTACATTCCATCCTTCCAACCGTAGAAAAGGTTACACTTCCACACTATATTGGGTATTATACCAGATTTACGCTTTGTTCTCAACAATAATTTTCCCGGATTGTTACAGGAATTAACAGAAAATTTACCTGTGTTTCGGGTATCATTCATTGCAGTAAGTAAGAAAATGTGATATGATGATGAAAAATAAGCACCTTTTCAGGAGGAAATCCTATGGATTCTAACCACAATGACAAAAACCGCCCAGGCGGCAACGGAAAACGACCCAAAAACCTATGGCTGACCATTATAGTTACCGCGGCCATCGTGATTTTGATCAGCACTATTTTCAACGCCGTGTCACGCAGTCAGTATAGTCAAACCACCTATTCTGACTTTCTGGCGGAGAAAGCAGCCAACAACCTGCAGGAAGTGGAACTGCGCTACGACAGGATCGTATACCTGACCCGTACGGAAGCAGCCAAGCCTGCCTCTGAGCAGAAAGCCTGCTTCACCGGTCTGCCCTCCGGCGGCGATGCCATGGCGTTGGCAGGAGAACTGGACCAAATGGGGGTAAAGGTCTATCAACAGATCGTGGAGGACAACTCCACCATCATGCTGATCCTGTACTACGTGATTATGTTCGGCGTTATCTTCTTTATGACCAGCATGCTCAGCCGCCGTATGAGCGGTGAGGGCATGGTGGGCGGCTTCGGCAAGAGCCGGGCCAAGGTCTACATGGAGAAGCAGACCGGCATCACCTTCCATGATGTAGCCGGACAGGACGAGGCCAAGGAATCTCTGCAGGAAATCATTGATTTTCTGCATAATCCCCAGAAATATACGGAAATCGGTGCCAAGCTGCCCAAGGGTGCGCTGCTGGTAGGCTCTCCCGGTACCGGCAAGACCCTCCTTGCCAAGGCTGTGGCCGGTGAGGCGGATGTGCCCTTCTTCTCCATTTCCGGTTCTGACTTTGTGGAAATGTTTGTGGGCATGGGCGCCAGCCGTGTCCGTGACCTGTTCCAGCAGGCTGCCAAGGTAGCTCCCTGTATCATTTTCATCGATGAGATCGACGCTGTTGGCCGTTCCCGGGATTCCCGTTTCGGCAGCAACTCCGAACAGGAGCAGACCCTGAACCAGCTTCTCTCTGAGATCCACGGTTTCGACTCCACCAAGGGTATTGTCTGCCTTGCTGCCCCCAACCGCCCCGAGATTCTGGATAAAGCGCTGCTCCGCCCCGGCCGTTTTGACCGGCGGATCATTGTGGACCGGCCTAACCTTCAGGGCAGACTGGATACACTAAAGGTCCATACCCGGAAAATTAAGCTCTCTGAAGATGTCGACCTGCAGCGTATCGCTCAGGCAACTGCCGGCGCGGTAGGCGCGGATCTTGCCAATCTGGTCAACGAAGCAGCCCTGCGGGCTGTTCGTCAGGGCCGGAAAGCGGTGAATCAGGAGGACCTGCTGGTTTCCTTTGAAGTGGTCATTGCGGGCACAGAAAAGAAGAACACCGTCCTTACCGATACGGAAAAACGGCTTATTGCTTACCACGAGGTGGGTCACGCTCTGGTTGCCGCTCTGGAAAAGCACTCCCAGCCAGTCTCCAAAATCACCATTGTCCCCCACACCTCCGGCGCGCTGGGCTACACCATGCAAATGCCTGAGGAAGAAAAATTCCTCCACACCAGCCAGGAGCTGCACACCGAGCTGCGGACTCTGGTGGGCGGCAGAGCCGCGGAAGAAGTGGTGTTTGGTGTACAGACCACCGGCGCTTCCAACGATATCCAGCGGGCTACCTCCCTTGCCAGAAACATGGTGTCCCTGTACGGCATGAGCGACGCTCTCGGTCTTATGGCGCCTGCCAATGTAGGGAATCAGTATCTGGAGGGGCAAACCTATCTGGATTGCTCCCAGGAAACCTCTGCCGCTGTGGACCGGGAGGTCAAAACGCTTTTGGACCGGTGTTATCAGCAAACCAAACAAATCCTTACGGACAACCGGGGACTTCTGGACGAGATCTCCGAATACCTGCTGGTAAAGGAGACCATCACCGGCGACGAGCTGATGAGCTTTATCGGCAAATCTGGCAACACTGCCGGACAGGAGCCGGGAGAGGACCCTCAGGCATAACCATCCCCATAAATCTTTCAGCCACCGGTCACCGGTGGCTGAACTGTTTCGTTTCCTTTTTTTCGCTTCCTTCATTGCAGTACCGGGCCGGGTGTGCTACAATATTTTTATAACTGCCACAATAAAGACAATGGCTGTAAACAGCCGGGTGAGACTATGACACATAATAAGAAACAATCTTTTAAACCCCTGTTGGTTTTCCCGGCAGCGCTGCTCTACTGGGAACTGGTGTTCCGCCTGTTTACGGGAGGGGCGTTGCCCAGCACTGCCACAGTGTACATTCTGCTGCTGTCCGTTGCCTACAGCTCTCTGGGATATCTGCTATCCTCTCTAACGCCCAAGTCCGGAGTCAACCGGGCTGTCACGGGGATTCTCCTGCTGCTTACCAGCCTTGCATACATCGTCCAGTTTCTGATCTTCCGGCAATTTAAGCAGTTCTACGACATCAATACTATGACCGGCGGCGCCGGTGACGCCCTCACCGGATACTTCTCTGAACTTATGCAGCTGCTGTTTCATCAGGGCGGCATTGTCATTGTGCTGCTGCTTCTGATTCCGGTACTAGTGTATCCCTTCCTGTCCCGGAAGCTGCTCCCCGCCCTACCGGGAACCTTGCCCAGCAGGCTTACAAGCATTCTCACTTCCCTAAGCTGTTATGCGCTTGCTCTGGTATTGATTTTGACCAGCCCTGCTTACGGACCTGTATATCACGGCCAATATAACTTTCAGTCCGCTGTGTCCGGTTTTGGTTTGGTGACCGGTCTGCGTCTGGATCTGCAAAACAAGTTCTTTGACAGTGGCTACTCCTTTGAATCCCCTGAGCCGGCAATTCAATCCACCCAGCCGGCAACGCAGCCTACCCAACCGGAGCAGACCGTTCCCCCTGCCATTCAGCCCACCAAGCAGGCACCTGAGGAAACCGAGCCTGTCACCGAGCCCACCCAGCCGGTAATCGAATACGGCTACAATCAGCTGGACATCGATTTTGATAAGCTTAACGAATCCGCACCCTCCCAAGTACAGGCGCTCAATGACTATGTAAGTTCCCTGACCCCCTCCAAGCAGAACGAATACACCGGTCTTTTTGCGGGAAAGAACCTGATTTTTATTACCGCGGAGGCTTTCTGCGCGGAAGCAATCCGGGAGGATCTCACCCCTACGCTGTACCGTCTGGCAACTAAAGGGTTCCAGTTTACCGACTACTACCAGCCCTCCGGTGCCGGAACTACCGGCGGAGAATACCTGAATATTTTTGGTATGATCCCCACCAATGGAGGACAATCTCTGAAAAATACCGCCAAGCACTATAATTACTATACCATCGGCACACAGCTGGACCGCTTGGGCTATTACGGCAAAGCATACCACAACAATGACTACACATACTATAACCGGCATATCACCCACGAAAACTTAGGTTATTCTGACGGTTTTATGGGCTATGGCAACGGAATGGAGGCCTATGTCGGCCCCGAGTGGCCCCCCAGTGACTATGAAATGTTTACCGCCACCATGCCTCAGGTTCTGGACAAACAACCCTTTAACCTGTACTACATGACCGTCAGCGGGCACAGCAACTACACTCCCGATTTCCACGCCATGGTTGCCCGCCACTGGGACCGGGTGAAGGATTTACCCTATTCCCGGGATGTCAGGAGCTACTTTGCCGCCAATCTGGAACTGGAAGATTCTCTTGCCTATCTGGTGGAGTTGTTAGAGTCAGAGGGCATTGCCGATGACACCGTAATCTGCATTGCATCCGACCATTTCCCCTACGGTCTGGATTCCGGGTCCACTGTGGGAAATATGCCCCTTTTGTCAGAGTTGTATGGATATCCTGTGAAAACCTATCTGCAGCAGGACCACTCCCGTCTGATTCTTTGGTCTGGCTGTCTGGAGGATAGGGAACCTGTGGTCATAGATTCTCCCACCTCCAGCTTGGACATTCTGCCCACCTTGTTTAATCTGTTTGGCGTGGAATTTGACTCCCGTCTCCTGCCCGGCAGGGATGTTTTTTCCGAAGCGGAACCACTGGTATTTCTCACCAACTACGACTGGAAAACAGACCTTGGCACCTATTACTCCGGCAGAGCAGCTTTTGAGCCTGTCAGCGAGGATACGGTCATTCCGGAAGGGTATGTGGACAGAATTAAGGCTGTAGTGCGCAACAAAATGACCTACTGTAAGGGCGTGCTGAACACGGACTATTTCCGGTATCTGTTTGCGCCGGAGCAATGAATAGACAGCCCGGGTTGATTCAGATCGTCATTCCCCACTAAGCTATCCACTGAAAGGAGTTCCCTATGGACTGGAATCTGGAAGAAGCCATAATCCATTACAAGAAGCTGGGAGCGCCTCAGGATCAAAACACTCTGATCCAACTGTTGACGGAAGTCCAGCAGGTTCACGGGGGAAGTATTCCCAGCTGCATGCTCGCCCCCATCGCCCGGGAACTGGCAATCAAAGACAGCTATCTGCTGGCCATTATCAAGCGAATCCCCCGGCTGCGTCTGTCCAATACCCATGTGCTGGAAATATGCGCCGGACCCAACTGCGGGCGGCATACACAGCTGGCAGCTTTTGCGGAAACCTTGGTAAGTCCCTCCATCACTGTAAAATCCATGCCCTGTATGCGCATGTGCGGGCAGGGACCCAACATCAGATGGGACACCAAGGTGTACCATCGGGCCACGCCGGAACTGCTGCGGAAGCTGATAAACCAGGATTCCCTTAAGGAAGAAACCTAAGATAAAAGCGTACCGCTTCCAAATAACGGTACGCCTTTTATAGAAAAGCGGTGGTTTTCTTATCTGTTTTCCTCCCGGGAGGCCAGATACTCCTGTGCATAGTGGGCTGCCACCGCTCCGTCTGCCACAGCCGTCACTATCTGCCGAACCGACTTGGTTCGGATATCTCCCACAGCAAACACCCCGGGAACGCTGGTCTGGGTGGATTCGTCGGCAACGATATAGCCCGCCTCATCCAATTGAAGCTGTCCCTGCACCAATCCTGTGGCCGGTTTTCTGCCGATGCTCACAAAGAGTCCATCGCAGGGAATCTGCCTTTGCTCCCCTGTATGTTTATTCTCCACCACCACTGCCGTAAGCTTATCCCCGTACAGCAGCTGGGAAACCGTACTGTTCCATACAAATGTTACATTATCCGCACTTTCCAGTGCCTGATGGCTGATTTTCTCTGCCCGCAGGGTATCCCTTCGGTGTACCACCGTAACGCTTTTCGCTACCCGGCTCAGCAGGAGCGCATCCGCGGCAGCGGTATTTCCGCCGCCCACTACCACAACATCCTTACCCTTGTAAAACATGCCGTCGCAGGCCGCGCAGTAATTCACACCCTTGCCAACCAGCTCTTTTTCTCCAGTCAGACCCAATTCTCTGGGATTGGCGCCGGTGGCGAGCACCAGAGTTCTTCCGTAAAATACGCCTTCGGTGGTGTGAACTTTCTTTTGTTCCCCTTCCGGAACTACCTTTGTCACCTCAGCCAGTTCTGTGACTGCGCCAAACCGCTCCGCCTGCTGCTGCATATTCTCCCCCAAGGTAAATCCATCGATTCCCTCCTGAAAGCCGGGGTAATTGTCAATTTGCGTGGTTAGAGCCATTTGTCCTCCGGCAGAGAGCTTTTCTAAAACCAGCACCGTCATACCGGCTCTGGCGGCGTATAACGCCGCCGAATATCCGCCGGGACCACCGCCGATTATGACCATATCATAGCTGCGTTCCATGGCTTATTCCTCACTGTCCCAGATTCTCCCGAAGGAAGTTGTCTATGGCCGCCTTGGACTCCGGCGCGGTAACAGAGGCCAACAGCTTACCGTCCCGATACAGAATCAGCGTTGGGATCACCTGAATTTTTTCCTGTGCTGCCAGTTGTGGCTCATCATCGATATTCACCTTTGCCACCACGATGCTGTCTTGATACTGCTGCCCAATCTTCTCGTAGGCGGGGGCGACCCGGCGCCAGTAGCCGCACCAGTTTGCCCAGTAGTCTACCAAAACCGTCTTCCCCTCTGCCATAAGCTTATCAAATTGTTCCTT
>JAZSRI010000115.1:0-3159 GCA_045538415.1 Faecousia sp. | reverse complement strand
CAGGATCAGCAGTACATCGACGAGCGTACCGAAGGCTACGAAGAGCTTAAGGAAGTCGTTAAGGACTACACCCCCGAGGTTGTTGCTGAGATTTGCGGCATTGATGCTGAAGAACTGAAAAAAGCTGCCCGTATGTATGCCGAGGCAGATAAGGCTGGTATCTACTATGCTATGGGTGTTACCCAGCATTCCACCGGTACTGAGGGCGTTATGGGCACCTCTAACCTGGCTCTGCTGTGCGGCAAAATCGGCAAGTACGGCTGCGGTGTCAACCCCCTGCGCGGTCAGAACAATGTTCAGGGCGCTTGCGATATGGGTTGTCTGCCCGGCGATATGCCCGGCTACCAGAAGATTTTCAACGATGCCGTTCGTGAAAAGTTTGAAAAGGCTTGGGGTGTCAGCTTGTCCGGCAAGCCCGGTCTGACCGTCACCGAGATCATGAATGCTGTGGAAGAAGGCAAGATCCGTGGTCTGTACATTATGGGCGAGAACCCCATGATGTCCGATCCCGACCTGAACCATGTGGAAAAGGCGCTGAAGGCTTGTGAATTGCTGGTTGTTCAGGACATCTTCCTGACCGAGACCGCTGCTTTGGCAGATGTAGTTCTGCCCGGCTGCACCTTTGCAGAAAAGGACGGCACCTTTACCAACACCGAGCGCCGTGTACAGCGGATTCGCAAGGCTATCAACCCCATCGGTCAGAGCCACGCAGACTTTGAGATCCTCTCTGATGTGATGGCTGCTTTGGGTTACGGCAACAGCTTCCGTACCGCTGAAGAAGTCTTTGCTGAAATCGCATCTGTCACTCCCTCCTACGGTGGCATGAGCTATGAGCGCCTGGAAAAGGAAGGCCTGCAGTGGCCCTGCCCCACCGCCGATCATCCCGGCACTCCCATTCTGCATGTGGGTAAGTTCAGCCGCGGTGAGCGCGCGCTGTTCAAACCCGCTCCCTACCGTCCCTCCGCAGAAACTCCCGACAGTGAATATCCCATGATCTTCACCACAGGCCGTATTCTGTATCATTATCACACCAGCACCATGACCGGCCGCGTCGAAGGCCTGAAGAATATCGCTGGCCGCTCCTATGTGGAAGTGAACCCTGCCGACGCTGCCAAGCTGGGCATCGCTCCAGGAGATGATGTGAAGGTCTCCTCCCGCCGTGGCGGAGTTGTCGTGGAAGCAAGAGTTACTGACATCGTACCGGAAGGCGTGCTGTTTATGCCCTTCCACTTTGCAGACGGCCCTGCCAACCTGCTGACCAACACTGTCACCGATCCCACCGCAAAGATCCCCGAGCTGAAGGTCTGCGCCGCCCGGATCGAGAAGGCGTAACCGTGAATACTCCAAGCGAAAATCCCGGAGCGGAAACGCTCCGGGAGGCTCTTCCTATGTTTGGAACCGCTGCCATCCTGGCAGGAGGAAAATCCTCCCGGATGGGTTTTGATAAACAGCTCCTAATGGCAGATGACCGCCGAATTCTGGAAAACATCATTCGAACCCTGAAGGAAGAATTCTCTGACATCCTGATTGTCACCGCCAAGCCTCAGCTGTATGAAGGTATTGATGTCCGGCTTTGCAGCGATATCTATCTGGGTAAAGGTCCTTTGGCCGGTGTCCATTCGGCACTAAACCACGCCCGCAGTCAATATGTGTATCTGCTGGCTTGCGATATGCCGGTAGTAAATTTGGATTTCGTTCGCCATCTGAAAAATAATCTTTTGAATTCCGGAGCAGATATCTGTGCCGGCAAATTTCAGGATCGGCTTGAGCCATTCAACGCCTTTTATTCCCGCGCACTGTTGGACGAGGTGGTTTACCGGCTGGAAACCGGAAACAGTTCTCTGTTCCGCTTTATTTACGCAAGCCGGGCCTGCGTGATCTCCCAGGATGAGGCTGCCAGTTTTGATAAGGAGCTTCAAATGTTTACCAACATCAATACCCGCAGCGAATACGAAAAGTACTTAGGCACCACCACAGAAGAACCGGAAGGGGAAGCCAGAGCCCTGGTGGATAAGCTGGAAATCGTTCGCTACATCCGGGGAGAATATGTTCCCATGCGGGATTTGATGGTCCACGAAACCGCTTTGCATGTAGAGATTTCCGGAAAAACGGACAGGACACTATACTGTTCTCCCAGTGAGCGAAAAGAACTACTGATAGGATATCTGTACACACAAGGTTATATCCGTTCTCTGGATGACATTATATCCCTGGAGCTGGATGAAGACACAGGAAGAGCTTCTGCCCAGCTTGCACAGTTCGAGTCTCAGTCCCGGACGCCTCTGTGTGACAGTGCCGTATTTGACCCAGAGATCCTGCTTGACAATCAGCAGCGGTTCTACGATAATTCTACGCTGCAAAAAGCTACTGCCGGAACCCATTGCTGTGCGCTTTGTGACGACAGTGGCACTTACTTCTCCTGTGTGGATATCAGCCGTCACAATGCCATGGATAAACTGGCAGGAAAGGCGCTGCTCAGTGGAGTTTCGCTGAAAGATAAGTATATCCTTACCAGCGGCCGGATCCCCATGGATATGATCCAAAAGGTGGCCGCCATCGGTGTTCCTATGATCGTATCCCGTTCCACCCCCACTATTGCGGCTGTGGAAACTGCCCGTAGCGCCAATATTACACTTCTGGGTTTTTCCCGGGAGAACCGTTTCAATATCTACAGCGCTCCCAACAGATTAAAAGGCTGTAATTTCGCAATTACCTCAACTGATGCAAATCGGGAATGATGAACGCAAAATATTCTATAGTTAATACCTATAGATCGTTTTTCGCAAAGTACTGGTGCATCACTTTACATTGTTTATAACACACCTGCGCACTCCCCCTTGTCACAGGCGTGTTATCCTTCCTTCGGGGCCCCCGATTTGCCCAATCCTCGGGGCCCCTTCCTTAATAGAATATCACTTTACGGTGATTTTTAAAAGTGCGGTGTGGAATCCACGTCGCACTTTCCTTTATTTGAACATTTAGAACATTACAGCGAATCTTACCGTTATCGAAAATTAGTCTTTCCTTTTTCTCTAAATACCTATATACTATCAAGGAGAATACAGAGGGAGGTTAGCTATGCGTATGCGTTCAGAACAGCAGACAGATCTTCAACCAAAAAATCAAGAAGCCCGATGCTCTCAATCAAAGAGCATCCTC
>JAZSRI010000085.1:0-7306 GCA_045538415.1 Faecousia sp. | reverse complement strand
CATTCGCGGCATCAAATTTGGTGCTTGCCTGTTTGCGTTGCACCATATTTTAATTCCGCTGCTGTGCCGGGGCTGGCCGGATTTTCTCTGGATTGGTTTGATGATTCTGATTCCGGTGGTACTTACCTGGAGCTTTTATAGAAAGCATGCCGGTTTGTCAGTAATTTCTGTTTTTGGGGCGGTTTTGACTCAGTATCTGCTGCTGATTCTGCTTTCGGGTCCTGTTTCCGGACTCTGGGGATCGAGTGTATCCGGAGTACTGGGCTGGTTTGAGTATATCGGTCGCACCTTTGCCTGGCCCATCGCATCTGCTGTTATCCAGGCTCTGACGATGTGGATGATGAATAAACTGAAAAAATGAAGAGGAGGGAATAACAATGGCAGAAACCTATTGCGGAAAAAGCTGCGCTGAATGCGGCAAGAAAGATCTGCTCAGCTGTCCCGGCTGCAAGGCCGGACCCGGGCGGATTTACGGAACGAGCTGTGAACTGGCCCGGTGCGTCCGGGAGAAGGGTCACGAGACCTGCGAAACCTGTGCCTACAAGGGTAACTGCGGAACCCTGCGGAGCCGGGATTTCCAGCCCGATTACCGGCGCAGAGCATTGGAAGCGGAGAAAGCCAGAAGGGAGGCAATCGCTGAGCGTGTTCCTGTGCTTGGAAAATGGCTCTGGATTCTCTTCTGGCTGGTGGTTCCGGCAAATATCGCCTCCATTATGACTATGGATCTGGTTATTGATGAGTTGCCCGGTCTCTTTGTGCCCGGTCATTTGCTGAGCGTTGCCTCCTCCCTTGCCTATAGTCTGATTCTGATCAAACTGCGTGAGCAGGCTGACCAGTACCGTATTGCAGGTATTTGCAGTATCATCAGTACGGCAGTCGCCTTTTTGCTGGATATGTTCACAGATGGTACCGGTTGGACATTGCTGGTCTCCCTGCCTGCCTCTGTTGTGGGTTTGGTTGCGGTTTACAATGAGTATATGGCGCATGCGGCTGTCCTCGGCGGTGTGAATAATGAACTGTCCGAAAAATGGAGAAAGCTCTGGAAATGGGAGATCAGTCTGCTAGGTGCAACGCTGGGCGGTGTGTTTGTGGCAATCATACTTCCGATAATTGGTATTCTTCTGACTATGGGCGGTGCAATCGGCATCATTATTACCAGTATTCTGAAACTGGTCTATTTGTATAAGACGGCAAAATGCTTCCGGGAATATTCGATTGCCGCATAAGCCGGGAGAAATCGAGGAAATTATTGAGTTGTCCCCGTCGAGCCGGAGACAAGCAAGAGTCCACTGGACTCTTGCATTGAATCGGTTCGATTCCCTATCTTCTACCTAACCAAAAAAACGCCACCCGAATGGGTGGCTTTTCTTTTTGGTGGAGCCGAGGGGAATCGAACCCCTGTCCGAAGGCAACTTGGAAAGACTTTCTCCGGGTGCAGTCTGTTATTTACATTCCCTCATCCCGGCGTGAACAGACACGCTCCGGGAATCAGTAGCTTCATAATGCATGGCACGCGCAAAGCTTAGCGTACGCACGTTCTCTACTCAAATCACACCCGAGCCCGGCTCGTAGACCTTCCGGGGCGGATGGGCGCCTAATTAGGCAGCCACAGCAACAGGATTGTTGTCAGTTAATTTTAAAAGTTACCCGTTTTATCGTGGTCAGGTGCCACGACCCGCTTATCCAGCCTCACTACCCCCGTCGAAACCAGTACGGCCCCATATGGGGGCTGCGTTTGCAGCCCGGATATACTTTTTAGAATCTGCCGTAGGGATCAGGGAGCTTTTTGGGCTCGGGATAGGTCTCACCCTTGGTATCTACGGTGATAGAAGCAATCTTCTGCTCCTGCATGGGACGGTCCGCCATTCCGGTCTTTACAGAAGCAATAGCATCCACAACCTCCATACCGGAGGTGACCTTACCAAAAGCGGCATACTGGCCATCCAGATGCTTAGCATCCTGGTGCATGATAAAGAACTGAGAACCGGCAGAATTGGGGCTGGAGGAACGGGCCATAGACAGTACTCCCCTCTTATGGCGCAGTTCATTCTTTACACCATTGAAGAAAAACTCGCCCTTAATGCAGTAGCCAGGGCCGCCTGTGCCTGTACCCTTGGGACAGCCACCCTGGATCATAAAGCCGGGAATGACACGGTGGAAGATCAGGCCGTCATAATAGTTATGATTTGCCAGATCGATAAAGTTGTAAACGCTCTGGGGAGCGATTTCCGGGTACAGCTCGCCTTCAATCACGCCACCGTTCTCCATTGTAATCTTAAAAGTAGGGTTCATATTAGTATCTCTCCTTCATTGCGCGGTCGATTTGCCGCTTAGCGTCACGTTCGGCCGCAGATTGTCTTTTATCATAAAGTTTTTTACCTTTACACAGGCCCACCTTTACCTTGACACGACTACCTTTGAAATACACGGTCAGGGGAATCAGGCTGTAACCATCCTGCTTCACTTTGCCGTAAAGCCGCATGATTTCCCTTCTGTGCATCAGCAGCCTCCGAGGACGGCGGGGATCCCGGTTAAAGATATTCCCGTGGTCATAAGGTGAGATATGCATCTGATTGAGGATAAGCTCACCGTCTTTGATACCACACCAGGCATCTTTCAGATTCAGTGTTCCCTGCCGGATGGATTTCACTTCCGTCCCACACAGCTCAATACCGGCCTCCATTTCTTCCTCCACAAAATACTCGTGGTAGGCCTCCCTGTTTCGTGCCATGACACGGATACTTTCCTTTTCCAGAATTCTCACCTCCTTAATAACGCTTTTTTTCTTACCCAAGGTATTATACCATAAGTGTCAAGTAAGTTAAACGGGAAACAGGAGAAAATTTGACATACCTGTGATTTTCGAGTATACTACTTAACATTCTTTTCTGCACAGAAAGGAGAAAATGATGACCCGTTTGTACCGAATTCTTTGGTGTTTCGCTCTGTTTTGCACCTTCCTATCCACCGCGGGCTGTAAACAATCCGCAGAAATCAACGAAACGGAAACATTTATGCAGCAAATCTCCCCGGAGGTAATATATAACCAGGCATTGGATCAGCTTACGAAGCGTGGTAACTTTGGTTTGGATGTCACAGCCGAAACCTATACCAGCACAGATAAACAGACTTTCCACACCGTTCGGACATATAGAATCTCTTTTTCTGATTTTGAAGGAGTAAACCAGTCCGTTGCGGTTGAAGAACTTTTTTCCAACGGCAGCTATTCTTTTGCCGCCTCCCATGGTCACAGCAACAGCACCGCTTTCCTCACCATAGGGCAGCAGGCGCAATTTATAAAAAACATGTCCTTTAAAGCGTACGCCCGGGAAATGCACCTTCCCTTCCTCCCGGATCCCTCCATGTACAACATGATTGAGGACAGTCAAACAGAAACGAAAACAACTGTCACATTATCCCAGCCAAAGAAAGCGGAGTCATGGATAGATTTGGGGCAATTCTCACTCAAAGATGCTTCCGCAACCATTTTACTGAACGATAACGGCAGTTTTGAGCACTGTACTTATCAGCTAAGCTGTGAAAACGGTGCCGTTTCCATTCTCCAAAAATACAGTTTTGCAGTTTTGGAAGACATATCTGCCCAGCCTCTTTCAGTGCCGGATTCCGGCATTGAGGTTCAACGGCTTTCTGCACCGCTGCTAATGGAGCAGTACTGCAGTTATCTTTACAGTGCTCAATCCGTTTCCACGGAAAAGGAATATGCCATATTCCTCAGCGATTTGAGCCGCACCCAAACAACACAGATGGAAATGTGGGTTGACGGCGGTGCGTTAGAGGCTTCTGTCAACTCTCAAGTCCAAATAAAAGACAGCACACGCTCTGCCGAACCAACGACCCATAGCCAAACAGAAACCTTCCGTGACGGAAAATATCAGCTGACTTCTGATGGCGTAATATCCGGCGATCCCAATGTAACATCTGAAATTATGGAGGATTACTGCCGGGAAATTCTACTGGACTGTATCCCAACAGCAGATGCTCTGCAAACGTTCTCCCTGACCAAGACGGGGCGCTGGCTTACTTTCACATTGGAACCAACAGAGGATTTTGCCAGATCGGCTTGCGGCGCTGCCTGTAACGCACTGTATGGGGATAATCTGGCCTTGGAGAGCCTTGCTGCAGACTATATAACAGATATGATTGTGTGTACTTTGAGCATAGATCTCACTTCCGGGCTTCCTGCAAAGGTTCAGGTAACCTGCCAGGGAACCTACACTATAGAGGACAAACCTTTCACCATTTACTCTCAAACCACACAGAGTTATACATTTCCATAAAAACTACAGCCCCGGTGTTACCGGGGCTGTGCCTGTTCAATAAGATTCTTTCATACGTTTTGCCATAGCTTGGGTCACACAAGCGCACCGTTCCGCCGCCATAGCTTCAAAGGTAGGATAGTCCATTTCCGCAGAGTCGTCCGCTTTATCAGAAATGGCGCGAATAATCACAAAGGGCACTTTGTTGCGCCATGCGCCGTGGGCTATGGCAGCACCCTCCATTTCGGTGCAAAGCGCACCGGTGTTTTCAATGATCCGGTTTTTTGCTTCCTTACTGCACACAAACTGATCGCCGCTGGCCACAGTGCCGATCCTTGCACGGCCGGCACAGGTGCTGTCTGCTGCCCCATAGGCAAGGGCCACCAATTCTTTATCTGCCGGGAAAGCCCGCACAGAAAGTCCGGGAACCTGCCCCACCACGTAGGCATTGTTCAAGCTGGAACAGTCAAAATCATGATACACTGCGTCGGAGCTGATTACAAAATCCCCAATATCCAACTCCGGATCCAGAGAACCTGCCACGCCGGTGTTGACAATATGGGTAACCTCAAACAGGTCGCAAAGGGTCTGTACTGTCAGCGCCGCATTGACCTTACCAACACCGCAGCGAACAACCACAACAGGTAAACCTTCCAGAACACCTTCGCAGTATTCCGTATCCGCAACTGTTCGCAACACTGTGTTTTGCATTTTATTCTTAAGGGTTGCAACCTCTACTTCCATTGCGCCGATAATACCAAGCTTCATAGACATACTCCTTTATTCCGGATAAACAAACCGTGTTTCATCAGCGGTTTCCAAAAGTTCCACATATCGACTGCCCCAGTAATTGGCCATGGGAAGATTCATATCCAAGTAGTTTCCACAATCTCTGGCGCTGGCACCCGGAACATCCCCACGAAAGTCCCGGATAAAAAGGAAACAATCTGTCACCAGAGCGCAAACATCCTTGGATTCATAATCGCCGGAAAGCAGCAGGTAAAAGCCAGTGCGGCAGCCCATAGGGCCGAAGTACAAAACCTTATCCTTCCAGTGTTCTTCATTTCTGAGATAGGTTGCAGCAAGATGCTCAATGGTGTGCACTTCAGCAGTATTCATAACCGGTTCCTCATTGGGGCTTGTCAGCCGCAGATCAAAGGTTGTCACCGTATTTTCTCCAATCTTGTCCTTTCTGGACACATAAAGACCCGGCTGTAATTTAATATGATCAATTGTAAAGCTGGTTATTTTCTCCATATCCGTACTCCCAGTTTCTGTTATTTCCTGTTTTTGATATCATACCCCAAACCTTGCTGAAATGCAAGAAAAAAGCCTGTGAATCGTCGGCCTGACAATCCGGACGTTGCTGTAAGTTCTCGGGAGTCACAACAAACTACCCTTGTTACCGTAAGTGCATTATAATCTTCCCGTAATTTTCCAAAAACTTCCTTTTAAAGTCTGTTATACTTGCATTTTGCGGCAGGAAACAGTATAATAAACGAAATACGACCTGAAAGGTGGCATTTACAATGGATGAACTCAATAACAATCCTGATCGTCCCGTACCCCCCGCCAGAAAAAAGCGTTCTAAAATGCAGATTTTTAAGGAAGTGTATCTTCCTGTTTTAATTGCCGGTATTGCTGTGCTTCTCGTGGTTACCTTTGTTATCGGTTCTATTGTGAGGGCTGTGCAGAAAAACAAGCTGGAGAAGGAAGCCAGCATTGCGGCCTCCGCGTCCATTGAGGCGCAGAAAAAGCTGGATGATTCCCAGGCAAAAAGTATTTTGGAAGATGCCGCGGCGTTGGCAGATGGCTTTGACTTTGCCGGAGCCATCGCTCTGATCGATACCTTCCAGGGTGATATCAAGGAATACCCCGAGCTCACCTCCAAGCGGGATGAGTATGTCCAGTTGAAAGACACCTTAGTGGCTTGGGATGATCCTAACAAGGTTTTAAATCTCAGCTTCCAGCTTTTGATTGCGGATCCTGAACGAGCTTACGCAAGCCAAAGCTATGGCAGCGCCTTCCGCAACAATTTTATCACTACTGCTGAGTTCTCTGCTATCTTGCAGCAGCTTTATGATAATAACTATGTTCTTGTGCGGATGGAGGATTTCATTGATACCAGCACCGACAGTGAGGGTAACACGACCTATACCGCAAAGACCATGTATCTGCCCAGCGGAAAGAAGCCCCTGATGCTGACACAGACCAATGTGAACTACAACCAGTACCTTGTGGACAGCGATGGGGATATGATTCCGGATGCTGGCGGATTGGGCTTTGCCAGCAAGTTGGTTTTGGAAAACGGCAATATCACCTGCGAAATGGTAGACAGCAGCGGGCAAACCACCACAGGTGCGTATGACCTTGTCCCCATTTTGGATGAATTTGTGGCACAGCATCCTGATTTCTCCTATCGGGGTGCTAAGGCAACACTGGCACTGACCGGCTATAACGGTCTGTTTGGATACCGTACAGACGCACAGGCAAAAGATGTTTTGGGCGAGGATGCCCATAAGACCGCCGTTCAGCAGGCAAAGGATATTGCCGCTGCCCTGACTGCCAACGGATATACTCTGGCCTGCTACACCTACGAAAACATTGGTTATGGCAGCAATCCTATCAGCACTATTCAAGAAGATTTGAGCAACTGGAACGCGGAGGTAGTTCCGATTCTTGGCGGTATGGATATCCTTGTATATGCCATGCAGTCCGATATCAGCAGTGAAACCACCTACTCCGGCGAAAAATACCAGCTGCTGAAAAATTCTGGTTTTAACTACTATCTGGGTTTCTGCAACAATGGATATCCCTGGGTGGAGATCGGCGCGGATTATGTCCGTCAGGGACGTATTCTGGTGGGCGGCAGTGCCCTGCAGGATCATGCGGAGTGGTTTAACGGCATGTTTGATGCCGGCGCTGTACTGGATCCTGCCCGCAGTAACTAAACAAGCCATTATTTTAACATTTCACTGTAATATAGGTCTGGTTCTGTTTCTTAATAAGAAATTAGAACCAGACCTTGA
>JAZSRI010000057.1:0-3442 GCA_045538415.1 Faecousia sp. | reverse complement strand
TCCTTCCAGCCTATCAGCAGCCCATCTGTCAGCTCCACGCTGACCTGCTCCGGGAGTTCCGTTGCCGTAAGCCTCTGCTCAGAAACCGCATGTCCCTGCACCTCAAAGCACACCCGGAACGTTTCCGGTTCTGTGGTTGGCAGTGTTTGCTGGGTATCCATCTGCCCGCAGGAACTTAAAAGCAGCGCTATTAAAATACACAATACCAGGATCCATTTTTTCATGTATCCATGCTCCTTATAGGTTATTTTCGTCCCTAAAGTCGACAAAAATCGACACAAACTCTAATGATATATTATAATTCAAAATCTTTCTTTTTGCAATACAAAAGAAACATCCCGTTGAAGCCGCGTTTCTTTCTGATAGGCAAAGCAGAATCCAAAGTCGTTATTATGTAAACCTTATCTACCTTCATTGGACGGCATCCCTCCAAAAGCTTACTAAAAAGCCACCCTGCCCATTCCCCGGGCAGGGTGGCTGGTTACAGGAAGATGAAAAAGCGGCTTCCCTGTATCATGCTTCCTCCGCAAAGCACCTTTCACATCTAGTTATCTCTAAAGCCTTTCCACCGGCTTGCAATGGATAAGCAGACCACTGCCCCAACACCCGCAATGGCAGACCAGATCAGGCTGGTACCCTGCCACCCCATAAATTCGGACAACAGCGCAATACCGTATGTAGAAAGGGCGCTGCCCACATAGGTGCAGCTGTTAAGGACACCGGACACAAGAGAAACACGTCCAAACCGGCGGAACTGCCTTGGTGCCAAACTGATGAGCATAAAATTGACACCGTGCATACAGCCCACCAGCATCGCCATCAGCAGCGTCGTGACCAGAACACTGCGGCCCATAAACAGGGACAAAAGCAGCGAAGCTACCGCGCCGATGCCAAAGATCAAGCCTGCGTCTGCTGTTTCATTATGGATTCGCCTCCGGAACAGCCACGCGGCGGCTTCTGTACAGGGAATCTGGAACAGGGGCAGCAACAAGCCTGTAAGGATAGCGGAGGAACTGTCCAGACCGAAGCTTTCGGACACAAAGGTGGGCATCCAGTTGGTGACACCGTCCCGCAAGGAGCCCTGCAAAACGATTCCCAGCATAACCAAACCCATCAGCCGCAGAGCGTGGGTGGTAAACGGTTGGGCTGTATTGGGAGCTTCCGCCACAGCTGTCTTAGCAGCGCTGACACCCAGCCCTCCAAACCAGCGCTCAAAAAGGGGCTTCCATACAAGCGCCATTGTAAGAGCCGCCATACCGCTGAAGGCAAAAACCGTCCGGAAACTGCCCAACCGGATCAGTACCGCGGCGCTGGCATATACGAATATGGTACCAAAGGCACTGCCCTGACTGACCCAAACACAGGCTCGACTGTAATGTTCCTCCGACAGCTGGGCGTTCAAAATACACACAAGCGGCGGCCACATGCAGGCCTGGGCAAATCCGTTGACCGCCCACAGAACGGGCAATACGGAAGGGTTTTGCAGGAACGAAATGCTCAGGTTCATGGAGGCGGTTACCAGAAGTCCAAACAAAATGATATTTTGTGGTTTGAACCGGTCTCCCAACCAGCCGCTGAGAACCTGACCTGTACCGTAAGTCACCGCGCACAGGGTCAGCGCCAGCGCTGCCACCTGTTTTTCCGCAAATCCCGATTGAATCAATTCCACCATGACAGCCGCCAGATTGACCCGGGAGATATAACTGGTAAAATATACCGCTGTGCATAGAACTGTCAGTTTGACATATTTCTGTTTTTCTGTCATGAACTACACTTCCTGTATCTAAAATTACCGGTACTGTTTAAAAATTCTCCAAAATTCAGATAAATTCTTATATGCAGGCACTAATATTGCTATACAAATCCTGCAGAATCGGGGCAAGTTTATTATCCTTCAACCCCAGCGTTTTATCTACCAGCTTCAAGGCATGCAGTACCGTGGTACGTTCCCGGGCGAACACCTTTGCAATCTCATCCTGACACATACTGAGCATTTGGCGCATGCGGTACATGGCAACCTGTCGTGGCTCAGAGATATTGCGGCTGCGTTGGGGATCTTTTAATGTATCCTCATCCACACCGTAATACTTGCATACATTGCGGATAATCAGGGACGGGGTCACCAGAACACTGCTCTCCGCAGTACGCATATCTTCCATCGTCCGCATAATATTGGCTAGCGTTAAATCCATACCTGCCAGATCCCGGTATGCACGAATTTTCTTTAATGCGCCCTCGATTTGGCGAACATTCCCGAACAGATTTGTGGCTATGTACTTGACAATGTCATTGCCTAGCTCCATCCCCATCCGTTTTGCTTTGGATTTGGTAATGAGCAAACGGATGTCATAATCCGGCGGACTAATCTCCACCATAATACCTGCGCCGAAACGACTGCGCAGACGTTCTTCCAGCGTTGCCATATCACCAGGCCTCCGGTCCGCCGTCAGTACAATCTGTTTTCCGTTTTCATAAAGCTCATTGAACGTGTGGAAAAACGCCTCCTGTGTGGCTTCCTTACCGGCAACAACCTCAATATCGTCCACCAAGAGAATATCTGCTTCCCTATACTTCGTCCGAAATTGGAAGTACTACCATTCTGAATAGCCTTCACCAACCCATTGGTAAACTGTTCTCCTTTTATGCAAACAATTCTTTTGTCTGGATACTGCTTAGCAATGCTATTGGCAATAGAATATAGCAGGTGGGTCTTTCCAACACCGGGAGGTCCATATAGGCCAGAACCTTTGCCAATACGTATGATGCTGCGTACATATCCGCACCCCATCTTTGCCTAGTGTTAGAAGCCTATTATATCAGTACCTGTATCTTCCCGCAAGCAACAATCTTCACCAAAATATTTGTTCTTATATAGGATTCGGCACAATGACGAAGGGGGTATACGGTTAATTCTTATGGACAATCCGGGGCATATGTCTTTGCAGGAACCAAATCCCCCAGTTATTTCACTACCGGCAACCATAATTGCGGTGGCAATAGAGTTATGTAAACTGCCTTGTCCTGTCCTTCTTTTGAGAAACGGGTATTCCTACCCCTTTTGGGTGGTTCTTCTGCGGTCCAGCCATCCAAACAACGTTTACTGCTTCAGACAGCCGCCCGGGACACAAGGACAAGGGCTTCTATCTTCTCTGCAGCAGTCCAGCGGAAAAGGGCAACACGTGGTTACTATAATGTCCTATCCGACATAAGCATATTGTCCATTGTTATATTCCCTGTCGTCCAGCTGGCAGTAGGGGCAACAGAAACGGGTAGAAATATTTACAAAGAAAGCCCCCTGTGTTTCCATTTTTATTGGAAACACAGGGGAAATTTCATCCATACTTTAGATAACTGGCACTAAAAAGCACTGCACTAACCCTAGAAACCGGATTGCACTCACAATTTAAGAATTAGGCCAAGGAACAGAAAGGCCGGAAGGTAC
>JAZSRI010000056.1:0-42112 GCA_045538415.1 Faecousia sp. | reverse complement strand
CGCTTGGCCTCCGACTTCGCTTTGTTGTGATAATATAAGACCGGAAGCTGTTGCTTCCAGTCTTATCAGGCACTTGATTAAGCGTACTTGGTGGTGTTGACCTTGACGCCGGGGCCCATGGTGGAAGCCACGGTGCAGGAACGGATATACTGACCCTTAGCTGCGGCGGGCTTAGCCTTCACAACAGCGGCGACCAGAGTGTCCATGTTCTGCTGCAGCTTCTCAGTGCCGAAGGAAACCTTGCCGATGGGGCAGTGGATGATGTTGGTCTTGTCCAGACGGTACTCAACCTTACCAGCCTTGATTTCCTGAACAGCGGAAGCGACGTTGGGGGTCACGGTGCCAGCCTTGGGGGAGGGCATCAGGCCCTTGGGACCCAGAACCTTACCCAGACGGCCAACGATACCCATCATGTCGGGGGAAGCGACGACTACGTCGAAATCAAACCAGTTTTCCTTGGTGATCTTCTCAACCAGCTCCATGCCGCCAACATAGTCAGCGCCTGCAGCCTTAGCTTCGTCGACCTTGGCATCCTTAGCAAAGACCAGAACTTTACGGGTCTTGCCGGTGCCGTTGGGCAGAACCACAGCACCGCGGACCTGCTGGTCAGCGTGACGGGAGTCAACACCCAACTTGATGTGCAGTTCGACGGTCTCGTCAAACTTTGCGGAAGCGCCCTTCACGACCAGATCCAGGGCCTCGGTGGGATCATACTGAACAGAGCGGTCAATCAGCTTGGCGCTCTCCTTATACTTTTTACCTCTAAACACTTGTTATATCCTCCTTATAGTGGTGATGCGGAAAAATCCTCCCACATTACCGAGCGCGAAAACAGCTCGGACAGTAAAAATCAATCAACAACGGTAACGCCCATGGAGCGGCAAGTGCCGGCAACCTGGCACTCAGCAGCCTCGAGGGAGTTGACGTTCAGGTCGGGCAGCTTGGTCTTAGCGATCTCAGTGACCTGAGCCTTGGTAATAGTACCAACCTTGGTCTTGTTGGGAACGCCGGAACCCTTCTCCAAACCGATAGCCTTCATGACCAGCAGGGGAGTCGGAGGGGTCTTGGTGATAAAGGTGAAGCTGCGGTCTGCGTAAACAGTGATAACAACGGGAATCTTGTAGCCTTCCATAGCCTGGGTACGGGCATTGAATTCCTTGATGAATGCAGCGATGTTAACGCCGTGCTGACCCAGAGCAGGACCAACAGGGGGGGAAGCGGTAGCCTTAGCGGCGTTGATCTGAAGCTTAATAATGCCAGTGACTTTCTGTGCCATAATAAGCACCTCCTGAATAAAATGTGGTAATATGTGACGTTGCACATTTTTTGCGGGGCTTTAGCCCCTCCCACGTTCCGACCGGTAACGGTCCGATGCGTTATTGGGATATTGCCTCCACCTGATCGAGTTCGAACTCGACGGGAGTCTCTCGGCCAAACATGGAAACGATCACGCTGACCGAATTGTTTTCGACCTCCAGTTCGTCCACCACGCCGGTGAAAGAGGAAAGAGGACCGTCGAGGATGCGCACCGTGTCGCCAACCGCGTAGTTGACCACGATTTCACGCTTCTCAACACCCATCTCATATACTTCCTCATCGGTCAGGGGAATGGGGTCATTACCGGATGTGCCCACAAAACCGGAAACACCGCGGACGTTTCTGATGACGTGCCAGGTGTTGTCACTGTAAACCATCTTCACAAACACATAGCCGGGATACAGCTTGCGGTCGTAAGTCTTGCTTACACCGGAATCGGTGATCTCAGTAACAGTCTCCATGGGAATGGAAACCACCAAAATTTGATCCTGAAGCTGACGGCTCTGGATGGTCTTTTCAATGGTTGCTTTCACAGTGTTTTCATAACCGGAGTAGGTATGGACAACATACCATCTTGCAGCCTCTGCCATACTCGTCTCCTTCTTAGTTGAAGGCCTTGATCAGGGCATCAATGCCATACCGAGCGACAAAGTCGAACAGCCAAATGAAAACGCCCACGACGAGAACACACGCCAGGACGATCAGGGTGTTCTTCAGCACCTGCTTGGGTTCGGGCCAAACGACCTTCTTCAGCTCGCTGCGGAGCTCACGGAAGTACTTGCAAATATGGCCCCAGGTTCTTTTGAACCAGTTTTCCTTTTTGACTTCTGCCATCTTTGCAGGCCTCCTTACTTAGTCTCGTTGTGGATGGTGTGCTTCTTGCAGAATCTGCAGTACTTCTTCATTTCGAGACGGTCGGGGTCGTTCTTCTTGTTCTTCATGGTGTTGTAGTTTCTCTGCTTGCACCCAGAGCATCTCAAAGTGACTTTAACGCGCATAACGGCACCTCCTTAATATTGCCTCCCTGTATCACCCCGGCTAGTGAAAAATTTAGTAAGCGGACACTACAATAACCGCTCCGGGGCTGAAAAAAGCGCACAAAAAAATAGCCCTTTTTCACAGGTAAGGCTATTCTAACACAGGGGGGATGGGAAGTCAATCATTTTTTTGCTTTATTTTTCGGTTTTTTTGCTGTATAATGGCCAAGGAACAAACAAAAACGGAAAGGACCGCAGAATTATGAGAATTATGGGCGTTGACTACGGAGACGCGCGAACCGGAATCGCTGTTTCCGACCTGCTTTGCAGTCTTGTGGGTACTACTACGGTGATACACAGCCGCAATCCGGAGAAAACACTGGAGAAAATATGTGAGATTATTAGGCAGAACAAGGAAATCGGCGAAATCGTCGTGGGACTTCCTAAGAATATGGACGGCACCGAGGGTGCCAGAGCACAGCTGTGCCGGGAATTTGCGGACAAGCTGGGGGAAGCTACCGGACTGCCCGTAACACTGTGGGATGAACGCCGTACAACGGTAGAGGCCCACAACATCCTCTCCCAGCACAATTATCATGGAAAAAAGCGCAAGGATACTGTGGATGCTGTGGCCGCCTCCCTGATTCTTGAGGGTTATCTGGCCTTCCGTGGGCGGTAAAGCAGCTCTTTAAGGCCTGTAGCCAAGAGCAGCGCACCGAACAGCTTTTTCAGGTTGTGGACATCCAGGTGATGACTGATGAGAGAAAACAGCGCTGCCGCGGCTGCGCCCGCCAGAACAGCCGGGAATACCTTTTTGTAGTTTAGTTTGCCCTGCCGCCAGCGGAACAGGCAGCTAATCACCGCGGATGGAAGGAAGAATAAAAGGTTCACCGTTCTTGCGGCGGCATGCTCCATTCCCAGTACAAGGGTCAGCCATAATATCAGCAGACTGCCGCCTCCAACCCCCATTCCTGCAAGAGATCCCAGAACAATGCCAACCACTATGGCAACGGGAAAAGAATTTAGCATAGGTAACGGATACCTCCCCACAGTATCAGGATGCCAAGCGCTCTGTGCAGCCAAAGGGTTGGCACATGCCTGCCCCACAGGCCCGCGGCAACACCGCCCAGGGCGCTGCCTGCCAAAAGACCCCAGATACTGCCCTGAGAAAAGGCACTCCAATCCGGGGAGAAAAGCAGGGATACTACACAAGCGGGCAAAATAATGGATACGGACGCGGGGAAAACCTCATCTTCGTCCAGTTCCTTTATTCCTGTCAGCAAAGGTACCAACACCATGCCGCCCCCCGCGCCAATCAGACCGTTTACAGCCCCGGCGCACAGACCCGCCAGGGTGATGGATAATTTGGATTTTTGCAAATACAACACCTCCCGGGAAAAGTGTTTTCCCGGGAGGGATTTTTATACAAAAAAGGTGCACCGCGTTCTGCGGTGCACCGGATAAGGTACTGTTATGCCGTCAGATACAGCCCCGTGTTGATCTTGGATGTGTCAACTTCGGTACTGGTGACTGCTTCGCATGCTTCCTCATACCAGGAAGTAGCATCCTCCTGACGCATATCAGCGGTGATCATATAATCACGGAAGGATATATCACTGTCGCCTGCGTAGTACATAATGTGGAAACCGTGCTGGGTCTCGATGATATCTGTATCGCCCGCCACACGGGATTCATCCACAGCCCAGTTGGTGAATTCTTCCACATAGATGCCCTGAATGGGAAGGATATCCTCATACAGGCCACCGGTCTCCGCGGAAGCGGTATCATCGGTGTGCTCCTTTACCAGCTGGATAAAGCTTTCCTCAGTGGCTTCGCCAGTCTTCCACTGCTCCAGCAACGCTGCGGCTTCCTCACGGGCAGCGGCAAGGTTCTCCTCGGTGTATTCGGTAGCGCCTTCATCAGCCTTGGGAGCGACCAGCAGATGGCGCACATTGGCCAGAGGACGGAAGTTTTCGTTGCAGCCCAGATAGAGAGCTACATAGTAACCGGAGATGTTTTCCACCGTAGTGCCGTCGGAAGAGGTAGTAGTGGTGGTAACAGGTACGGTGGTCATATCGTTTGCTTTGCGGGAACTGTCAGATACCCAATCTACCAGCAGTTCATTCAGCTCCGAATAGAGAACATCGGTGTACTCCACGACCTCAGTGGGAGTCTCTTTTTTGGCGTTTTCGGGTATTTCGGCAACGGCTGCCTTCAATGCATCCAGAGTACCCAGAGCGGCCAGTTCTTCGGCCTTCTCTTTCGCTACGGCGCGGGCTGTGTCTCTCTCCTCGTCAGTATAGGACACGTTTCCGTTTTCGTCCTCAGTACCGCCCTGCAGGAAGTCAGCGTAGCTGACATAGAAACTGGCATAGCTGTAAGAAGAGTACTGCTCATACTTGTCTGCCTCGTATGCCCGGATAGATTCATCGTCATAGGTCAGATTGTCGGCATAGGCGTTGTAGTAGGAGGCAGCGGTGGTGCAGCGCAGAGCATATTCCCGGAAGCTCTCCTCATCAGCACCTACACTGTAAGTGGAGCGCAGGAACTCTTCAATGTTGGAGAATCCAGCCATTTCCACATACATGCCGAGGGTTTCGATGGTAGCTTCCATATTGTCCAGATCGGCCTGAGGAACCTTAAAGTTTTCCTTCTCGGCCAGATGGCACATGGCAACATCATTTTTTGCGTTGGTCACAGCAATGTCCATGAAATAATCAGCCCAGGTGATACCGGCCTCTTCGTCCTGATACTGCTGATCCATAGGCAGGGAAGCATTAAAGCCCATGGCTGAGGTAAACATGGGAAGCATGTCTCCATAGGTAGTGGACCACTCATTGTAAGTGGACTGGGCAGCGTCGACAAAATAATAGCTCATCTGAACGCTGTTAAGATCTTCGCCGTCGATGGTGACAGCTACGGCGTTTCTTTCTGCAATGCCGGTACGGCCGTAGGCAGTAATACCGACAATAACCAATGCAGCGACAACAATAACAGCAATCGCTACAATAAAGGTAAGGGAGTAGACCTTCAGCTTCTTCTGCTCATTCTGCGCGGACAGCTGCTTCTCGGTCAACAGGGCAGCTTCCTGCTCTTTGCGGAGCTTTTTCTTGGTGGATGCACTCATTTTAATCAATTCCTCTCGTAATCCGTTGGTCATCTGAACTGTTTCAGATGCACATACCCGGGTATTATAACTGATTTTTCCCCCGGTTTCAAGAGGATACTTCCGTTTTTCCCGGAAAAACAAAAAAAGTTTACAGATTTCCATGCGAATTTGAAACAAACCTGAAAAAAGCAAAAAAACATGGGGGCTAAGCCCCCATGCCAATACCCGCTTTAGCCGTAACGCATCCGATTATGACCTGCACGAAACGGCAGGTGGGTCGCCGCTCCAGGCTTTAGCTGCTCCCAACGTCCACCACATGTCAAAGCATGGGCGGGAGGTCTGCAATCGGGCCAGGAAGTCTAACGTCCCGTATTAAAGATGTGGGTCCAAAAGGACACGCTACGCACCAAGCAGGCAGCTTGCGCAAATTTATTCTTCGTCCTCGTAGAGCTGATCCATAATCAGGCTGTACACAGCCTCCAACTCCTGCTCATCATCAATGATACAGAGAATCGCCTCGCCGTCCTCCTCAATGGACCTCAGAATGTTCACTTCCAACTCCGCATCCGCATCAGCATCTGCCAAAGTTACGGCTTTGTAGAGTTGTCCGTTGTATTCCACGGAGCAGAGGACTTCCAGCTCGTATTCGTTGCCCTCGTCATCGGTGATGGTAATAAAGTCGGAACCATACTGATCTTCCATAGTGATCGCCTCCGATAAAAGATCTTACACCCGTATTTTAACTGCAGAGGGCATGAAAATCAAGGGGAGCGGTCCATGTTCAGCGATTATAACAAAAAAACACCTGTAAGTTTGTTAAAGTTCTGTTTGGGCATAAATGGAACGGATTGTCAGATACTATATACAAATCCGTTTGATACAGCAGCGCCCAAAGCAAGTATGCCCGGAAGTTCACGGTTTATTTATAAAATAGGTCTTTCGTTTTTTGACGGTGTATGCTATAATCATATGAACGGGGGTATGCTCTCATGCAGCCTGTGTAAAAAAAGATTGACCATGCCGGCATGTTTGCCGGGACGATGGAGGTTATACTATGTCCGAAGAAAAGAAAAACAGGAAAGGATTGCCCCGGCAGGAGTGGAAGCCCAACTGGGTTCTCAGATTGCTCTACCAGATTTGGATGGCGGCATTTTCTGCCTTCAAGATCGTGCTTGGGGCGGCGGCTACCATTTTACTGATCGGTGTGGTGTGCGCTTTTGTGTTTGTGGGGATTCTGGGTGACTACCTGCAGGAGGATATTCTGCCTATGGCGGATATCGATATGGAAGGATATGACCATACCCAGAACTCCTATATGTACTATGTAGACGATAACGGAGATATTCAGGTCTATCAGAAAATTTACGGAGAAACCAGCAGTAAGTGGGCAGCCTATGAGGATATCCCTCAGGATTTGATTAATGCTGCCATGGCCATTGAGGACCACCGTTTTCAGGCCCATCAAGGCGTAGACTGGGTGACCACCATCAAGGCCTGTGCCAGAATGTTCTTTGGCGATGACTCGGTGGGCGGATCCAGTATCACCCAGCAGCTCATAAAGAATATCCTGCTGACAGAAGATGCGTCCGCTGACGATGTTACAGTTCAGCGAAAGGTACTGGAGATTTTCCGTGCCATTCAGCTGGAACAGCGGTATGACAAGGAAACCATCATGGAGATGTACCTGAACTGTATCTATCTGGGTCAGGGCTGCCGTGGTGTCCGCAGTGCGGCGGAGACCTATTTTGGCAAGGAACTGCAGATGCTTACTACCGCTGAATGCGCAAGCCTAATTAGCATCACTAATAATCCCTCACTGTACGATCCCTATGGCCAGAGCTTTCTGTTCCGTGTTTCTGAGGATGAGGAACCGGTGGAGATGACAGGTCTGGAGCGGAACAAGCACCGTCAGGAGAATGTTCTGTGGGCCATGCGGGAGTACGGCTGGCTCAGTGATGAAGAGTATGAAGAGGCTATCGCTCAGGAACTGGTGCTGAAAAACGGTATCGACGATGAGGATCGTCTGGCCTCCTGCCCCAATGAACGCTGCGGCTATGAAAATATCGTTGCTACTCTGGTAACCGACGGTGAAAACCACTACTGCCCCCAGTGCGGTACTCAAATTCAGGTGCAGAAGGATGCCTCACAGGATAACTATACCTGGTTTGCCGATACGGTTCTGATCGATGTGGCTAAGGCTCTGGCGGAGAAAAACGGCATGAGCTGGAACGACAATACCAAAATGCTGTGCCTGCAGCAGATTCAGTCCGGCGGATACCATATCTATACCACCCTGGATATGGACGTGCAGAATCATGTGGATTCCATTTACGGGGATCTGGAGCAGATTCCCGACGCCCGCAGCGGCCAGCAGCTTCAGTCGGCAATTGTGCTTATCGATAATTCCACCGGCGACATTGTAGCCCTGTCCGGTGGTGTGGGTGAGAAGACAGGTTATTTGGAATATAACCGAGCGACACAGGCAGAACTGCAGTCCGGTTCTTCCGTAAAGCCTATTTCCGTATACCTGCCTGCTTTTGAGTCAGGCGCCATTTCTCCCGCTACGGTTATTAAGGATATGCCCATGCTCTATCAGGGCAATGACCCATATCCTCTCAATGACAGCAGAAAATATTCCTATTCCCGTACCATTTACAGCGCCGTGGTGTCCTCTGTAAACGCTGTGGCAGCCAATACTGTGGATAAAATCGGTGTGGGCTATGCCTTTGATTTTGCCAAGAATAAGCTGGGCTTGAGCACGCTGGTGGAGGAATATGTGGACAGCTCCGGTTATATTCACTCTGACCAAGCCATCGGTCCGTTGGCCCTTGGCGCCCAGACATGGGGTGTTACGGTCAGGGATATGGCAAACGCCTTCTCTACTCTGGCAAATGATGGCATCTACCGTAACGCCAGAACCTTTACCAAGGTCTATGACAGCGAGGGCAACCTGATTCTGGACAACCAGCAGCAGTCGGAGCAGGTTCTTAGCCATAAGTCTGTCAATTATATGAACTACTGCCTGGTCAATGCAACCAGCAGCGGTACCGGTTATGAGGCTTATTTCCGCGGAACGGAGATTGCTGGTAAGACCGGTACCACCGGCGACAACAAGGACCGCTGGTACAGCGGATTGACCAATTACTATACTGCGGCTGTCTGGTGCGGTTACGACAGCCCGGAGCGGGTGTATCCGCTTAAAGTGAACAACCCCGCGGCAGTGCTGTGGAAGAAGGTCATGCAGCCTCTGCACGAGGGAGTGGAACGCAAGGATCTGTTCTTCAGTGGTGAGATGTCCTCGGTGACTATGTGTCTGGACTCCGGACTTAAGGCTACGGAGGCCTGCGGTAAGGATGTGCGTACAGCTTCACTGAAGCGGACGCAAAACGCCCGGTGTTATTATGAGGATCTCCCCACAGGAACCTGCACTAAGCATGTCTTGGTTGAAATGTGTTCCGGCGGAGGTGTTGCCACGGAATATTGCAAGCACTTTGCGGAAGAGGATACCACGGTCAAGATTACTGAGGCAAGCCTTGTGAAAATGACCACCAAGGAAATTGAGGAGATTCTGAAAGCCAAGCGGTATATGGAAAAAGGATACCTGCAGGATAACTATGTGTACAAGCTCAATAATGACGGTACCGACGGCGTTTGGAATGGCTTTGAAGGAAAAGTGCAGCAGGAGGATGCGCCCTATGTGATCTGCCCTGTTCACACTGCCAAGGCTTGGGAAGAATATCAGGCTGCCCACGCCCCTGAACCTACGGAGCCGGACGTGCCCACAGAGCCCAGTGCTCCCTCCTCTACGAAACCCACCACAGGAACTGTCACCCCTGCGGACTAAAAAAGGAGATACAGATGATTTGGATTTCCGATGAATGGAAGGACTATGAGGTTCTGGATACTGCCTGCGGAGAACGGTTGGAGCGATGGGGAAAGTATGTCTTGGTCCGGCCTGACCCTCAGGTAATCTGGAATACGGATCATATTCATCCCAGCTGGAAAAAGTATGACGCCCGGTACGTCCGTTCTTCTACCGGCGGCGGCCACTGGACAGATCATAAGCTACCTGAGCGGTGGCAGGTCCGGTATAAGGACTACCTTACCTTCAATGTAAAACCCATGAATTTTAAGCATACAGGCGTTTTTCCCGAGCAGGCAGCCAACTGGGATTTTATCCGGGATAAGGTTGCCTCCGCCGGGCGCCCTGTGCGTGTGCTGAATCTGTTTGCCTACTCCGGCGGCGCCACATTGGCTGCTGCTGCCGGGGGAGCGGAAGTGTTCCATGTGGATGCGTCTAAGGGTATGGTCGCCTGGGCAAAAGAAAATGCCCAGGCCTCCGGCCTTGCGGACAGGCCAATCCACTGGATCGTGGACGACTGCGCCAAATTTATCCAGCGGGAGATTCGCCGGGGACGCCGTTATGACGGGATTATTATGGATCCCCCCAGCTACGGCCGGGGACCCAGCGGTGAGATTTGGAAGATGGAAACCAGCTTTTACCCCTTCCTGCTGGAGGTGGTGAAGCTCTTATCTGACGATCCTCTGTTTGTCATTATCAATTCCTATACCACCGGCCTTGCGCCTTCCGCGGTGGGCTACGCATCCGATGTGGTGTTCGGCGCAGTGGCCGGCGGCTCTACAGCCGTAGGTGAGTTGGGACTTCCTGTAAAGACCACAGGTCTGATGCTGCCCTGCGGCGCGGCAGGCAGATGGACCCCTTGATTGGGAGGAATGTACGTGAGTACTGCAATCAAAGTTGAACATTTGGCATATACTTATCCGGGCGTGGACGACACGCCCGGCGTCCGTGTGTTTGAGGACATGAATCTGGAGATTGAGGAAGGCTCCTTTGTGGCGGTTTTGGGCAGCAATGGCTGTGGAAAATCCACCCTTGCCAAGCATTTTAACGCCATTTTGCTTCCCTGCGGTGGTACAGTGTATGTTTGCGGTATGGATACCTCCAATGAGGAGAAACTCATTCCCATCCGTCGCAGTGTTGGCATGGTATTCCAGAACCCTGACAACCAGATCGTAGCCAATGTGGTGGAGGAGGACGTGGCCTTTGGCCCTGAAAATCTGGGTATTGCCAGTCCTGTCATCCGCCAACGTGTGGACAATGCCCTGAAGCAGGTAGATATGTATGAATACCGGGAACACGCACCCCATCTTCTTTCCGGAGGACAGAAGCAGCGGGTGGCCATTGCCGGTATTATCGCCATGGAGCCGAAGTGCATTGTGCTGGACGAGCCTACCGCAATGCTGGATCCCAAAGGCCGGCGGGAGGTGCTCCAGACCATTTCCAAACTCAACAGGGATAAGAAAATTACGGTTGTGCTGATTACCCACCACATGGATGAAGCGGCAAAGGCACAGCGGGTGGTGGTGCTCCATAAGGGGAGAGCCGTTCTGGACGGTACACCTCAGGAGGTTTTTTCCCATGTGCAGCAGCTTCATGAAATAGGCCTGGCGGCTCCGGAAACGGTGGAGCTTTGCTGGGAACTGAACAAAAGCGGCTTCCAGCTGCCTCTTGACCGGCTGGACGCGGAAGAATGTGCGCAGACACTTTACGAAATGCTAAAGGTCTGACCCACGGGAGGATAGAGAAATTGACACCTTTTTTAGAGGTTAAAAATTTGCAGCATATTTACAGCGCAGGTACGCCTTTTGAGCATGTGGCGCTGGAAAATGTGAGCTTCAGCGCCCAGCGCGGCGAATTTGTTGGCATAATAGGACATACCGGCTCCGGTAAGTCCACTCTTATGCAGCACCTGAACGGCCTTTTAAAGCCCACTGACGGCCAGATCCTTCTGGACGGGCAGGATATTTGGGAAAATAAGGCCGCTACCCGTGCTGCCCGTTTTCGGGTGGGCCTGGTTTTCCAGTACCCGGAATACCAGCTGTTTGAGGAGACGGTTTACAAGGATATCGCTTTTGGCCCTAAGAATATGAAACTGTCCAAAGAGGAGATTGACCGCCGTGTCCGGGAAGCCGCGGGCTTTGTGGGCATAACGGAGCAGCAGCTTGAAATGTCCCCCTTTGACCTGTCCGGAGGACAAAAACGCCGTGTTGCCATTGCCGGTGTCATTGCCATGGAACCGGAAATCCTGATTCTGGATGAACCCACCGCAGGCCTTGATCCTGAGGGCAGGGAAGAGATCCTGCGCAATATTGAAAGTTACCGTCAGGCAAAGAATGCTACCATTATGATGGTCAGCCATTCAATGAGTGATGTGGCAAGACTTGCCCAGCGCCTGTTGGTGATGAATGAATCCCGTCTGGCTATGGATGGCACGCCTATGGAGGTGTTTGCCTATGCTCAGATGCTTATGGATATGGGCTTGGATATTCCGGAGGTCACCAGATTGTTCCTGCGTCTGCAGCAGTTGGGGCTACCGGTTACTCAGGTTTACACCGTGGAGCAGGCAGTGGAACAACTGAAGGCTCTGAAAGGGGGAAGTGCCCATGCTTAAGGACATCACCCTCGGCCAGTATTTCCCGGGGAATTCTCCTGTACACCGTCTGGACCCGAGAACGAAGCTGATTATGCTGGTTGTGTATATCGTGGCATTGTTTACCGCTGGCAGCTGGCTGTCATACGGCGTTATGCTTGCTTTTTTGGGCGTTGTTATCGCCATTTCCCGGATTCCGCTGAAATCTGTGGTTTCCGGCATGAAACCCCTTGTAATGATTTTAATCTTTACCGGTGTGCTGAACCTGTTTTTTACCGATGGTGAGACCGAGCTGGTGCATTTTTGGATCATTACCATAACCTTAGAGGGCGTGGTCCGGGCTGTGTTTATGGTGGCGCGGATTTTAATGCTGATTGCCGGCACATTCCCGCTGACCTACACCACCTCTCCCATTGCCTTGACCGACGGCTTGGAATCTCTGCTTTCGCCTTTGAAGAAATTGCGCCTGCCGGTGCATGAGCTGGCAATGATGATGTGTATCGCTCTGCGGTTTATCCCCACACTCATTGAGGAGACCGACAAAATCATGTCTGCCCAGAAGGCAAGAGGTGCGGATTTTGAAAGCGGCAAGCTGATGGAACGGGTAAAAGCCCTTGTGCCTATTCTGGTACCGCTGTTTATTTCCGCGTTTCGACGGGCGGACGAATTGGCAACCGCCATGGAATGCCGCTGCTATCAGGGCGGCGACGGGCGGACAAAGATGAAATTGCTGCGGTATAAGCTGCGGGATATTCAGACTTTTGGGGTGGGTGCTTTGCTCCTTGCCCTTGTAATTACGCTGGTGAGCTTTGGTTTGTGAGGTTGGTATGCGCAATATTGCCTTATTTTTGTCCTACTTGGGGACATCCTATCACGGCTGGCAGATGCAGAAGGACCTCCCAACCGTGCAGCAGACACTGGAACGGGCCATTGCTATGGTGGTTGGTCACAGCGTCCATGTGACTGGCTGCGGGCGGACAGATGCCGGTGTCCATGCAAAATGCTATGTTGCCAATTTCCGCACAGCCTCCACCATACCCACAGACCGGCTTCCTTATGCCCTCAATACCCATCTCCCTGTGGACATTGTGGTAACCCGGGCATTTGAAGTAAGTGAAAATTTTAACGCCATTGGCTCCTGCGTCCGCAAAGAGTATACCTATACCATCTATAATTCCAGAGTGAGAGATCCATTCTATGTGGACCGCGCCTGGTTCTATCCAAGACATCTGGATGAAGCGGTGATGCAGGCAGCGGCAGACCAATTTGTAGGCACCCATGACTTTGCTGCAGTGCGCAGTGTGGGTACGGATGTAAAGTCCACCGTCCGCACAGTATACTATTACAATGTGGAGCGGAAGGGGAATATCATTGAACTGAAGGTTTGCGCCAACGGATTTTTGTATAATATGGCCCGGGCCATGGCAGGAACCGTGGTTTACGCTGCCGAGGGGAAATTCCCTCCGGAACAAATCGGCAGGATATTGGATTCCGGCAACCGCACAGCTGCCGGTCCTACGGTTCCTGCCGGAGGTCTTTACATGACCCATCTGTGGTATGATGACGGTGTAGACCGGTTTGAGTGTGTACCCCAGATTCCCTAAAATTCATAATTTGTTATCTCTTTTCCGACTTTTTTGTGGTATCCTACCACAAAAGACTCTGGAAGGAAGGACGTGAAAGTGTATGCAGCCGAAATTGTGTACGAAATGTAAGAAGAATATTGCTGTCGTTTTCATCACAAAGGTGGAAAACGGCGTTACCATGAATGAAGGCTATTGCCTTAAATGCGCCAGAAGTCTGCATATTCCCCAGATTGAGCAGGTGGTAAAGCAGATGGGCTTTTCTGAGGACGATCTGGACCAGCTTACCGATGAAATGAGCAGTATGTTCAGCCAAAGCGAAATGGGTGACGAGGAAGAACCGGATAGCCGGACCGCCACTTTCCCCCTGATCAATCAGCTGTTTGGTTCGGATAAACACCTGCCTGCCAAGCAGGAAAAGCAGGAAGATAAGCAGGAGAAGGGCGGAAAAACCAATAAAAAGCATAAGTTCCTGGATAGCTACTGTATGGACCTCACAGGCAGAGCCCGGGAAGGAAAGCTGGATGCCGTCATCGGACGTGATGTGGAGACAGAACGGATCATCCAGATCCTGAATCGCCGGCAGAAGAACAACCCCTGCTTGATCGGTGAGCCCGGCGTAGGTAAAACAGCCATCGCCGAGGGCCTTGCCCAGAGGATTGTTGCCGGGGATGTGCCTTATAAGCTTCGGGATAAGGAAGTGTTCCTTCTGGACCTGACCGCTCTTGTAGCCGGTACTCAGTTCCGTGGCCAGTTTGAGAGCCGTATGAAAGCCCTCATCAGTGAGATCAAGGCCTGCGGCAACATCATTTTGGTGATTGATGAGGTGCATAATCTTGTGGGCGCCGGTGACGCGGAAGGCTCTATGAATGCCGCGAACATTCTCAAGCCTGCCCTGTCCCGGGGAGAGATCCAGGTAATCGGTGCCACCACCTTTAATGAATACCGTAAGCATATTGAAAAAGACGCGGCACTGGAGCGCCGTTTCCAGCCGGTGTCTGTGGCGGAGCCTTCTATTGAGGAGGCAAGCCAGATCATGCAGGGCATAGCCAAGGCCTATGCCCAGTTCCACGGGGTGACCATCTCCCCGGAAATCGCCCGCCAGTGTGTGGTGCTTTCGGAGCGGTATATTACTGACCGGTTCCTGCCGGATAAGGCCATCGATTTGCTGGATGAGGCCTGCTCCGATGTGAACCTGCGGTGCAAGGAGATTTCCCAGCTTGCGGAGCTGAAAAAGGAACGGGACGATTACGAGCTGGAACTTCGCATGCTCAACGAGGACACCGAAAATCAAAACTTCGAACGTCTTGCAACCATCCGCAGTAAGCTTCTGCGTCTGGCGGACCAGATTGAGGAGCTGGAGCAAGTGCCGCCTCCTGCTGTGACTATGGAAAATCTGGCCAGAATCATTGAATTGTGGACGAAAATCCCGGCTTCTAAAATCAAAGCCCAGGAGTACCAGCAGATCCGCTCTCTGGCCGACCGGCTGAAGGAGCACATTGTGGGACAGGACGAGGCGGTGGAAGCGGTTGCCCGAGCCATTCGCCGTAACCGTGTGGGTATCAGCCCCAAGAAACGCCCGGTGTCGTTTATCTTTGTAGGTCCCACAGGCGTTGGCAAGACGGAACTTGTGAAATGCCTTGCCAATGATATGTTCGATTCCGTGGACGCTCTCATCCGTCTGGATATGTCCGAGTATATGGAAAAGCACACGGTTTCCAAACTGATCGGCTCTCCTCCCGGCTATGTGGGATATGACGAGGCAGGCCAGCTTACAGAGAAAATCCGCCGTAAGCCCTATTCTGTGGTGCTGTTTGACGAGATTGAGAAAGCCCTCCCGGATGTGCTGAATGTGCTTTTGCAGGTGCTGGACGATGGACGCATTACCGATGCCCAGGGCAGGGTGGTAAACTTTGAAAATGCGATCATTGTCATGACCTCCAACGCCGGCTCCGAGGGTCGTGTTGGCGGCTTGGGCTTTGGCAGGACCCAGAACGAGCAGGTACAGGAAAAAACCATGAAAGCTCTGAAAGAATTCCTGCGTCCTGAGTTTTTGAACCGGGTAGATGAAATCATCACCTTCAACCACCTGACAGAGGAGAATTTCCTTGGTATTTGTGATATCATGCTGCGGGAACTGAAGCAAAGTCTTCAGGACCGGGGGCTGACCTTCACTTGGACGGAAGCTGTTGTGAAACATCTGGCAGAGGAAGCCTACTCCGTCACCTACGGTGCCAGAAATCTCCGCCGTACCATTCAGCGGGAACTGGAAGATCCCATCAGCGAACGGATTATTGATTCCTTTGAATCACCTATCTCCACTGTTGATGCAGATATTGCCGATGGAAAAATTGTTGTCAATGCACAATAAACGAAACCGGGAGGACTCATGTCCTCCCGGTTTTTTACAGGTCAAATTCGTCGGTCAGCTTGTTGGAAACCTTCCACGCAGCGCTTTCCACCTTGTCCGCGGCCTTTGCGGCCAGACGTCTGGTGGGATTGTTTCTGGGCATCATCATGATGGCCACAGCACCGGCCGCGGCACCCAGACCCATTGTGATAGCCAAACCTTTCATACGCATTGTTCTCACCCCTTTCACGCTTATTTTGCCCCGGCAAGAAAAAAGTACAGCAGGTAAGGTTTGCATATTTGCAGTTTCCAGAAATTGTGATATAATCATATAAAAGAGCCATATTCCGCTGCTGCGGCAAATAAAAATTGCATAATTGGAGGGGTCACGATGTCTATCGATAAGCTTCAGGAAAAAATCCGAAAATATAAAAATCCGTCGATTGTGGAGTTTAATGCGGATATTTCCCTGATTCCAGGAGCTGTTTTGGAGGAAGAAGGTGGTATTATACCTGCTTTTGACCGATATTTTGGAGAACTGCTGGAATGCCTTAAAGATGTGGTGCCCGCAGTGCGGTTTTCCTTCTCCTCTTTTGCTTTGTTGGGAGGAGACGGACTGACCCTTTTGCGCCGGTTAATGACCTGTGCGGGGGAACTGGGGCACTATGTCCTTTTGGACGCGCCTGTCAGCTACACAATGGATGATGCTGCCCGTGCTGCCAACAGTGTGTTTGGTCAGGACAGCCTGTTTCCCTGTGACGGTGTGATTGTTTGCCCCTATATTGGCGCTGATGGAGTGAAACCCTACACAGATTTTGTAAAGTCAGCAAACAAAACAGTATTTGCTGTTCTGCGTACAGGAAATAAGTCTGCGGCACAGCTTCAGGACTTGCTTACCGGATCCCGGCTTGTCCATATTGCCTTGGCGGATGTGCTGAACAGACTAGCCGAACCCCTTCTCGGACGTGTCCATTACAGCGGACTTGGCTGTGTGGGAAGCGCTGCCTCTGCCGACAGCCTTCGTACCCTGCGGGGAAAATACAAGAATCTGTTTATTTTGGCAGAGGGCTATGATTATTCCAATGCCAACGCCAAAAACTGCAGCTACGCCTTTGACCCTATGGGTCACGGTGCCATTGTGTGCGCCGGTACTTCTGTAACCGGGGCGTGGAAGGACTCAGAGCTTGACTATAAGCAGGCAGCTTTGGAGGCTGCGGAGCGGATGAAGAAGAATCTGCTGCGCTATATCACGGTTTTATAATATAGGATTAAAGGATTGAGTTTTTCTTACCTAAGTACGAAGCGGTACCGAAAGTTTGGTACCGCTTTGTTCCGCAATCAGCGCATCAGGCCGCCCATACGGCTTCTGGACTTTTCGGAATTACCCTGGCTTTCGCCGGAACCTTGGGTGCTGTCAGCACCACTGGTAGTGTCGGTATTGTCACCGCCGTTGATACCTGTATCAGGGACATTGGTATCCATGGTAGGATCTACAGTAGGCATGCTGGGCATGGTCGTGGGCGCGGTAGTGGGAACTGTGGTAGGTGCGCTGGTAGATGTGCTGGGAGTAGTGGCTCTGGTTGTGGGAGCGGTGGTCTCACCGGCATTCCGGTTGCCGCAGGCACACAGTGACAGAGCCATGATTGCAGCGATGATTAAAATATATGCTTTTTTCATATGAAGCCTCCTAAATTATCTGGTTTCAACAGTAGTATGACCTGAGAATTGGTATTTAGCCTGTAAATTTTTGTGGACTTTAGGAAAAACAGACAATTTAAAAGGTGAACGTCGATTTTTGAAAATAAACCATTGCTATTTTTAGAACCATCCTGTATAATAATCTGGAAATACATGAAAAGGGGAAAACTTTTTATGAAAAAGCTTAGCGTCAAAAAAGGCGTGGAATGTATGGCATGCCTGCAGTGCGTGGCAGCTTGCTCCACTGCGTTCTACAAACAGTTCCATCAAGATCTGTCCTGTATCCGGATTGTGGAAAAGAACGGTGCTCCGAAGCCCATGACCTGTATCCAGTGCGGCAAATGCGCAAAGGTTTGTGAGGCTGGTGCCATCACCCAGAATCCCAAGACGGGTGTCTACATGATCAACAAAAAGCTGTGTACCTCCTGCGGCAAGTGTGTGGAAGCCTGCCCCATGAAGGTTATGGTCGCTCCAGCGGAAGGTCCCACCACCAAGTGTATCGCCTGCGGAATCTGTGTTAAGGCCTGCCCCATGGAAGTGCTGGAGATCGTGGAAAAGTAAGATCATACATAAAAAAGCAACCGGTACACCGGTTGCTTTTTTATATGCAAAAATGTAAAAAAACGAAGGTTATAATTGCATATCCGGACACGATATGCTATACTGTATAAGATGATACACCCGGAGGTGTTTATTATGGAAAAAACCGCTTTTCAACAGAAAATTGCCACTTTGTTGCCTGATATTTCCCTGAGATTCTGGGAGTCTATGGCAAAGCATACCTCCTTCCGCATTGGTGGACCTGTGGAGGTCATGGCTTTTCCCACAAGCGGGGAGGAACTGGCAAAGACGATAAAAGTATCCGCTTTATTGGACTGCAACCCTGTTATTCTTGGGGCAGGAACAAACATTTTGGCGCCGGATGAGGGTATGGATGGGATAGTGATCTGCCTAAAGGATTCTCTGGATGGTATGAAACAGCTGGACGATATCCATATCTGGGTGGCGGCCGGTGTCAGCATGGCAAGAGCCGCCGGTTTTGCGGCCTCTCTTGGTCTATCCGGTCTGGAATTTGCCCATGGGATTCCCGGTTCTGTGGGTGGCGGCGTGTATATGAATGCCGGTGCTTATGGCGGTGAAATCTGCCAGGTGTGTCGGAGTGTGGACGTTATGGACAGCAGCGGCGCAATCACATCATTGTCCGGGGAAGAAATGCAATTTTCCTACCGGCACAGCCGTCTGGAGGACGAAGGCGGCATTGTTCTCGGCGCGGTGTTTTGTCTGCAGCCTAAGCCGGAGGAGGAAATTCGTGGTCTGATGGCAGAGCTTATGAACCGCCGCCGCAGCTCCCAGCCTCTGGATATGCCTTCTGCTGGCTCAGCCTTTAAAAGGCCGGTGGGCGGTTACGCTGCCGCGCTGATTGAACAGGCTGGACTGAAAGGCTTCCGCATTGGCAATGCCGGAGTTTCGGCCAAGCATGCCGGCTTTGTGGTGAACCACGGCGGCGCGACAGCTGGTGAAGTAAAACAGCTGCTGCGTACCGTTTCTGATAAAGTGTTTGAAAATTCCGGAATCCGGTTAGAGCCGGAGGTTCGTATTTGGTAAGAAAGAGAGGTGGCTTTCCATGGGTATTTCCTTTTCCGGCAGCGCAAAGGCTGAGATTTGCAGAACCCTTCCTGTAAAGCGCTGCTGTGCGCTGGCGGAGTGCTTCGGAATTCTGTTGTTTTGTAACAGTTTCAGTATCGATGGGATCCGGATCATCACGGAAAGCCGGGAATTTGCCCAACGCCTGCCCAAACTCTTTCAAAAAGCGTTTATGATGGATTTCGATGTGCAGCCGGAACTGTCTTCCAGCGGCAAGCTGAACTTTCAAATCACAGACCCCGACAAGCTTTGGACCATCATGGATGCCTTCGGCTATGAGCCGGAGGAAACCATTTCTGTGCACATCAACCTGCCGGTAGTTGAGGAAGAGTGCTGTAAAATGGCCTTTTTCCGTGGGGCGTTTCTGGCCGGCGGTTCAGTAACGGACCCGGCAAAGGCCTACCATATGGAACTGACCACTACACACCAGATCGTTGCCCGGGAGGGTTACAGCCTTTTGCGGGAAATGTTGGGCTTTGCCCCGAAAACTGCCAGCCGTGGGGGCGGGCAGGTGCTGTATTTTAAGCAAAGTGAGCTGATTTCGGACTGCCTGACCTTCCTTGGCGCGCCAGTTGCCGCTATGGGAATCATGGAAGCCCGGCTGGAAAAGGAATTGAGCAACAATGTGAACCGCCGCTGTAACTGTGATGACGCAAACATTTCAAAAGTGGTGGAGGCGGCGCAGGAGCAGCTGTCCGCAATCCGTCTGCTCAGGCAGAGGGGGTTGTATGAATCCCTGCCCAATAAGCTGCTTCAAGCGGCAAAAGCCCGGGAGGAGAATCCTACCCATAGTCTTACAGAGCTGGCTGCCATGATGGAGCCAGCCATCAGCAAGCCCGCTATGAACCACCGGCTGAAGAAGCTGGTAGCCCTTGCACAGGAGGCAGAGAAATGAGTTTTGTACACCTGCATGTCCATAGTGAATACAGCCTTCTGGACGGTGCTTGCCGCATCAGTTCCATGATGGAGCGGGTAAAGGAACTGGGACAGGATGCCATCGCCATTACAGACCACGGTGTGATGTATGGCTGCATTGAATTTTATAAAGCTGCCAAGGCTGCCGGCGTCAAACCCATCATTGGCTGCGAGGTGTATGTAGCCCGCAGAGGGCTCAGTGACCGTGTCCATGGTATTGATAATGACCCTTATCATCTGGTGCTGCTGTGTAAGGACCGGACCGGTTATGAGAATCTGTGCCTGTTGGTGTCTGAGGCATTCATGCACGGCTTCTACGGAAAGCCCCGTGTGGACCTTGCGCTCCTTGCCAAACACCATGAGGGCTTGATTGCGACTTCAGCCTGTCTTGCAGGTTCTATTCCCCAGCGGTTACTGGAAGACGATTATGAGGCGGCTAAAAGTGAGGCGCTGGCGCTTGCGGATATTTTTGGCCCGGACAATTTCTATCTGGAATTGCAGGACCACGGAATTCAGGAGCAGATCCCGGTGAATCAGGGAATCATGCGCCTGTCCAGAGAGACAGGTCTGCCTCTGGTGGTCACCAACGATGCCCACTATCTGCGCCGAGAGGATGCGAAAATGCAGGATGTGCTGCTGTGTATCCAGACCGGCAAAACCGTGGATGACCCCAACCGTATGCGTTTTCAGGGCGAGGAATTTTACCTGAAAAGTGAGGAAGAACTGAAAGAACTGTTCCCTAATTGCCCGGAAGCCTTTGAAAATACGGTGAAAATTGCCGAGCTTTGCAATCTGGAATTTGTGTTTAACCAGTACCATCTGCCGTCTTTCCCTGTGCCGGAGGGCTATACCAATGAGGCCTATTTCCGCAAGCTCTGCTATGACGGTTTCCGGGAACGCTATCCCCAGCAGCCTCAGGAATACAAAGACCGTCTGGAATACGAGATCGGCGTTATCAGCCGTATGGGATATGTAAATTATTACCTCATTGTATGGGACTTCATCCGCTATGCCAAGCAGTCCGGAATCCCTGTGGGTCCGGGACGTGGCTCCGGCGCGGCCTCCATTGTGGCCTACTGTATGCATATTACAGAAGTAGACCCCATGAAGTATGCCTTGATTTTTGAGCGGTTTTTGAATCCCGAACGTGTCAGCATGCCTGACTTTGATACGGACTTCTGTCAGGAGCGCCGGGGAGAGGTTATTGAGTATGTAATGCGCAAATACGGCGCAGACCACGTGGCACAGATTGCCACCTTTGGCACTATGGCCGCCAGAGGCGCTATTCGGGACGTGGGCAGAGCGCTGAATTTTTCCTATGCGGAGACGGATGTGGTGGCAAAGCTTGTCCCCACCATGCCCCTGCATATTACTCTAAAAGAAGCGCTGGACGTTTCTCCCAAGCTTAAGGAAATGTATGACGGAGATGAGCGGGTCAAGGAACTGATTGACACCGCCATGAGCCTGGAGGGTATGCCCAGAAATACCTCCACCCACGCTGCCGGTGTGGTAATTACCGCGGAGCCGGTGTGCACCTATGTCCCACTTTCCCGCAATGACGATACCATTGTGACCCAGTATACCATGACCACCATTGAGGAACTGGGTCTGCTGAAAATGGACTTTTTGGGCCTACGAAACCTGACCGTCATCCGGGACGCGGAGGAGCAGATCCGAAAAATGGTACCGGACTTCTCTATGGATAACGTGCCCGATGACGACCCGGAGACCTTCCGGATGCTCACGGAAGGCAAGACACAGGGTGTGTTCCAGCTGGAGTCTGCGGGTATGACCTCTGTCTGCGTGGGCATGAAGGCCAGCAGTATTGAGGATATCACGGCGATTGTGGCTTTGTACCGTCCCGGCCCCATGGATTCTATCCCCACATTTATCGAAAATAAGCTGAACCATAAGAAAGTGACCTATAAGACGCCCCTGCTGGAGCCAATCCTGAAAGTTACCTACGGCTGCATCGTCTATCAGGAGCAGGTCATTGAAATCTTCCGTACTCTGGGCGGCTATACCATGGGCCAGGCGGATAATATCCGACGTGCCATTTCCAAGAAGAAAATGAAGGTTATAGACGCGGAAAGAACGGTCTTTGTCTACGGTGACCGGGAGCAGGGAATTCCCGGCGCAGTGGCAAACGGTGTTCCAGAGCGAGTTGCCCAGTCTATTTACGACGAGATCGTGGATTTTGCCAACTACGCTTTTAACAAGGCCCACGCTGTGTGCTACGCGGTGGTAGCGTACCAGACCGCGTACCTGAAATGCCATTATCCCCACCAGTATATGGCGGCGCTGATGACCTCGGTGCTGGACTCCGCTGCCAAGATATCCGGCTACATCTCTGAGTGTAAGGAATTGGGAATTAAAACCCTGCCGCCGGACATTAACCATTCCGAGGATACCTTCACCGTGGAGGGAAGCAGTATCCGTTTCGGCCTTGGCGCGGTAAAAAATGTAGGCAGAGGTCTGATTCGCAGCATGGTGGTAAAACGCCAGGAGGGCGGCCCCTTCAAATCTCTGGAGGATTTCATCCAGAGAATGGGGGAGGGTGAGCTGAACAAGCGAGCCGTGGAAAACTTCATCAAATGCGGCGCTATGGACTGCTTCGGATATCACCGCAGTGAGCTGCTGGCAGTGTATGACACTATGATGGACTCCATTGCCGCTTCCCGGAAAAAGAACCTTGAGGGTCAGATGGGATTGTTCTCCATGCTTCAGGATGAAGATGCTGCGGCTGCCATCCCTATTCCCAAGCTTGCTGAAATGAAGAAGGCGGACCTTATGCTTCTGGAAAAGGAAACCACCGGTATTTATATCTCCGGTCATCCCATGGATGACTACCGCCACCTTTTGAAAAATTCCCATGTTGTACCCATTGGAAAGCTGATGGATGAGGATAATGCTTATCAAGATGACCAAATCGTCAGCGTTGCCGGTATTATCCAGAGTGTGAAGATGAAAACCACCCGCAGCAATTCCATGATGGCCTATGTCACAGTGGAGGATGATACCGCTGGGGTGGAAATGATCGCCTTTTCCAATGTGATCAACCAGTACGGCGGGTATTTAAAGGAAAACCAGCCCGTTGTGGTAATTGGCAGACTTTCTCTGCGGGATGACAAAGAACCCCAGATCGTCATCAACCGGGCAAGACCTATTTCGGATTTCGTCCAGCAGCCCCAGCAGGAAGACCCCGCTCCTGTTAAGCGGAGCGGAACGCTCTATCTGCGGCTTCCGACTCAGGAGGGTAAGCTTTTTCCGAAGGTTCGGGCGGTTATCAATATGTTCCCGGGAAAGGACTCTGTTGTGGTCTACTTTGCCGATAGCAAGAAACGCATGGGCGCGGCCTGTGTGCTGGATGACCGTATGATTGGGGAACTTAAAAATATTCTGGGAAATGACAATGTTGTTGTGAAATAGCTTTCCTTTTGTAACCTTTTGTGATACAATATCTGGAGGGTAACTGCTCTTTGCCTGCTCCCCGGCGGTATATACCGGGGACGGAAAACCGGTTGTTCAGAGGACGGAGGTGACGCCGTGAAAAGAAAAAAATGGATGCTTGCGCTTCTTGCGGCGGCACTGCTGCTGACAGGCTGTTCCATGCGGACAGCGGAGCAAATGTACAGCCTGCCCAAACGGTCTGAGGCGTACAATAACCTGCAGTCTGTAATCGAAAAATCCATGGCAGGACTTGAGTACTGCGCACCACTGACCGGTGAAAACCAGCAGACAGTTCAAATTGCCGATTTGGATGGAGACAACAGTCCGGAGTATCTGGTGTTTGCCAAAGGCGGTGATTACCATCCTTTGCGGATCTTGATTTTTGATGAGCAGGATGGTGTTTACCAGCCGGTGGATGTTATCCACAGTAACGGTTCTGCCTTTGATCTGGTGGAGTATGTACAGATGGACACAGGCGGCTTGGAACTGGTGGTTGGCCGCCAGCTTAGCGATCAGCTGGTTCGCAGTGTATCGGTATATACCTTTTCCGGCGGTGCTGCGGAGCAGGTGCTGAATACCAACTACTCCAGATTTGTCACCGTGGATTTGGACATGGACAGTAAAACAGAGCTGTTCGTCCTGCGTCCCGGTCAGACAGATACGGAAAACGGCGTGGCGGAACTGTTTGGAATGGAAAACGGAACCATGGGGCGCTCCAATGAGGTGTCTCTTTCCGGGTCTATTGACCAGCTGAAACGTCTGCTGGTGGGCCAGCTTGGGGACGGTAAAACAGCGGTCTACACAGCCAGTGCCATTTCCGAAACGGCACTGGTAACAGATGTGTATGCCCATGTAAATGGAAAGCTTTCCAATGTGAGCTTTTCCGGCGAGTCGGGAACCAGTGTAAAGACTCTTCGGAATTATTACGTCTATGCCGACGATATTGATAACGACGGCGTGGTGGAGCTTCCCTACCTGATGCAGATGAGATCCCTGGAGGAGCAGGAATCTTCTAAGCGGCAGAACTTAATCCGGTGGTTCTCTATGAACTCCGATGGATCAGAGGAAGATAAAATGTACACCTACCATGACTTTTTGGGTGGATGGTATATAGAACTGGGAAGTCAATGGGCATCCAGAGTGGCAGTGCGGCAGGTAGGCAGCAACTATGAATTTTATGTGTGGGACAGCACCTACCAGAATGCGGAAAAAATATTTACCCTTTTATGCCTTACAGGGCAGGACAGAGATACCCTGGCGCTGGAGGATGAACGATTTGTGTTAATGAAGACAGACACGGTTGTTTACGCAGCCAGCCTGGAAACCAAAGCAAGGTACTATCATATTGACCGGCAGAGTTTGATCCGGGACTTCCGCTTGATCCAGCATGATTGGAAGACCGGTGAGATGTAGATAAAGAGGTATGCTATGAAAAAAGTTCTTATTTTGGAAGACGAAGTGAATATCCGCAGTTTTGTGGTGATCAACTTGAAACGAGCAGGCTATGACGCTATCGAGGCGGGTACCGGTCAGGAAGCTCTGGACAAGCTTTCTGCCAATCCGGATGTTGGTGTTGCCATTCTTGACATTATGCTTCCGGACATTGATGGATTCGAGGTTTGCCGCCGTATTCGGGCTACCAATAAGCAAATCGGCATCATCATGCTCACCGCCCGCACCCAGGAGATGGATAAAATTACCGGCCTGATGACCGGCGCGGATGATTACGTGACCAAACCCTTTTCCCCGGCAGAGCTGACTGCCCGTATCGATGCCCTTTACCGCCGTCTGGGCGGGGACAATGGCCGGGAGTCTGAACTGCTGAGTCAGGGCCCCTTTGTGATGAATACCCGCAACCACACGCTGGAGAAATCCGGCGAGCGTATCCGCCTGACACAGGTGGAGTACTCCATTTTGAAGCTGTTTATGATGAATCCCGGAAGAGCCCTGTCCCGGGAGGAGATTTTATCTTCGGTATGGGGACGAGATTATGAGGGAGAACTGAAGATTGTAGATGTGAATATCCGCCGTTTGAGAATCAAAATCGAAGACGATACCGCAAATCCCACATACATTAACACAGTGTGGGGCTACGGTTATAAGTGGGGCGCGTGATGGCGGAAAAAAGACGTTGGCGGAAGCTGAAGCTGACCGGTTTGCGGCGCCGCTGGATCATCAATACCCTGACGGTTGTAATGGCGCTGGGTCTTGCGTGCGTTCTTGTGATTACCGCGGTGTTTGCTGCCTACTACTATTCCACCATGGAATCGGGTATGCGCTACAGAGCCAGATCCACCACGGAGTTTTTCGCGGATTACCTGAACCAGAACTATAATCAGTATTACCAGTCCTGCATTACCTATGCCCAAACCTTTGAGGAGAAAAACACTATAGAACTGCAGTTTATCAACACAAAGGGCAGTTTGGTGGCTTCCTCCTACGGCAACTGGGCCGGCGCAGCGCCTACTACCGGGGAAATAAGCGAAGCTATGAGCAGCCGTGGGATCACCACCTTTGTAGGCAATGATCCCCACACCGGAGAGCATATCATGGCGGTATCCAGCCCCATGATATACAGCAATGGCGAGGTGATCGGTGTCCTGCGCTACGTCACCTCTACAAAACTGGTGGATAGACAAATTGCGGTGATTGCGTTGTACGCTACCCTGGCGCTGGTGATGATCTGCGGTGTGACTCTGCTGAGCAGCAACTATTATATGCGCTCCATTCTGGTGCCCCTGGCACAGATTGTAGAAAAGGCACAGAAGATCGCAAACGGCAGTTACGGCATCCAGATACAGACAAAGTATAAAGATGAGATCGGCGAACTGGCGGAAACCATCAATGAAATGTCCATGAAGATCAACCAGAATGAAAAGATGCAGACCGAGTTTATCTCCAGCCTGTCCCACGAACTGCGTACGCCCCTGACGGCCATCACCGGCTGGAGCGAGACACTTCTCAGCGGAGATACGTTGGACATGCCCACACGCCGTGGCGTGCGAATTATCCACAGGGAGGCTGCCCGCCTGACAGAAATGGTGCTGGGACTTTTGGACTTTACAAGAATCCAGGATGGGCAGATGACACTGAACATAGAACTTGCCGATATCAGAGGTGAGTTTGAAGATACTGTTTTTATGTATGGAAGCCGCCTTGCTCAGGATGGCATAACCATCGACTATACCGATTCCGAAGACGATATTCCTGAGATCTCCTGTGACCCCAAACGTATGCGTCAGGTGTTTTTGAACATTTTGGACAATGCGGCCAAGCACGGTGGTGAGGGCGGACGGATCGGCGCGGATATCCGTCTGGTGAAGGATGAGGTTGTGGTTCGTATCCGGGACTACGGCCCCGGAATCCCGGAGGACGAGCTCCCTCTGGTGAAACACAAATTCTACAAAGGCAGCTCCAAAGTCAGAGGCTCCGGTATTGGTCTTGCGGTATGCGATGAGATTGTCCAGATGCACGGAGGAAGCCTGACGCTGGAGAACGCTCTGGGTGGGGGTACCCTTGTAACGGTGCGGATTCCCGTATCCCAGTAGAAAGGATTGTTATGGCAAATCAAGAGAAATTTAAAACCATGATTGGCGGACAGGCGCTGATTGAGGGTATTATGATGCGTGGCCCGGAGAAGGATGCCATTGTTACCCGGGACAAAGATGGAATCCACGTCACCACCAGCCCCAGAAAAATTTGGCCCAAGGGTTCGGTATATACCTGGCCGCTTATCCGGGGTGTGGTGAATTTTTTCGATGCACAGGTCACCGGTGTGAAATCTCTGATGAAATCGGCGGATTTGGCACCGGAGGAGTATCAGGAGGAACCGTCAAAGCTGGATAAATGGCTGGAAGAAAAGCTGGGAAATAAAAAATTTCAGGAACTGGTGGTAGGTTTGGCTGTGTTTTTGGGCCTGGGCCTGTCCATCGTACTGTTTTTCTTGCTTCCCATGTTGATCGGCGGCTTGTTTGACCGCTGGATCACCACAAACCTCGGTATTAACCTGGTGGAAGGCGCGGTGCGGATTGGAATTTTTGTGGCTTATATCCTGCTGGTGTCCAGAATAAAGGAAATGAAGCGGGTATTCTCTTACCATGGCGCGGAGCATAAGACCATTCGCTGTTATGAGGCAGGGGAGGAACTGACCGTAGAAAATGTGCGGAAACAGTCCTGCCTGCATCCCAGATGCGGTACCAGCTTCCTACTTGTCGTAATGATTCTGTCTATTCTGGTGTTTTCCATAGCCTCCTCAGCACTTTTAGCGGTTGTACCCGCACTGGAGGCTATGCGTGGCAGCTTCCTGTACAGACTGCTGATGATTGTATTCAAACTGCTGCTTCTGCCGCTGGTGGTTTCCATCAGCTATGAGATCAACCGCTGGGTGGGCAGACATGATAACTGGCTTACCAGAGTCCTCACCGCTCCCGGCATGTGGTTTCAGAATTTTACCACCAACGAGCCGGATGACAGCATGATTGAGGTTGGCATTGCGTCTTTGCAGGCGGTGCTGCCCGCAGAAGAGGGGGCAGACCGGTGGTGAAAACCGTAGGTACCCTCTATCATGAAGCGAAGAAAACCCTTTCCATGAAGGAGCAGCCCCAGTATGCGGCCCAGCTGGCACGAGAGCTTACCGCCCATTTCACCAGTGTTCCCATAGAACAGATTCTGGCGCAGCCGGATACGCCTGTGGCACAGGAGGCCTGCGCAAAGCTGGAATTTGCGGTGAGCCGGGTACTGGGGGGAGAACCTCTTGCCTACGTGCTGGAGCAGTGGGATTTTTATGGCCTGCGGCTGCATGTTGACAAAAATGTACTGATTCCCAGAGATGATACCTGTGCGGTGACAGAGCTTGCCATCAGTCAGGGAATGTTTCTGGAGGAGAACCCCAGAATTTTGGATCTATGCACAGGCTCCGGCTGTATCGGGCTGGCAGTTGCCAGTCGGGTAAAGGACGCAAAGGTTACCCTCGGGGATATCTCCCGGCAGGCGTTGCTGATTGCCAAGAAAAACGCCGCGGAGCTGAAGCTGTCCGGACGTGTCACCTGTGTGCAGGTTGACGCACTGGAAAAACCGGCGCCTTTTCTGGGAAAATTCGATATGATTGTGTGCAATCCCCCCTATATTACTACCGAGCAGATGGGTCAGCTTCCCCACAGTGTGAAGGACTTTGAACCCCACCTTGCTCTTCACGGCGGTGAGGACGGATTGATTTTTTACCGCGCCATTGCAAAAAAATATGCCCAGGCACTGAAGAACGGTGGATACCTGTGCTTTGAGTTTGGCATGGGACAGGGAGACGACGTATGCCGGATCCTTGAGGAAAATGGGTATACCATACTGGAACGTTCCAGAGATTATAATGACAGGGAGCGGGCGGTAATCGCGCGTCTCCGCAGGAAGGAAGATTAACATGGCTACCAAAAAGACTGCATATGAAGCACCTACTCCCGCAACGGACAAGAAAAAAGCGCTCCAAACGGCCATTTCCCAGATCGAAAAGAATTTTGGTAAGGGCACTGTTATGCGTCTGGGTGACCGCCCGGACATGAACGTTGACGCGATCCCCACTGGCTCTCTGGCGTTGGATGCGGCACTGGGCATCGGCGGTGTTCCCAAGGGACGTATTATTGAGATCTACGGACCGGAATCCTCCGGTAAGACCACTCTGGCGCTGCATATTCTGGCGGAGGCCCAGAAAATGGGCGGCGAAGTGGCGTTTGTGGACGCTGAGCATGCTCTTGTCCCGGTCTATGCCGCTGCTCTGGGTGTAGATACCGATAATATGCTGGTTTCTCAGCCCGACACAGGCGAGCAGGCTCTGGAGATCACCGATGCGCTGGTCCGCTCCGGCGCTGTGGACGCAGTGGTGGTGGACTCTGTGGCGGCCCTTGTTCCCAAGCAGGAAATTGAGGGCGAGATGGGCGATACCTTTGTGGGTCTGCAGGCCCGCCTTATGAGCCAGGCATTGAGAAAGCTGGCAGGTACCATTGCTAAAACCAACTGCGTGGTTATTTTTATCAATCAGCTGCGTATGAAGATCGGTGTTATGTACGGAAATCCGGAAACCACCACCGGCGGTAATGCTCTGAAATTCTATTCTTCTGTTCGCCTTGATGTGCGCCGTGTAGAGTCCATCAAGGAAGGCGGCAATGTTGTTGGCAATAAGACCCGTGTCAAGGTGGTCAAGAATAAGGTGGCGCCTCCTTTCCGGGAAGCCTTCTTTGATATTATGTACGGTGAGGGCATCAGCAAGTGGGGCGAACTGGGGGTTCTTGCGATCCAGATGGACGTTGTCCAGAAAAGCGGCAGCTGGTTCTCCATGGGCGACGAGCGCATTGGTCAGGGCAAGGAAAGCGTGAAAACCTTCTTGCAGGCCAATCCCGATATCGCCGAGAAGGTGGAAGCTCAGGTGCGTGAGAATCTTTTGACCATGTCCGGCGCTGCCAGAACCCCTGCAACCGCCGCCCAGCGGCCTGTGGCCATCAGTGCGGATGACTTTAATGATGAGGATTGAGAAACTGTCCAACCGGCCGGACCGGGCTGGAAGGCACACGGTGCAATTTGAGGACGGAACGCTGCTCCGCCTGTACCGGCAGACAGTGGAGGATTTTTCCCTGTACACCGGAAAGGAACTGGATGAAGATGAATGCGCCCGGCTGAAGACCGCCGCAGGTCAGATGTCCGCAAAAATGCGGGCGGTACGTATTGTTTCTGCCAGCAGCGTTTCCAAACAGGATCTGCAGCAGCGCCTTGTGATGAAGGGGGAGGATCCCGGACAGGCAAGGGAAGCAGTGGCTTGGATGGCGGAACTGAATCTGCTGGATGACAAAAAGACCGCGGAGCAGATCGTACATAGATGTATCAGCAAGGGTTACGGCGTGGCAAGGGCCAAACAAGCCCTCTATGAAAAGCGTATCCCAAAGGAATATTGGGAGGAAGCCCTTGCGGAGTATCCGGAGCAGATGGATGTAGTAGCCGACTATCTGACTGCCCATATCACTGACCCCAATGATCCGAAACAGATACGCAAGGCAATCGATGCCTTGTTGCGCCGTGGGCATCATTACACAACTATTCGCCGGGAGCTGGGCAGGCTCTCGGTGAACGAGGAATTCCTGGAGGAACCCTAATGGCAAATATTGGATTTATTTCCCTTGGCTGCGCGAAAAACCAGGTTGACTGCGAACGGATGATGTACCGTGTGCAGGAGGCGGGATTTACAGTGCAGCCGGATGTGGTGGGCTGTGACGTGGTGGTAATCAACACCTGCGGCTTTATTGATTCCGCAAAGTCAGAGGCTATTGACTCTATTCTGCAGATGGCGCAGCTGAAGGAGCAGGGACTGGTCGGCAAGATTCTGGTAACCGGCTGTCTTTCCCAACGCTACCAGCAGGAGATTCTGGATCAGCTGCCGGAGGTGGACGGTATTCTTGGTACCGGAAGCTATACCGAGGTGGTTCCGGCTATCGAAAGATTGCTGGAAGACCAGCAGGTGGCAGACTTTGCTTCCATCGACACTCCCGAGGTGGAGACGGGCCGTATTCTGACCACCCCGGAGCATTATGCTTATATCAAGATTGCGGAGGGCTGTGACAACCGCTGTTCCTACTGCATCATTCCCTACCTCCGGGGTAAATACCGCAGCCGTCAGATGGATGATATTCTCTATGAGGCACGGCTTTTGGCAGATAGCGGCGTGAAGGAACTGATCGTGGTTGCCCAGGATACCAGCCGCTACGGCACGGATCTGCCCTGCCACAGACGGTTGCTGCCCCAACTGCTGCGGGAGCTTTGCCGGATCGACGGTTTTGAATGGATTCGTGTCCATTATGTGTACCCCGACGAGATTGATGAGGAACTGATGGATGTGATGGCGCAGGAAGAGAAGATCGTCAAGTATCTGGACATTCCTATCCAGCATTGCAACGATGAGATTCTGCGGCTGATGAACCGCCGGGGTGACGGCAAATTCCTGAGAGAACTGTTTGGCAAGCTTCGCAGCAAAATTCCCGGACTGGTGCTGCGTACCAGTGTGATCACCGGCCTGCCCGGTGAGACGGAGGAGGCCTTCCGGGAACTGTGCGAATTTTTGAAGGAGCAGCGGCTGGAGCGGGTTGGCGCGTTTCCGTTCTCCCCTGAGGAGGGAACACCTGCGGCCCAGATGGACTATCCGGACTCCCAGATTGCCCAGGAGCGTGCCCAGATGGTAGAAGTTCTGCAATCGGGCATCATGGACGAGTACAATGCGTCCATGATTGGCAAAGAACTTAAAGTGCTGGTGGATGGGTTCGATGAGGAATATGAACAGTTCTACGGCAGAACCTACGCCGATTCCCCGGACATTGATGGCAGAGTGTGGATCGCTACACAGGAGGCATTGTCAGAGGGTGCTTTTGTAAATGTAGTCATTGACGGCGTGGTGGACGGTGATCTGACCGGTTACCTGATGGAGGAATAGTTTATGACATTGGCAAGTAAAATCACCATGGTGCGTGTAGCGTTTATCCCTTTGTATATGGTGCTTATGTACCAGAGTGGCGGCAAGCCCGGTGTATGGATGTGGCTGGCACTGGCAGTGTTTGTGATTGCCAGCATTACCGACTATGTAGACGGCCAGATCGCCCGCAGGTGCAATCAGGTCAGTGATTTTGGAAAGTTTCTGGACCCTTTGGCGGACAAACTGTTGACCATTGCCGCCATGACCATGTTCTGTGAATGGAACATGATGCCCGCGTGGGCGCTGATGCTTGTTCTGGCCAGAGAATTTGCGGTGACCGGACTCCGTCTGGTTGCTGTGGGTAAAGGAAAGGTAATCGCTGCCGGCTGGAGCGGCAAGGTAAAAACCGCAAGCTCCATGATCGGCCTGTGCGCGTTGATGGCTTTTCCCACTGTCCAGTGGCTTGTAACTCTTGTGACCTGTGTCATTGTGGTCACTACCATCTACTCCGGCGTTGAATACTTTGCCCAAAACTGGAAATGCCTTTGGGATGATTAAATACGCTGCGCCGGTGCGAATGCACCGGCGCAAATGATGCTGAAAACGACATTTGATTTGTGCTATACTGCTCCTGCGGTGATACCACATAAAAATGATACCATAAAGAGGAATACTATGAATACTAAGGAAATTGGCGAGCTCCGGCGCAGAATGCGCCGTGACCGCAGTAATATGACAGCTATTTACGGCTGCTATGTAAGTGGGCAAAAAGAAATTATCTCTGAATTCAAGCTGAGCACAGGTACCATGCCGGAAAACGAGGCGGAGAAATATTTTACCCTCCTAAAGCGGACTTTGTCCGGTGGAATCGGCAAGAATCTAATCGATATTTCTTTCCGCACAGCCCAGGTTGCGGAGTCACCGGAGCATAAGCTTTTGATGGACTTGCGTTCCTCTGCTCTGGATCAGGAGGAGCTTCGCCTGGAGCTTTACAGAAAGATCATCGAAAACGCCCAAATTCAGGATAATTTCTTGATTCTCCTGGGCTGCGACAGGTATGACGTTCCGTTTAAAAGCAAGGACGATGAGCTTCAAGCCGATGCCTCAGAGGAGACCTATACATACATTTGCTGTGCGGTATGTCCTGTCAAGCAGAGCAAAGCCAACCTGCGCTATATTGCGGAGGAAAAGCAGTTCCATGATGGTGGTGTCAGCTTTGTCGCGGCAGCGCCGGAGGTGGGTTTCCTGTTCCCGGCCTTTGATGACCGTTCCACAAATATCTACAACGCCCTTTTCTATACCCACAGTCCCAAAATGGACCATAGTGAGTTGGTGTCCGCCCTGTTCAATGTAGCAACGCCAAAGCCCGCCTATGAACAGAAGAAGTCCTTTGAAGCCCTCCTTGGCAGTACATTGGGAGACTCCTGTAATCTGGAGGTTGTACAGGCTGTTCACGAACAGATTTGCCAGAGTATTGAAATGCATAAGGAAAGCAAGGTGGCCGAGCCGCTTATGATTTCCAAGGAACAGGTCAAGACCGCATTGCATATAAGCGGTGTGCCTCAGGAGAACATCTCTAAATTCAGTGTGGAATACGATGAGGTATTTGGCTTTGAGGCGCAGCTGCATCCGACAAATATTATTGACCACCGGAAGATGGACATCGTTACCCCGGATGTGACCATTCAGGTAAATCCGGAACGGAGCGACCTGATACAGACCCGTGTGATTGGCGGTGTGAAATATATTCTCATTTGCGCGGATGAATCGGTTGAGGTAAACGGAGTTCCTGTCCACATTCAGGAGCAGGAAGCCCTTACTGTCTGATGAAAAAGAAAAATCTCCACAGGCTTCTGTGGAGATTTTTACCATTTATACTTTGCTGCTGTTTACAAGGTCGACGATGATGTCCGCGCAATGCTCAATGCCGATAGAACTGCTGCAAAGGCACAGGTCATAGTTATCGGACAGCCCCCATTCCCGCCCGGTGTAATGATGATAGTTGACTTTCCGGCGTTTGTCTTTTTCCTGAAGCCGAGCCTGAGGGGCCTTTTCTGAGTCACCATAGAGGCGGACGATTCGCTCCTGCCGGAAATCATCAGCCGCATGGATGTGCACATGGAGACAATCGTCCCGGTCTTTCAAAATGTAATCGGCGTTTCTGCCCACAATCACACAGGGACCTTTCTCAGCAATCTGCAGAATCACGCTGCACTGGATATTCCACAGGAAATCAGCGGTGGAAAGACCGTTCATGATTCCGGGAACCCCATGGGGCGCGAATGCGTAGGAAAACAGAGTCCTTCCGGGGGCATGCTCTCCGTGTTCCTCTACAAAGGTGGGAGCAAACCCGGACTCGAGGGCGATCTGATCCACCAATTCCTTGTCATAAAAGGGAATGCCAAGCTTTTCAGCCACCATATGGCCGATGGTGCGGCCGCCACTGCCAAATTCACGACTGATGGTAATGATTTTTCTTTCCATGAATAAGCCCTCCTTATGGTGCATGATTTATAAAAATATTATACCGAAGGGTTGCATATTTGTCAATTTAAAACAGAATGGGTTAACCGGTTTACTCTGCGGTAGTTTTGGTAACGGTTCAGCCGGTTGCATAAATTTTGTAAATGTGATATAATTTATCAATCTCAATGAAGGAGCGCGCCATGGAAAAAATGATTAAAACCCTGTCCGCAGAATTGGGACAGAAGGAAGAATATATTGCAAATGTGATAAGTTTGCTGGATGAGGGAAACACCATTCCCTTTATAGCCCGCTACCGCAAGGAAATGCATGGCAGTATGGACGACACCATCTTGCGCACATTGGAGACCCGGCTTTCCTATCTGCGGAATTTGCAGCAGCGGAAAGAGGAGGTTATCAAATCCATTGAAAATCAGGGAAAACTGACCGAGGAACTCTCCGCAGCAATCTTCACTGCCACAACCCTGGCAGAAGTGGAGGATTTGTACAGGCCCTATAAACAGAAACGGCGTACCCGGGCCACAGTGGCCAAAGAAAAAGGTCTGGAACCCCTGGCGCTTAAAATCCTTGAACAGGATGGAGCGGATCCCGGGGAACTGGCAAAGGCCTACATTGACCCCGAGAAGGGTGTGGAATCTCTGGAGGATGCGCTGGCCGGCGCGTCAGATATTATCGCTGAGATCATTTCCGACGATCCGGATATCCGCAAAGCCCTCCGGGAGAAGATGGAGCGTCATGCAATCCTGAAAGTTCAGGCCACAGACCCGGAACAGGACAGTGTTTACCGGCTGTACTATGCTTTCACAAGCCCTGTGAGCCGTGTCCAGAATCACCAGATTCTGGCAATCAACCGGGGCGAAAAGGAAGGTTATCTGAAGGTAGAGGCGGCACTGCCGGGGAATGAGGGACAGGCATTGGTGTGCCGTAAAGCCCTGAAACCCACGGCTTTTGTGTCAGTTTTTGTCCGTGCTGCCGCTGAAGATGCCTATGACCGGCTGATTGCCCCCAGCGCGGAACGGGAATTACGTGCGTATCTTACAGATAAGGCCTCGGAGTCCGCAATCGCCAATTTTGCCCTAAACTTAAAACCTCTTTTGATGCAGCGGCCTGTAAAGGGTTTTGTAACCATGGGTCTTGACCCCGGATACCGCAATGGCTGCAAGGTAGCGGTTGTAGACGGTACGGGGCGTGTTCTGGATACCAATGTGGTCTATCCCACCTTCTCCCAGAGAAAGAAGGAGGAAGCAATCGCTACGCTCTCTGCCATGATCCGCAAGCATGGTGTCAGACATATCGCCATTGGTAATGGCACTGCCTCCCGGGAGACGGAGGCTATGACAGTGGAGATGCTGAAGTCTTTGCCCGGTGTGAGTTATATGATTGTTAACGAAGCCGGGGCATCGGTGTATTCCGCTTCCAAACTGGCAGCGGAGGAATTTCCGGATTTTGATGTGAATCTGCGTTCTGCGGTCTCCATCGCCCGGCGACTGCAGGATCCTCTTGCGGAGCTGGTGAAGATCGATCCCAAGGCTATCGGCGTAGGCCAGTATCAGCACGATTGCCCACAAAAGCGGCTTGACGAGGCCCTGGGCGGCGTTGTGGAGGATTGTGTCAATGCGGTGGGTGTGGATGTGAATACCGCATCGGCAAGCCTGTTGCAGCAAGTATCCGGACTGAACAGTACCACGGCAAAGAATTTGGTTGCCTACCGTGAGGAAAACGGCCCGTTTACCTCCAGAACCCAGCTGAAAAAAGTTCCCAAACTGGGACCCAAGGCATTCCAGCAGTGTGCCGGTTTTCTCCGTGTCCCGGAGAGTAAGGAAATTTTGGATAATACCGGTGTCCACCCGGAATCCTACGATGCCGCGCTGAGGCTGCTGAGCCTGTGCGGTTACACAAAGGAGGACGTGGCTTCCGGTAAGCTGGAACTGCTGCCCTCTAAATTCCGGCTATATGGCCCGGAGAGGGCGTCACAGGCCTGCAACGTGGGCGTACCTACCTTGGAGGATGTGATTAAGGAACTGATGAAGCCGGGCAGAGACCCCCGTGATGATCTGCCTGCTCCCATTCTCCGCACTGATGTGTTGGAGATTAAGGATTTGAAACCTGGTATGGTTCTGTCCGGAACGGTTCGGAATGTAATCGATTTTGGTGTGTTTGTGGATATCGGCGTTCATCAGGACGGACTTGTCCATATTTCTCAAGTCTGCAAGCAAAAAATCCAGCACCCCAGCCAGATTGTGAAGGTAGGCGATGTGGTGAAGGTGGCTGTTTTGGACGTGGACGAGAAGCGTAAGCGCATCAGCCTGACTATGAAAGATATCCCTGCCACATAATCCGGAATCTGGTGCAGGGAAGAAACGGAATGTTCACAGAAAGTTCACAATTATCCGAACTGAAAAATTGTATAATATTTGCCGGAATATATTGGAGAAAGAGGGAAAAGTCCGTGATTTACGCAATTATTTTATTCGCTTTGACCTATGTGCTGATGCTGACATTCAGCAAATACCGCCCCTATATCGCATTGGCATCTGGTCTGATTTTCATTCTGACACGCATGCTGCCTCTGGGGGAGATTATTGCCTCCCTTGACTTTAATGTGCTGTTAATGATTGGCGGCACCATGGGCCTTGTGCAGCTGTTTATTGACAGCCGTATGCCTGAGCGCATGGCGGATATCATCATGAACAAGGTACCCAACGTGCAGTGGGCTGCGGTTTGTCTGAGCCTATTTTCCGGAGTGATATCCGCTTTTGTGGATAATGTGGCAACTGTGCTTATGGTTGCGCCTGTGGCCATTGAAATCTGCAAAAAGCTGAAGACCAACCCCATTCCCTTTATTATTTCCATTGCGGTCTCCTCAAATCTTCAAGGTGCGGCCACTCTGGTTGGTGATACCACCGCCATTATGCTTGGCTCTGCTCTGGACATGTCCTTTATGGATTTCTTCTGGTATCAGGGGCGTCCGTCCATCTTCTTCGCGGTGGAGCTGGGCGCGGTGCTGTCGGCCTGCATTGTGTACATTATTTTCCGGAAGGAAAAGAGTCCAATTCCCAAAACCGGCAAGTTAACAGAGGTCACGGATATGGTTCCAACCTGGCTGCTGTTTTCTGCCATCGGTCTTTTGATTTGCGCCTCTTTTGCACCTGACAGCTGGAATCTGCCCGCTGAAATTAACGGCATTATTTGCTGCACGCTGCTGGTAGTTGGACTTATCTATAACTATGCTAAAAAGAAGCATATCAGTGCTGTGGTTGGCCCTCTGAAAGCCATTGATTTTGAGACACTGGGATTGCTTACCGGTCTGTTTCTGATGATTGGCGGTATTTCTCATATGGGCGTGATCGATGCTCTTGCTAATATTCTGGCTAAGCTGGGCGGTGGAAATCTGTTTTTGATGTACACCATCATTGTTTGGGCATCTGTGGCGATTTCTGCCTTTATTGATAACATTCCTTATGTTGCAACCATGATTCCTGTTATCGGTGGGCTGGCGGCGCAATTGGCACCCACATTGGGAGTGGATTCTGTTCTGGTTGGTATACCTCTGTATTTCGGTCTGCTGTCCGGCGCAACTTTGGGTGGTAACATTACTCCCATTGGTGCATCTGCCAATATCACTGCCATTGGCTTACTCCGCAAAGAAGGTCATGACGTGAAGAACAGTGATTTCTTCAAGATTGGCATTCCCTTTACACTCTCAGCAATCATTCCTGCTTACATTTATATCTGGCTGATTTACGGTGTGTAATCAGTGGAAACCCTGCAGCGATTAGCTGCGGGGTTTTTAGTAAAGATAACAAATTTTTGGTATTTTTCTGTACACGGTTGACAAAATTCCAAAATCGTGTATACTAAAAGTAACCAAATAAACCGGTGAAGTTTTCCGGGAAAGCGGCGCGAGCCTACCGACGGAGTAAATCTCTCAGGTGTCCTTTTAACAAGGATAGGACCGGAAAACAGAGGACTCTCTGGAGAACACATTCAGTTGTGTGCCGAAGGTGCAAGGCATTGGCCGAATCTCTCAGGCAAATGGACGGAGACGCTCGATTTTCGGGCATCGTTGTGCGCTCTGGCAGTCCGTGTGGACTGCTTTTTTGTTTGGTAAATCATTTTGTTAGGAGATATAGATATGTACGGAAAACCCCTGGATTCAATTGGATTTGTAAGTCAGTTTGACAGCGATATCGGTGCCATTATGGCCAAAGAACTGGGCCGCCAGCAGGACGGTCTGGAGCTGATCGCTTCTGAAAATTTTGCCTCTCCCGCGGTCATTGCCGCTATGGGCTCTATTCTCACCAATAAGTACGCCGAGGGTCTGCCCGGTAAGCGTTACTACGGTGGCTGCCATTTCGTCGATGAACTGGAAAGCCTGTGTATTCAGCGTGCAAAGGATCTGTTTGGCGCTGAGTTTGCCAATGTACAGCCCCACTCCGGTGCCCAGGCCAATATGGCGGTTCAGTTGGCACTGCTGCAGCCCGGTGATACCATGATGGGTATGAGCCTCGCAAACGGCGGTCACCTGTCCCATGGCAGCCCCGCGAATATCTCCGGTAAGTACTATAATGTGGTTTCTTATGATGTGAATCACGAAACCGGCCTCATTGACTATGACCAGATTCGTGACCTTGCCAAGAAGAATCAGCCCAAGCTGATCATCGCCGGCGCATCTGCTTACCCCAGAGCCATTGATTTTAAAGTTTTTGCGGACATTGCCCACGAGGTTGGCGCTGTGTTTATGGTGGATATGGCCCATATTGCCGGACTGGTAGCCGGCGGCGCCCACCAGAACCCCGTTCCTTATGCGGACATTGTTACTACCACCACTCATAAGACTCTCCGTGGTCCCAGAGGCGGTTTGATTCTGGCCCGGGAGGAGTTTGCCAAGAAGCTGAACTCCGGCGTGTTCCCCGGAACTCAGGGCGGTCCTCTGGAGCACGTGATCGCGGCAAAGGCTGTGTGCCTGAAGGAAGCCATGAGCGATGACTTCAAGGCCTATGCCCACAATATTGTTGCCAACGCCAAGGTCATGGCAAATGCACTTCTGGAGGAGGGCTTTGATCTGGTTACCGGCGGTACGGACAATCACCTGATGTTGGCTGACCTGCGGCCTATGAATATTACGGGTATGGAACTGCAGGTTCGCTGTGATGAAAACCACATCACTCTGAACAAGAATGCCATTCCCGGTGATCCTCAGAAGCCCTCTGTTACCAGCGGTGTTCGTATCGGTACTGCTGCTGTTACCACCCGTGGCTTGGGCGCTGAGCAGATGAAGCAGATTGCCCACTGCATTGCACTGACCGCTAAGGACTTTGAAGGCACCTCTGCTGAGGTTAAGGCAACTGTGGCGGATATCTGCCAGCAGTTCCCTCTGTACAAGTAATCAATAACCTGTTTTGTCTATGCAGACAGCCAAGAAAAGTCTCTTGGCTGTCTGTTTTTTGATTTCGTAAACTGCAGAAAGTCGGTGATTTCCGAAACCCAAAATTTCAGCCATACGTGACCCCGGGGTGGCTGAAATGTGTATCAATTAGATTTGGTGCTGTGATTTGTTCCCAAAAACAGCAGAAAAGACCCAGAAACCGTTGCGGTTTCTGGGTCTTTTGAATGTTCTGAAAGATAGAGAATTATCTCTTGGAGAACTGAGGTGCGCGACGGGCAGCCTTCAGACCGTACTTCTTTCTCTCCTTCATTCTGGGGTCGCGGGTCATGAAACCGGCAGCCTTCAGAGTGGGGCGGTACACGGGTTTCAGGGTAGCCAGAGCGCGGGAAATGCCGTGACGGATGGCGCCGGCCTGACCGGAAACACCGCCGCCTGCATGAGTGACAACAACGTCAACCTTGCCAACCATGTCGGTAGCAACCAGGGGCTGACGGACGAGCAGCTTCAGGGTCTCCAGACCGAAGTAATCGTCGATGTCGCGGCCATTGATGATGATGGAACCGGTGCCGTTCTCGTAGACGCGAACACGGGCAACGGAGGACTTACGACGGCCAGTGCCGTAGTTATACTTCTTCTTGCTCTCGTACATAATCGTTTACCTCCAAATCAGTCCAGGGTCCATGCCACGGGCTTCTGAGCAGCGTGGTTGTGCTCCTCACCCTTGCAAACAAACAGACGACCCAGGCAGTGACGGCCCAGAGTGTTCTTGGGCAGCATGCCCTTGACAGCCAGCTCCATAGCGTAGTCGGAGCGGTTATCCATCATAACACGAGCCTTGGTTTCCTTCAGACCGCCGATCCAGCCGGATACACGGTAGTAGCTCTTCTGGTCCAGCTTCTTGCCGGTCAGAACAGCCTTGTCGGTGTTGATGACGATAACATAGTCACCGCAGTCAACGTTGGGAGTGAAATCGACCTTGTGCTTGCCGCGCAGCAGGTTGGCGACGGTGACAGCGGTACGGCCCAGGGGCTTGCCGGCTGCGTCGACCACATACCACTTGCGCTCAACGGTCTCAAGCTTTGCTAAAGTAGTGGACATTATGCGTTCCTCCAATTAGGTTAATTTATTTTGACAAATCCATGTATACGCAGTACAATGACTGCAAAACGCTTGATTCTTATACCATACAGAAATTCAAATGTCAACAGCTTTTTTTGAAAAATTTATGAAAACCGATATAAACTTCAAAATGCTCTTAAAAGCTCTTGATATCTCTTTAATTCTCACATGCTATTTTTAATAAAAATGGAGGAAAATCCAACATGCAGAAACTGATTGGCCTGGTCCGCCGCTGTGTAGAGGACTACCATATGATTGAAGCAGGTGACCGAATCGGGGTGGGTGTGTCCGGTGGCAAGGACTCTCTGGCATTGCTGGTTTTTTTGGCAGAACTGAAAAAGTATAATCACAAACCGTTTGATTTGGAAGCGGTCACCATCGACATGGGTCTTGGGATGGATTATTCAGGCATCGCATCCCTTTGTAAGCGGCTGCAGGTTCCGTTTCATCTGGTGAAAACAGAGATCGGCCCTATTATTTTTGAACACCGCAGGGAGAAAAATCCCTGTTCCATGTGCGCGAAAATGCGCAGAGGCGCGCTGAATCAGGCTCTGCTGGAGAATGGACTCAATAAACTGGCATTAGGACATCACTATGATGATGCCGTGGAAACCTTTATGATGTCGCTGCTGTTTGAGGGACGTATCAGCTGTTTCCAGCCTGTGACAGACCTGGACAGAACTGGAATCGTGCAGATTCGGCCAATGCTCTATATCCATGAGCGCACCATTGACAGCTTTGTATCCCGGCAGGAGCTGCCGGTAATCACCAACCGCTGCCCTGTGGACAAGTATACCAAGCGGGAGGAAATCAAAAAGCTGGTGTATGACCTGTCTGCCACATACCCCGACCTGAAGGAGCGGATCTTTGGCGCTATGCAGCGGCTGCCGCTGCCCATGTGGGAGCCTCAGGGAAGATATAACCGCCCAAAGGATGTATGAAAAAATTACCATAGGGAATACTCCTCATGTCAGGAGGCGGTAATTTATGGTAAAAGGAATTTCCAGACAGGTGATCGTTCTGAACACACCCGATCCCAAGCTGTTTGAACAGGCAATTTTTATCCTTAAGGAGGATGCGCTTTCCGGCGGAGGGGTGACGGAGGATATGCTGATGAAGGAAGCAAGACGGCTCATCAGCCACCAGAATACCAGCAAAAGAAATAAGCCCGGGTTGTACGGGGCG
>JAZSRI010000140.1:0-10972 GCA_045538415.1 Faecousia sp. | reverse complement strand
CCTCCAGGCCTTTCTCTCCTGCCGTTACCTCTGCGCTGCCAATATGGCAGGTAATTCCGTGAGCTTGGCAGAAATCCTTGGCGAAATCTTCATCCCGCTGGGATTCCCCGCCCCGGAGATTATGGTTAAAATGGGCAGCTTCCACTTTTATCTTCAGTTTCTCTTCCAAAAGGCACATCGCCCAGAGAAGGGCCATGGAGTCAGCGCCGCCGGACACGGCACAGATCACCGTATCTCCCGGCTGCACCATATGATGCTCACGGATAAAGGAAAGCAGCTTATTCCGCATGCTTCCACTCCCGGTCGGCAAAGGTCTGGTACTGGCCTACCCACTGCAGTTTCACCGTGCCCACCTCGCCATGGCGGTTCTTGGACACAATGCACTCGGCCACGCCCTTATCCTCTGTGTTCTCATTATAGTATTCATCCCGGTATAAAAACAGCACTTCATCCGCGTCCTGCTCGATAGCACCGGACTCACGCAGGTCGGAAAGCAGGGGCCGTTTGTCCGTACGGCTTTCCGGGCCACGGGACAGCTGGCTCAGGCAAAGCACCGGCACATTCAGCTCCTTGGCGGTAATCTTCAAGGAACGGGAAATATCACTGACCACATTCACCCGGTTGTCACTACTCTTTCCATAACCGGAGCCTTGCATCAGCTGCAGATAGTCGATGATCACAAGACCCAGATTGTCCAAACGCCGGCATTTGGCATTCAGCTCCGCCACGGTAATGGAGGGATTGTCATCAATGCGAATGTCCGTCTGGCTCAGAGCGGCGGAAGCCATACACAGCTTGCTCCACTCCTCCTCTGTCAGCTTGCCGGTTGCCAGCTTTTGCAGCTCCACAAAACTCTCACTGGCCAAAAGGCGCATGGCAAGCTGCTCCCGGGACATCTCCAAATTGAAGATTGCCACGGTTTTATTGTATTTTTTCGCCACATTCAGGCCAATGTTCAGGGCAAATGCAGACTTACCCATCGCCGGACGGGCAGCAATCAGAACAAAATCCGTTTTATTCAAGCCGTTGATCTTCTTATCCAAATCCCGCAGGCCTGTGGACATGCCGGGAATGGCAGAGTCCGACTGGCTCAGTTCCGTCAGGCGGTCAAACACCCTGTGGAGGGTCACACCGATATGCTCAAGAGAGTCGCTGCGTTCCCCTTTGCGCAGAGCATAGATCTTCTTCTCCGCGCTTTCCAGGATTTCTCCGGGGGCACCCACCTGCTCATAAACCATCTGGGAAATGTCTGTGGACGCGTCCGCAAGACCCCGGAGCATAGCCTTATCCCGGACGATGCCTGCGTACCGCACCGCATTGGCAGCTGTGGGCGTAATCTCCATCAGCTGCTGGATGTAATCCCGGGAATTATCGTGATGTACACCCATCTGCCGCATTTTTTCCAGTACCGTAACCGGGTCAATGGTCTGGGAGAAATTGAACATGGTGTAGATGGTCTCATAGATCTCCCTGTTCTGCTGCAGGTAGAAATCCTCCGGGCGCAGGATGCCGATCACATCACCCACACAGCGGCTGTCAATCAGCATAGAACCAAGGACGGCCTGCTCCGCTTCCAAAGACTGGGGAGGCTGGTGCTGCATCAATTCTTCATCCATGTACATTCTCCTTTCTTAGAAGGTATTTTCCCCTCAGAGCTCCTCGATCTTCACAGTCAGGGGGGCGGTGATCTCATAGCCCAGCTTACACTGGACTGTGAAAGTACCCACGTTCTTGATGGGGTCGGAAATCACAATTTTCCGCTTGTCCAGCGTAATACCGGAAGAAGCCTTCAGCGCGTCCGCAATTTCCTGGTTGGTAACAGAACCAAAGAGTCTTCCCGCGCCGCCGCCCTTTGCTTTGACGGTCAGGGTCATAGCCCGCAGCTGCTTGGAGATTTCCAGTGCCTCGGCCCGTTCCTTTGCCGCCTTCTCCGCGGCAGCTTTGTCGTTCATGCGCATGGTGTTGATCGCATCGGCAGTCGCCTCAATGGCCAGCTTTCTGGGCAGCATAAAATTTCTGGCGTAGCCGTCAGACACTTCCAGCATCTGGCCTTTTTTGCCTTTGCCCTTTACATCCTGCAGTAAAATAACTTTCATAGCTTACTCTCCTTATAGTTCGTAGAATCGGTCAATAGATGCCACCAGCCTGTCCAGAACTTCCTTCACGGTAGCACCCGAGATCTGGGCGCCCGCGGTAGCGGTATTGCCGCCGCCGCCAAGAGGCTCCAGAATCATCTGCACATTGGCTTCACCAATAGACCGGGCAGAAATGATCACCTTATCCCCATCCGGGTACAGCACAAAAGAGGCTGTAATTCCGGAAATGTTCAACATTTCATCTGCCGCCTGGGCAGCCAGAGTACGGGAGGTTTCCGAAGTCAGCGCGGCAATCGCCAGTTCCTCACGGTACAACCGGGCAGACTTGATGATATGATACTTGGCCATGGTGTCATTGAAGTCGTTCTGCAGAAGTTTCTTCACTTCCACCGTGTCCGCGCCCAGTTGGCGCAGGTAGGCTGCCGCCTCAAAGGTGCGCTCTCCTGTGCGCACGTTAAAGCTCTTGGTGTCCAGGAAAATGCCTGCCATCAGAGATTTTGCCTCAATGGGCAGCACGTCCTTAGGCTCCACCGCATACTCCAAAAGCTCTGTTGCCAGTTCTGAGGCAGAGGACGCGTAAGGCTCATGGAGATTCACATCCACGGGGGTAATATAGTCCGCGGCCCGGCGGTGGTGATCCACCACACAGATTCTGGGAACTGCCTCCAAGAGACTACCATTCTCCACCTGATCGGGGCGGTTGGTGTCCACCACCACCAATGTGCTGCGGTTGTCGCTCAGCAGCATTGCGTCCTGTCCGGTAACGAACGCATCCCGGTACTCCGGCACCTGCCTAATCTCTTCCAAAAGCCGATGGGACATATTGTTCTGCATATCCATCACAATATGGAAGGGCTTGTTCTTCTTGCGGCACAGGCAGGCAATACCCATTGCAGCGCCCACTACGTCCAGATCCGCGTTCTTATGACCCATAATAAAGACCCGGCTGCTCTGACCAATCAATTCCATCATGGAGTTGGCAGTTACCCGGGAGCGCACCTTGCTGTGGCGCCCGGTTTCCTTGGTTTTTCCGCCGTAGAACGCAAAGTTCAAACGGTCCTTCACCACCGCCTGGTCACCGCCCCGGCTGAGGGCCATTTCAATGGACAGCGACGCAAAATTATAGCTTTCCTCAAAGGTCTCGCCATCCACACCCAGGCCGATGGAAACAGAGGCGTCCAGACCGGAGGGACTTGTAATTTCATGAATATCCTCCAGCAGGGAGAATTTCCCCTCCACCGCCTGCTTCAGATCCCGCTTCTCGAAAATGAACAGGAAGCGGTTGCGCTCCATACGTCTGAGAATACCGCCGTAGCCATCCGTCCAGGAGGTGATGGCGTTATTGAGCTTTGCGTTCAGGGCAGAAATCTGTCCCTCAGTAAGATTTTTAATCAGTTCTTCGTAGTTGTCCACCAAAATGATGGAGACCACCGGCCGGGAACGGATATACTCATCCCGTACCTGATAAAGCTCCGTCAAATCCGTCAGGAACAGGATGCCCAGCGGTGTCTGCTGGGGATCATCTCCCCGCACCGTAGAGCCATACACCCTGTAACGGCGTCCCTCAAGAGTTACGTCATAGGGATACTCGTTTTTACCGGAGGACAGCCAGTCGGTAGCAAAGCCCGGCAAAATCTCCTCCACACAGCGCTCCGCCATGGTATCCTGAAGGTTCGTAATCTGGGTGAATCGGGTATTGGCGTAGACGATTCCGCTGTCTGCCAGACGGAACACCGCCATAGGGAACGGAGAACGGCTGCCCTCTGTGGCATTCATATCGTCCAGCGTCCTGTGAATAAACTCCCGCAGCTGATTATGCCGCCGCGCTCTGTGGGCCAAATAAAGGGTCAGAACCATAACGGTCACTGTTAGTTCCACACCGGCAAGAATATACTGCCGCAGCAGCGCCGCTGCCACACAGAAAGCCAGCATAACCCCGATGTAGATGCCCATATTGGGACGCAAGAGTCTTCCCAATTTTTTATTCATTTCCCCGCCTCCTTGCCGAATAGATATTCTCCCCATGTTAATTGTTTTATTATAACAGCAACAGGCCAAACACGCAACCATCTTTTTTATCTTTCAGGAGAATAAATGGAGGATTGTCGGATTCTGTCCGGTGGTGCGGAAAAATTTTTGTGTACAATCCGCCCTAATTGTGGTATACTATGGGTGCGGGCGTCAGGCAGGAAGGCCTGAGCAGCCGGGAATAGTCCCGGTTTTTGATTTGTTTTAATAGCACCGGCGGGCGTTTTCTGGTTCTACAGGCGATACAGGGCTTTGGAGACCAGCTGCGGCTGCTTGGTTTGTGTTGCTTATTTTTGAAAGGAGTAGAATTTTATTGGCAGAAAAACTGAAAATCATCCCCTTAGGTGGATTGGATGAGATCGGTAAGAACATCACCGTACTGGAATACGGCAAGGATATGATCGTAATCGATTGCGGTGTGGGTTTCCCTGAAGAGGACATGTACGGTGTGGATTTGGTGATTCCGGATTTTTCCTATCTGGTGCAGAACGCCAAGAAGCTGCGGGGTATGTTCATCACCCACGGTCACGAGGACCACATTGGCTCTATCCCCTACTGCATGCAGCAGGTAAGCTGCCCCATTCACGGAACCGCTATGACCAACGGCCTGATCAAGCTGAAGCTGGAGGAGCACCGTATTGCGGATAAGGTCAAGCTCATTACCCACAAGCCCGGCGATGTGGTAAAGGCCGGCTGTTTCTCTGTGGAATTTATCCACGTGAACCACTCCATTGCCGACGCGGTAGCATTCGCCATCACCACCCCTATCGGCAGGGTGGTCATGACCGGTGACTTTAAGATCGATCCCACCGCCAAGGACGGCATGACCGATTTGGCACGGCTGGGTCAATTGGGCAATGAGGGGGTGCTTGCCTTGCTGGCTGACTCCACCAATGTGGAGCGCCCTGGCTACACTCCCAGCGAAGACACGGTTGCCGAGGGTCTGGACAGGCAGTTTAAAAACTGCGACCAAAGAATCGTGGTTACCACCTTCGCCTCCAACATGCACCGTATTCAGGCAGTGCTGGCCACCGCCCACCGCTACGGCAGGAAAGTGGCCGTTACCGGACGAAGCATGGAGAACATGCTGAAAGTGGCGCAGGAGCTGGGCTATATTAAGATCCCCGCCGGAACCATTGTGGATCTGGCCGCCATCAAGAGCCTGCCCAAGAACAAAATCGTCATTGTTTCCACCGGTTCTCAGGGTGAAAACATGTCTGCCCTGTACCGGATGGCATTTTCCACCCATAAGCAGGTGGACATTGTGGCAGGCGACCGGATCATTATCTCCGCCTCCGCCATTCCCGGCAATGAAAAGGCCGTCTCCAGAATCATCAATGAGCTGTACCGCAAGGGCGCGGAAGTGGTGTATGAAAAGAGTGAGGGTCTGCATGTGTCCGGACACGCCTGCAAAGAAGAGCTAAAGATTATTCACGCCCTTTGCAAGCCCAAATTCTTCCTCCCTGTTCACGGCGAACAGCGGCATCTGCAGATCCACGGCAAGCTGGCTGAAACCATGGGCCTGCCCGGCAAGAATGTACGGATTTTGGATGTGGGCAGTGTGGCTGAATTTACCGCCAAAACTTGCAAAATTAACGGCACTGTCACCGCAGGCAAAGTATTTGTGGACGGCACAGGGGTCGGTGATGTGGGCAGTGTGGTGCTTCGGGACAGAAAGCACCTCGCCCAGGATGGTATGATCGTGGTGTGTGTGAACATCAGCAGTCAGGACGGCGGTGTGATCAGCGGCCCGGACATCATTACCAGAGGTTTTGTGTATGTGAAGGAGTCGGAGGAGCTTATGTTTGAGCTGCGCTGTGTGGTCATGGAGGCCATTGAGCGGTGCGGCAGAAAGCATATCCGGGATTGGACAGCCATCAAGTCTGCCATCAAGAACGACCTGAGCGGCTACCTGTTTAAGACCACCAAGCGCAATCCTATGATCCTTCCGGTAATTATGGAAGTATAAACATCGGAGCCTCCCACCGGGAGGCTCCTGAACATACAGGAGAAAGATATGCGTTACTATTTCGCCCCGCTGGAGGGACTTACGGACAGTATTTTCCGGTCACTGCACTGCAAATATTTCCCCGGCGTTCACCGGTACTACACCCCTTTTCTCTCACCCACTGTCCACCGCCGCCTTACTCCCCGGGAATCCAGAGAGCTCCCCCCGGCGGATACTTTGCCCTATGCCTGTGTACCCCAGCTTCTTACCAAAGTGCCTGAGGATTTTCTATGGATGGCCGGCAAGTGCAAGGAGCTGGGCTACGGGGAGGTAAATCTCAATCTGGGCTGTCCCTCCGGCACGGTCACCTCCAAGGGAAAAGGCTCTGGTATGCTCCGGGATCTTGCTGAGCTGGATGCCTTTTTGAGTGAAATTTTTCAGTCCGCGCCCCTGCCCATTTCGGTAAAGACCCGGATTGGATTTTACAGCAGGGATGAATTTCCCGCCATTGTGGAGGTGCTGAACAAGTACCCTATCCGGGAATTGACCATTCATCCCCGAATCCGGACAGAATTCTACAACGGACAGGTAGATATGGATGCCTTCCGCTACGCCGTGAAACATTGTACCATCCCCCTGTGCTATAACGGAAACCTCTACACACTGGAACATATTCAAGCCTTCCACCAGGAATTTCCTCAGGTCAACGCTGTGATGCTGGGCCGGGGACTGGTAGGGGATCCGGGCCTTCTGTCCCCCGGCGGTACTACCCCGGAGGCGCTGGAAGCGTTCTATGAAGAGCTGCTGGGGCAGTATACCGCCGCCTTTGGGGGCAGCAGGAACGCTATGTTCCGGCTTAAGGAAAACTGGCGGCACCTGTACTTCAAATTTGAGGGGGCAGAAAAGCTCTTTAAGCAGCTGCGCAAAACCACCGACGTGCAGCAATACCGGGCGATCACCAAGGAGATCTTCCACAACTGTCCCCTGAGAAAGGATTTACAGCCGGATTGGTAGTCCGTCATCACAGGGGGTATTCCTACCATTCAAACGCCCGGCTGTACCGGCATATCCATAAAAGTACCGGTCCAAAGACCAAGGTCTTTGGGCCGGTTTTTCTCTTTTACACGTTTTCCTCTACCCAGCTGATGTAGGGATTCAGATTGATCTTGGGACGGCAGTCAAAAGCGATATAGGGCTCTACGAAAGTGCCCTTGGCTGTCTGCCGTTCTTTTCTGGACAGCACCAGATTCTCAATAATCTTTTCCTGAGACACATAGGCGGTAATCGCATCGTCAATGCGCTGCTCCACGGCCTCGTCAGCCACCAGAATACGGTTTGCCCGCAGGGCGGAGGGACGGCCGTTCACCAGAGCGTCCTCTGGATCAAAGTCTGCCCACACAGAGTACTGCAGCGTAGAGCGGACCGCATGGGGTGTACCATAATCCACCAGAGCCATGTCACCTGCCTGAGGCACGTCAAAGCTGGTCATCCAGTAGGTGGCAATATGGTCAATATGCTCATGGTAATGATTGGGGATCATCACACGGGTAACCTTATTATCCCGCAGAAAGCGCAGAATCCGGGGCATATCACCGGGGGTTCCGTCAGCCTTCTGCCAGCCCCAGTTGCCGATGGCGGAAAAATCAGGGAAGTTCATCCGCAGGATGTGGTCAGCGGGGACACCCAACCGGGCATAGCAGTCATCGGTTTCCCGGCTGCGGACTGCCTCGATGGTATCCTTCTCTTCCACTGTGCTGTAACCGGCGTCGCCCCGGCAGAAGATCACCACATACACCTCAGCGCCGGCCTGCTGGGCAGCCAGCATGGCGTAGCCCGCGCCCAGAATGGCGTCATCATCGTGGGGGCTCATAACCGCCAGCACTTCATCCTTGCCAAAGCCGGGGAACAGAAGGTCAATATTGTCAGTGACACACTTGGTGTCTGTATTGCAGTATGTAAACTTCATAATTCTCCCTCCTTAGTAGCCGCAGCCCACCAGATGCTGCAGACGGATGGGCAGGTCATTGAACACTTCCACCCTACGGCCAAACTTACCCAGGGTTCTCTCCACCAGCAGATAGTCAAACTCAGGAATGATAACCTCATTCCAGGAGCTGCCGAAGCCTCTCACAGCCACGTCCAGCATGGTGACAGTCTGGTTACCCAAAGGCTCATGGGAGTTGAGTGTAATGGCGCCGTAGAATTCCTGGCACTCGGTGTAGCCGGAATTGTGAGTGCCGGTGTAGGGCTTGAGCATAGCCAGGTCAATGGGCTTGCCCACGCGGCGGCTGACTTCCTCCCGGCGGCTCTCGTAGTAGTCCACCAGCGCCTTCTCCTGCAGGCGTGCAGGCAGGTTGTTCTCCGCCACTTCAATAAAGGCATCCAGACCTACCTGATAAGCGCTGTCCACAAAGTCCAGCCAGAATTTCTGAGACTCGGTCAGCTGGCCGCCGGCGCCGGTGCACACCACGCTGCTGCGGGCGCAGGCATTCAGGCCGTCCAGGCAGGGACCAACGCCCAGATGGACAAACTCGCCCTCCTGAATCACGTGGTTCAGCGCCTTGCCCACGATAGAGCGGTTATCCTCGCCACTGGTGACCATTACGTCAAAGCCCAGTTCTTCCGCGCCCAGCTCGCTGGCAATGGCATAGCCCCACTGGGCCACCTGGGTCTGGAGCATACCAGGCTTCATAACAGCCAGCATACCCTCCATCATCACGTCGGAAATCTTGGATGCCTGACGGGTCAGCTCCATCTCGATGTCGGATTTTTCGTACTTAATCTTGTAGTAGATTTCCTGAGCATCCAACAGATTTCCCTTGCCCACATACTCCTCAAACCACTCATAAATCGCCAGAGGCATGACAGAGCGGGAAGTCAGCAGGGCCAGACGCTTGGGCTTGCCGCCGCAGATATCCTCTACCACGTCCTCTACCCGGTCTGTCTCCACGGGGTACTCCTCATCGGCCAACTTCAGCATCTCCACACGGCCCACACGGCAGCCGGAGCGGGGAGACAGCTGCTCCGCCACATAGCAGCCTTCCAGACCCGCCAGAATGGCAAATCCGTTTTTTCCCACGATACCGGAGACTGGCTCTACGGAAATGTTGTTATTACCGCCCAGATAGGGTACGTCACCATGGTAATGCTCGTCGGAATAGACAATGCCGCCGTCAAAACCGGCAGCCGCCAGAGCCTGGTAAACCGCCTTCTGGCGGCGCTCAAACTCGGGGCGCTCTACACGCAGATTCTTATCGATTGCAGGTGCTTTGGAAAGAACATCGGCAATGATGTTTGCCTGTTTGCTCCACTCACGGACGTTAAACATGTGCATCCTCCTATATCAGTGAAAATCGTCAGCGCACCTTTTCACGCTGTTAAGAATATAATATATCCTTACTAGGAAGTTCGCACTGGTTTTTTTCTACCGGAATATGGTACATTCCGACAAAGTGTCTGTTTTGTTCCGAACTGCTTATCTCAACTGGGACAACAACGCTCTGAGCATCCGGGAATCCTCCATAAGCTGCTCCGGGCTGTCGTCTTTCACAAATTCCAGCGTGGCATATCCGGAGATGCCAGTATCCACCGCCTTCTGCAGGTACTGAATCCATTCCTCCGCGCCGTCAGCCAGAGGATAACGTTCATATCCCTGCCAGCAGTAAACATGCACGTTTTCCACCTGGCCTCTCAGCTGCTCCAACGCTTCCAGATTCTGCTGAACAGTTAGTCCGTCAGGGGGCTGCCAGAAGGTTTTCAGTCCCGGAACATCCTCAAGAAGCTCTTTGGCAGATGCCAGGGTATCTGTCAGTGTGTGGCTGTGATACTCTGTTGCCACAGTACAGCCCACCTGCCGGGCCATATCCACCATTTCCCGCAGGGCATCCGTATAGATTCTGCGCTGCTGGGCCGTTATCTCAAGGCTTCCGGTTCTGCCTGCCCATACCCGAATCACCGGGCACTCCAGACGCTGGGCTGTCTCCAACACCTCCCGGAAATTACCGTCGAGACCCGCATAAAAATAAGAGCCGTAAGCAGAAATTTCAATACCGTTATCCCGGCACAGGCGCAGGGCATGCTCCGCGGCTGTCTTGTCCCCGGCGGGCACATGGATATCTCCACCCCACTCAATGGCGTCAAGCTGCGCCTGTTTCGCAAGATACACAACCTGCTCCGGTGTCTTTTGCCGGAAGGTCACAGAAGTCAAACTGGATTTCATAAACATTCTCCTTTGATTGCAACATAATTGTTTCCTGATGTACACCCTCCTGCGCAAAATATTGCTATATTATATTTCGCTTCAGCGCTGCACAGAAGAACCCATTTTTTATTAAACCACACTTTTCCCAAAAACGCTATGCCTATTTCTTTGGTTTTTTTATTTGGTTTTTCTTTTACCTGTCCATAAAGCACCGGTATTTGGGTATACTGGTTTTATCAAAGAAAAGGAGTGGAACCAATGATTGAGCAAGACACCATCAAGTTGCTGCGGGAATGTGACGCTGGTATTAAAATGGGCATTTCCTCCATTGAGGATGTACTGGGGCATGTAAAAAGCCACACCATGGAAAAGGAGCTGACCTGCTGCAAACAGGAGCATCAGAAGCTTCAGCAGGAGGTTGACCAGCTTCTGGAAAAATACCATGATGAGGGAAAGAATCCCAATCCTATCGCAAAGGGCATGTCCTGGATGAAAACCAACATGAAACTTGGCATGGAGGAATCGGATGCCACCATTGCGGACCTGATGACAGACGGCTGCAATATGGGTGTGAAATCCTTGAACCGATATCTGAATCAATATAAGGCCGCAGATGAGGTGTCCAAAGACATTACCAAACGGCTCATTCATCAGGAAGCCCAGCTTGCTGTGCAGTTAAGACCCTATCTGTGAAAATTT
>JAZSRI010000055.1:0-2350 GCA_045538415.1 Faecousia sp. | reverse complement strand
AAGACCAATCTCTCCGGCTACATGTTCTTAACACCTTGGTTAATAGGCTTTTTCGTTTTAACGCTGTATCCGTTTTTTTACTCTCTGTATCTGTCTTTTACAGATTATAATATCCTCACCCCACCCAAGTGGGTTGGCATCAAAAACTATGTAGAGATGCTTTTTGATGATCCTGATTTCTGGCATTCCTTTAAGGTGACCTGCAAATTCGCCCTGGTCCAGGTCCCTGTGAAGATGATTGTGCAGCTGGCTGTAGCAGTCCTTCTTTCCAGGGCCACCAAGTTTATGCGGCTGATCCGCACCTGCTTCTATATTCCTACTCTGGTTGGCGGCGGTGTTGCCGTGGCGCTGACCTGGGGTAAAATTTGGGGCAACCAGGGTACTATTAACCAGCTTTTGGAAAGCATTGGTCTGCCCACGGTGAAATGGCTGGCAGATCCCAATACAGCCCTGTACATTCTGATTCTGCTGGGTGTCTGGCAGTTTGGTTCCGGTATGCTGATTTTCCTGGCGGCTATCCGGGATGTGCCCAAGAATATGCTGGAGGCAGCAGCAATTGACGGCGCCAGCAAGACCAGGAGCTTTTGGAAGATTACATTTCCCATGATTACCTCCAGTGTTTTCTTCAACCTGGTTAACGGTATTATCGGCAGTATGCAGGCGTTCAGCTCCGCGTTCCTGATTACCGGCGGCGGCCCGCTGAAATCCACGCTGTATTTCGGCCTGTACCAATATAATATAGCATTCAAGGATATGGAAATGGGTTTGGCCAGCGCCATGGCCTGGTTCCTGCTTCTGGTGATCGTAGCCCTGACAGCTGTGGTATTCAAGTCCAATGGCGCCTGGGTGTACTACCGGGAAGAAATGTAAGGGGGGATCACGGTATGAATCTTAGAACAAAAAAGAAATTTTCCGATACAATCTATTACGTATTTATCCTGATTGCATGCTTTGTGATGATCTACCCCCTGCTTTGGATGTTCAGCTCCTCCTTTAAGGAAACCAAGCACGTTATGACCACGGCCAGTGAGCTGATCCCAAAAAATCCCACTCTCCAGAATTATGTTGCTGCCTGGAAGGGTATCGGCAGAACCTCTTTCCTGCAGTTTTTCCGCAATTCCCTGATGGTTACCGCACTGAATGTGATTGGTACCACCCTCTCCGCGGCGGTTACCGCGTTCGCGTTTGCCCGCATTAAATTTGCCGGAAGAAAGTTTTGGTTTGCCGCGATGATCAGTACTATGGCGCTGCCCGGTATCGTTTTGAGAGTACCTACTTATCTGGTATACCGTAATCTTGGTCTGGTGGGAACCTATTGGCCCTTGTTTATTGGCTCTTTCCTGGGCGGCGGCGCTTTTAACGTGTTCCTTATCATGCAGTTTATGAAGAATATCAACCGCTCCATGGATGAAGCTGCTGTCCTGGATGGCTGCAGCTGGCTCCAGCTTTTCTGGCATATTATTCTGCCTTTGGTAAAGCCCGCACTGGCAACGGTGGCGGTTCTGACATTTATTGGCGCGTGGGGCGATTTCTACTCCGCTCTGATTTACTTGAATAAGCCTGAAATGTATCCTATCGCATACGCTTTGACCTTGTTCAGAGATGAATCCGGAACAAACTATGGCCCGATGATGGCAATGTCCATTTTGTCTATAACACCTACGCTTATTATGTTCTTTATCTTCCAGAAGAGCCTGGTGGAGGGCATCAGCACATCCGGTTTGAAAGGTTAATAATGTGCGTCTAAAGGTAGTCTCTCTTCTTTTTTTGTTTCGGATTGCGGCAGGACGTTGTCCTGCCGCAATCTGCCTTGTTAGACGACATGCGTAAAATGGTTGCCGGCCGCTTTGCGGCGGGAAGATTTCCGTAAAGGGAAAGGGGTCGGTAAAATGATGATTATGTGCCACAAAATGACTGTCTTACGTCAAAGGTGGGCGTAGGAAGTTGATTTCCTGGTGGGAATATGATACCTTTTTGTTAGGCATATTGCCTAACATAGAGTGAAAAGAGTTTCTAAATTTGGAGGATTTAAAAATGCTGCGATTAAAAGCTGGGTTTTCCCGTATCGATATTACGCCCCCCCTGGGAGTAAGACTGGCCGGTTATTTCATTGAACGTATTTCCGACGGGATTCTGGATCCCCTTATGGCAACGGCGGTAGCTGTTTCCGACGGAGAAAAAAGCGCTGTGGTGATCAGCATAGACCTGATCGGAATTCCCCAGGATATGTGCGACACAATGAGAAAGAGGATCGGGGAGAAAACAGGCCTTCCCAGTGAAGCGGTTTTCCTCTGCTGCACCCATACCCATCTAGGCCCTGAATTCCGGGGAGATCCCAGCGGCTTTACAG
>JAZSRI010000172.1:0-10756 GCA_045538415.1 Faecousia sp. | reverse complement strand
TGGCTCACAGAACGACATGGCTACGATCCGACTTGGTGGATAAGATTCTTAAAGAGATTCCCACCAAGCTGATTTTTGTGGAGCTACATGCGGAGGCCACCTCCGAAAAGCTGGCTATGGGTTATATGCTGGATGGACGGGTCAGCGCCCTGTGGGGAACTCATACCCATGTGCCTACCGCTGATACCCAGATTCTGCCCAAAGGGACGGGCTATGTGACGGATTTGGGAATGACCGGCCCGGTACACTCCGTGCTGGGTATTCAGCCCAAACTGTCTATTGCCAAGTTCCGGGGAGACCTGACAAACCGCTACCAGTGGGCGGATGGCCCTACAAAGCTGGAGGCGGTACTGTTCACCATTGATACAGAAACGGGCCTTTGCAGGCAGGTGGAAAGGGTGGATGTTTTTTGGTGAAAATTCTTCACAGCGCCGACTGGCATTTGGATTCTCCCATGTCGGGACACACCGGCCAGGCGGGCGCGTATTTAAGAAAGGCACTTCTGGAAGTGCCCGGTAAGATCGCGGCCCTGTGCAGACAGGAGCGGTGCGATCTGGTGCTTCTGGCGGGAGACCTGTTTGACGGCAGCTATACCCCGGAAAGTTACCGGGCAGTTTACAATGCCTTGGAGGAAATGGGCGTTCCCGTGTTTATCGCGCCGGGAAACCATGATTATGTAAACCACGAAAGCCCTTGGGAACGGGAATTGTGGCCTGCCAATGTGCATGTTTTCCGCAAACCCCAGATTGAATCCGTGGTTCTTTCCGCACTTGACTGCCGGGTGTACGGCGCGGGCTTTGGGGAGATGGACTGCCCCGCCCTTCTGGAGGGCTTCCGGGCGGAGGGTCAGGAGAGGTATGCCATCGGTGTGTTCCACGGAGATCCTACGCAGGTGAGTTCCCCATACAACCCCATCACAAACCTGCAGGTGAGCCGGTCCGGACTTTCTTACCTGGCGCTGGGTCACATTCACAAGGCAGGTATGTTCCGGGCGGGGCAGACCCTGTGCGCATGGCCCGGCTGTCCCATGGGTACCGGTTTTGATGAGCTGGGGATCAAGGGTGTGTACATTACCCAGCTGGATACGGAGGCCTCCTGCCGTTTTGTGCCTGTGGAGGGTATCCGGTTTTATGATTTGCAGGTCATTGCTGGGGAGGATGCCGCTGCGGCGGTGAAGAATGCCCTGCCTGCCGCCGCCAGCGATGATTTTTACAGGATAACGCTCACAGGGGAGTGCCAGACTCCGGACTTAGATGCCATTGCCGGTCAGATTTCCGGCTTTGCCAACCTGCAGTTGCGGGATAAAACGGTACGCCCGGTGGATTTGTGGGAAGGGGCGGGGGAGGACAGCTTTCAGGGTGTCTATTTTGGCATGCTGAAAGCCCAGCTGGAAAACGCCCCGGAGGAAGAGAAGGAGAAAATCCTGCTGGCAGCTAAGCTGTCCCGCCGGATTCTTATGGGAGAGGAGGTTGAGCTGCCATGAAAATTTATTCTATGACGGCCACGTTTGGAAAGCTCTCTCACCAAACTTTGACACTGAAGCCCGGGCTGAATGTGGTGACCGCCCCCAACGAATGGGGCAAAAGCACCTGGTGTGCCTTTGTGGTGGCTATGCTTTACGGTATCAACACCCGGGAACAGACAAAGACCGGCTTTTTGGCGGACAAGGAGCACTATACCCCATGGTCCGGCGAGCCTATGTCCGGACGGATGGACCTGAACTGGAACGGACGGGATATCACCATTGAGCGGCGCAGCAAGGGCCGGGGCTTTTTCAATGATTTTAAGGCCTATGAGACTGAGAGCGGCATTGCTGTGGAGGAACTGACCGCCGCCAACTGTGGCAGCCTCCTGCTTGGGGTGGAGCAGAGCGTGTTTACCCGGGCAGGCTTTCTGCGGCAGTCGGATATGGCTGTGACCGCTGACGAGAAGCTTCGTACCCGGCTGAATGCCTTGGTGACCACCGCCGATGAAAGTACCGATGGGGACGATTTGGCCAGAAAACTGAAGGAACTGAAAAACCGCTGCCGTTTCAATAAAACGGGCTTGCTGCCTCAGGCGGAAAGCCAGCGGGAGGAACTGCGGGACAAGCTGAACCGGCTGGAAACGCTCCGCGGCAGCCATCAGAATATTACCCGGCGGCAGCAGGAACTGGAGCAGTACCGCAGGACACTGGAAAACCACAAGGCTGCGCTGGCGTGGGAAGCCGCAGGGGAGCATGCCAAACGGCTTGAGGAAGCTAGGGCAAAGCAGCAGATTGCCGTCAGGCAGGTGGAGCTGCTGTTGGAAGATTGCAGGAACTTGCCCACACCTGAGCAGGCAGAGTCGGAGCTGGCGCAGCTGCGGCAGCTGCGGGAAAAGCAGGAGGAACTAAACCGCCGTTCCCGCCTGATGCCGCCCCCGCCCCAGATGCCTCCAGTGCCGGAGCCGTTCCGGGGCATGGAGCCTGAGGAAGCGGTTCGGGATGCCCAAGTGAGTGAACGTGTGTACCAAGAGGATAAACAGGCTCTGTTAAAAGGCGGAAGATGGCTGCCTGCGCTGCCAGCGCTGGCAGGCGTGCTTTTGCTGATTCTGCTGTGGGAGCATTGGTGGGCGCTGGCGGCAGGTGTTATATGCCTTGGGGCAGCAGCGATTTGGCTGCGCTCCGTAGCGGCAGACCGGCGCCGCCGGGAAAATACCATGCACACACTGGAGCAGAGGTATAAACCGTTGTCCCCCGGCCAGTGGGTGGAGGCTGCTCAGCGGTATGCCCAGACCCAGCAGACTTATACCCGGGACTTGGAAACCTGCCGGGAAAATCTGAGCCGCCTGCAGACCCAAATGCAGGAGGTAGAAGAACAATTGGTACAGTTCACCGGCGGCGGTTCTGTATCCCAGCGGGAGACGGAACTGTTGGAGGTGGGACGCCGCCGCCGGGCGCTGGAAGAAGCCCAGCGGGAGGCAAGGCACTTTGATGAACTGACCCGGACGCTGGAGGATGGCTGCTGGCAGGTATCCGCTCCTGCGTTTCCGGATCAGCTGACACTTCCGGCAGGACGAACAGAAGAAGAACTGAACCGCACCGCGCTGGAGCAGGCCCGCCTGCTGGAACAGCTTGGCGTGGTGCAGGGACAAATTCAGGCTTTGGGACAGAAGGAAACCCTTGAGCGGCAACTCCAGCAGGTGCAGCAGCGGGTAGACAAACTGGAAAATATCTACCAGGCGGCGGTATACGCCATGCAGGTGCAGCAGGCAGCGACACAGGAACTGCAGCGGCGGTTTGCCCCCCGGATTTCTCAACGTGCCCAGCAAATTATGGGCAGGCTCACAGACGGGCGGTATGACCGGATACTGCTGGATAATGACCTGCACATCAGCTCCGGCGCCCAAGGGGAGGATACCCTACGGGATAACCTTTGGCGCAGCAGCGGTACGGCGGATCAGCTGTATTTTGCCCTGCGTCTGGCAGTGGCGGAGGAACTGACCCCCAACGCCCCCCTGCTTTTGGATGACGCATTGGTGCGTTTCGACGATACACGCATGGCAGCGGCTATCAATGTGCTGCGTGAATATGGGCAGGATAAGCAGGTGATTCTCTTTACCTGCCAGAACAGAGAAGAAACTTATATAAAGGAGAATGTTCTATGAAATCCATTGCAACTGCCAACGCCCCGGCGGCTATCGGCCCTTACAGCCAGGGCTATGAGACAAACACACTGGTGTTCACCTCCGGCCAGATTCCTGTGAACCCTGCAAACGGAGAAATTCCTGAGGGAATCGAGGCACAAGCCCATCAGAGCTGCAAAAATGTGGGCGCGGTGCTGCAGGCGGCTGGCGTAGGGTTTGATAAGGTGATCAAGACCACCTGCTTCCTGGCAGATATGGGGGATTTCGCCCAGTTTAACGCTGTGTATGAGCAGTATTTTGTGTCAAAGCCTGCCCGCAGCTGTGTTGCGGTGAAGACCCTTCCCAAAAACGTGCTGTGCGAGATTGAGGTCATCGGGGAAAAATAAACATAAGGGTGTGCAGACAATGCACACCCTTATTTTTAATTGGCAAGACTGTTTAAGTACCCAATGGTATTGGCGCAATCCTCGGATATCCGCAGCTGGGTGAAATAGAGCTCCTGATCCAAACCGTTGGGATAAACCTCCAGCTCCAGCCAGCAGTAATCCTCATAATCATCGTGGAAGGACCAGTCCTGAGTCATGCAGCCTGCGTCACAGTCGGCCTTGATAGCTGATAGCAGCTGGGGAATTTCCTCAAGGGCAAATTCATACTGCTCTTTGCCTTCACTAAACAGGGAAATCTTCTCAATCAGCTTCTCGTCATAGGTGGATATCTGGGCAGAGTAGATATGGGAGGCATATTCCTCCAGATTCTCTGTCAGGAACACGTGGCGGTAATCGCTCAGCCGCAGCCCCAAATCCTGCCCCAACTCGGTGGCGGGATCTACTGTGTAATGCCGGGTGCAGGTGCTGCCGCTAGTGAGGAAGTATTCCACGGTGATATTGCAGGGATCAGCCACATACTTTTTTGAGCTCCGATCCTGAATCATCTGATTGTGCAACTGCTGAAGAACCTGAATATCCTCCGGCTGGGTGAACAGGAAGTCCTGCCCTTCGCCATAACGGAATCGGTGTTCATCTTCGAAGGAATATATACGCATGCCTGTGATATCTTCCTCTTCAGGCATGTAGTAGGTTACCCTCAATGGGTCCAGCCAAGTGAGCGCCATGGTGCCTGCCAGCAGCATAGCCAGCAGCGCCAGTCCGGCAAAGGCCCTGGGTCTGAATACTCGCAATGTCCTCTCCAGGAACATCTTACCGGTGAAATAGCCAATGAGAATACCCAGCACAAGGAAAATATAATTGGAATCTCCGATACCGAATATGTCCGGGAAGATATACAGTACGCAGCCCACGCCCAATGTGTAGAAGCCGAGGAATACGGGCGCCACTGGCTTGAAAGCCACAAAATCTCCGGAAGCTTCCAGTTTCCGTCTCCTGTACAGGAAGAAGGAAGCAATCCATGCCAAGATACCTATACCGGTGCAGCCCAGCTGATAGAACCAGTCACCCTGGAGAAACTCCCACTGGGCATCTTTCCACTGATAGTTAACAAACTGCAGTTCGCTTAATAAGAGAGTGGGAACAAGCGGATGCACCACATGCTCCATGTCCAGAACGATACCAAACAGCAGGGGCTGGTACAGCAGATAAAACACAGCATAAACCAGCAGGAAGAAGAAATGGATAATAAAGTAAACTGCTCCCATTCCCAAGCGGTTGCCTGCGCAGATACCGGAGAAGATGGCGGTGCCAAAGAAGAAAAGGTAACTCAGCATTGCCAGAGCGAACCACCAAAACGCCAGAAAACGCAATCCTCCCAGCAGGAACACCAGCAGTACTGTGGTAATGCCGTAGGGGATCAGGGCAAACAGGATGCCCGCCGCGCTGTGGGTCAGAAGCCAGCCCTCCCGGCGCATGGGCATGGCATGCAAAGCGTTGCACATACGGGGGTTAAACAGATCCCCCAGCAGCAGGGCGGCGGTCAGTCCGCCATAGGCCAGGTTAAGAAGCGCCATCGCCGAGAACATATCGCTCCAGTGCCGGGCGGCGGTGAGAGAATCGTCCAAATGACCCAGACTCAGGTATACGATCAGGACCCACAGAACGGTGTACAGCACCCACACCGGGGCGTACCTTGTCAGGTCTTTCCGCAGAACGGAGGCATTAAAGTAGGATGTTCGCAACTTCATTGTTCACACCTCCCAGTTCGTAAATAAAGATCTCCTCCAGAGAAAGGGGCAGTATATCAAAATATACAGGCTCTGCGGCAGTAATTTTTCGTTTCACGTCCTCCGCAGTTCCCCGGACAACCAAGGTCGTAAGCCGACCGGAACTGCTTTGGTGGAGAATGTCCAGATTTTCAGGAATCTGCCCCACCAGCTGCACCTTGACGGTATTGCCCTGCATCTGGGCAAGGCTGCGTTCCAGCAGCATTTTTCCGTGATCCATAATGCCCACATGGTCACAGATATCCTCCAACTCCCGCAGATTGTGGGAGGAGATGAGAACGGTTACATTCCGCTGCGCTACATCGGACAAAAGAAGACTCCACACCTGCCTGCGCATTACCGGATCCAATCCGTCCACCGGTTCATCCAGAATCAGAACATCGGGGCGGGTACAAATGCTTAGGTGGAATGCGGCCTGCTTCTGCATGCCCTTGGAGAACCGGCGGATGGGTACTTTCTTGGGAAGCTGAAATACATCAAACAGCCGCTTGTACAGGGCGTCGTCAAACCGGGGATAAATGCCCTTGTAAAACCTGCGCATATCCTCCAGTGTGGCAGAGGGGAAGAAAAAGATCTCGTCAGGAATATACCCAATCCGTTCCTTCACAAGGGGATTTTCAAAAATAGGCAAACCCTCCAGACAGACACTGCCCTGGTCCGGGCGGTATACACCGGTAAGGTGGCGGATGGCGGTGGATTTTCCCGCGCCATTGGGGCCTATCAGACCGTAAACCGCGCCTTTGGGGACGTGCATGGAAAGGTTGTCCAGAGCGGTGAAAGTTCCGAAGGTTTTGGTAAGATTGGTCATTTGGAGCATATCACATTCCTCCTTGCTGTAAGTGGTCGGAAAGTTCCTTAGCGGTGATGCCCCGGGCAAGAAGCGCGGCGGCAGCGCTGTCAAAGGCCTGCCACAGTGCGGCTGTGTCATCGGCAGTGCCGCACACAAAGCAGCCCTTTCCGGCCATGGTTGCGATCAGTCCGGAGGCTTCCAGCTCCCGGTAGGCCCGCTGGATGGTGTTGGGATTGATGGTCAGTGTGCCGGCCAACTCCCGAACGCTGGGCAGCTTATCTCCCTGCCGGAGGATTCCTCTGGCAATCTGGTCCCGGAATGCTTCTACAATCTGGGTGTAGATGGGGCGGGCATCCCGGTAATCCAGGTGTATCATTGTGCATCCCTCCTTAATAAGGTAGTGTACTAGTACAGTTGCAGTATACACTGTATTAGTACAGTTGTCAATACTTTTTTCAAAAAATGAATGTCGGACGCATACCCTTGACACAGGGAGGAATTATGGGTATGATATTTTTTAAAGTAAGGGAGGCGGAGTTATGGAATTTCGGGAAATAACCTATCTTGCGGTGGCGGTGCGCATTGCGGCGGCAGTAATCTTCGGAGGACTATTGGGGTTGGAACGGGGACTGAAGAACCGTCCGGCAGGTCTGCGGACCTATATGCTGGTGTGTGTGGGTTCTTGTCTGATTATGCTGACCAATCAGTTTGTGTATCAGTTTGGGCAGACCGGTGACCCGGTGCGTATGGGGGCCCAGGTGGTCAGCGGCATCGGTTTTTTGGGTGCCGGCACCATTATTGTCACCCGGCGCAATCAGATTAAGGGTCTGACCACCGCCGCGGGTCTTTGGGCGGCGGCAGGTGTAGGTCTGGCGCTGGGCGTGGGCTTTTACGAGGGTGCCCTTGCCGGCGCTGTGGCGGTATTTGTGGTAATGACCCTGCTGCAGCGGATGGATAACCGCATGCACACAAAAAACCGCCGGGTGGATGTATATTTTGAATTGTCCGAGGAAATCTCTCTGGGCGCATTCCTGCGGCAGCTGCGGGACGCGGGACTGGAAGTCAGCGAGGTGCAGCAGGAGCTTCAGGATGAGCAGGACGGCTGCCGGGGGTACATAGCCAGCCTGCGTTCCCAGAAACGGAGAAATCACGGTGAGATTGCTGAGCAGGTGCGCAGAATCAAGGGCGTAGAGTATTTGGAAGAACTGTAAAATATAGAAAACGGAGGCTTTCGCCTCCGTTTTAGCTATATCTTATGTTGAATTATGGAAAAAAACTGCTATAATGATAGGATACCATAGATTCCCTGGGGGTTGAGTATGAAGATTATTATTGCGGGTATCGGAAAAATTGGCAATACTCTGGCGCAGCAGCTGACAGCGGAGGGTCATGACCTGACCTTGATCGATGTGAATAACCGGGTGCTTACCGCTGCGGTGGAGACCTTTGATGCCATCGGTGTTACAGGCAACTGCGCGTCTAAGGAGGTGCTGCTGGATGCTGGTGTGGAAAATGCGGATCTGCTGATTGCGGCAACCAACGCTGACGAGGTGAATCTGCTGGGCTGTATGACTGCTCACGGCATCAATGAGAAAATCCATACCATCGCCCGGGTGCGGAATCCTGAATATACTGACCAGATCATGACTATGCCTCAGGTATTCCCGCTGTCGCTGACGGTCAATCCGGAGCGGCAGGCGGCATTGGAGATTGAGCGGCTGCTAAAGTACCCGGGCTTTCTGCGCCGGGACACCTTTGCCAATGGACGGGCAGAGATTGTGGAGCTGCGGGTGGACGGCAAAAGCAAGCTGTGCAATGTAAAGCTGATGGATATGCACAGCGTGGTCAAGTGCAAGGTGCTGGTGTGCGCGGTACTCCGTGGCGGAAAAGCGGTTGCTCCCAGTGGCAATTTCGTGCTTCAGGAAGGAGACCGTATTTTCGTGACCGCCCCCGTTTCTGACCTGACAGTGCTTTTGAAAAATCTGGGTGTAATCACCCGCCCGGTGAAGAGTGTTTTGCTGTGCGGCGGCGGCAGGGTATGCTACTATCTGGCAAGTCTGTTGGAAAAGGATAGAATTTCCGTGCAGATTCTGGAGAGAAATTACAGCCGCTGTGAGGAATTGGCGGGGCTGCTTTCCCAGACCTCTGTGGCTTGCGGCGACTGCAGCAGCCAGGATGTTCTGGAAAGTCAGGGTATCGGCGAGGTAGACGCACTGGTGGCACTGACGGGCATGGATGAGACCAATATGGTGCTGTCCATGCTGGCAAAGAGAAAGGGCGTCAATCAGGTCATCACCAAGCTCAGCCGCGCGGAGAGCCTGCAGATGGCAGATTCTATGTCTCTGGACAGCCGCATTAGCCCCAGAGAATTGTGCGGCAACAATATCGTCCGCTATGTCCGGGCTATGCAGAACCAAACCGGCGCGGCTGTCTCTGTACACGCCATTGCGGATGGTCAGGCGGAAGCGGTGGAGTTTCTGGTAGACGAGACCACCAGAAATAAAAATGTGCCTTTGAAGCAAATGAAACTGCGGGACAATGTTCTGGTAGCCAGCATTACCCACGGTAAGGATACCACCATCCCCAACGGTAATTCCTGCTTTGATTTGGGAGACACAGTGGTAGTGGTCACCAGTGGACGGGGTGTGCTCCAGCAGCTTAACGATATCTTCGCGTGATGAGGGCCTGCCATGAATTTTAAAATGATGGGGCGGTTTATCGCCCAAATTGTGGCACTGGAAGCGGTGTTTATGCTCCCTGCCATGTTTATCAGCATGGGCTATGGAGAAACACCGGCGGTAAGGGCATTCCTTATGACCATTGGCATCATGCTGTTGCTGGCCGGTGTTATGTATTTCACCTGCCGCCATGCGGGTCGGATTTTTGGTGCCCGGGAGGGCTTGGTGTGTGTAGGTCTGAGTTGGATCGTCATGAGTCTTTTGGGCGCGCTGCCCTTTGTGCTAAGCCAGCAGATTCCTAACTATGTGGATGCTTTTTTTGAAATTGTATCCGGTTTCACAACTACCGGTTCCTCTGTGATTGCCAATGTGGAGGGTCTTTACAAGGGGATTCTTTACTGGCGCAGTTTCAGTCACTGGGTAGGCGGCATGGGCGTACTGGTGTTCCTGCTGGCGGTTGTCCCCAGCAGTAAAGGTTCTGGCTTTACCATGCATCTGCTGCGGGCGGAGAGCCCCGGTCCGGATGTGGGTAAGCTGGTGCCTAAGATGCGCCAGACCGCGCTGATATTGTATGTGATCTATATTATGCTGACGGTAGTCAATGTGCTGTTCCTGCTTTTTGGGGACATGCACTGGCTGGATGCCCTGTGTACGGCCTTTGGAACAGCCGGCACCGGCGGTTTTGGCGTACGGAATGACTCCCTTGCCGGATTTAGTCCCTACATACAGAATGTGACCACAGTGTTCATGTTCCTGTTTGGTGTGAACTTTAGCTGCTATTATCTGCTCTTGATGGGACAGTTCAGGAGTGTTTTTAAGGATGAGGAGCTGCGGCTGTATGTAGGTCTGGCTCTTGCCTGTGTGGTGGCGCTGGTGTTCAGTATCCGTCCCCTGTACGATACTCTGGAACAGACCATTCGCTATGCGGCCTTTCAGGTGTCCAGTATTATGACCACCACAGGTTATTGCACCACGGATTATGACCTGTGGCCGGGTATCTCCAAGGCCATTCTATTACTTTTAATGATTGTAGGCGCCTGCGCCGGATCCACTGGCGGCGGCCTGAAATGTATGCGTGTGCTGCTGCTGTTTAAGATCCTGCGCCGGAATATCCGCCAGATTCTGAACCCCCAAAAAGTTCAGGTAATCCGCAGCAACGGCAGAGTGGTGGACGAGAAGGTGCTGTCCAACATGAATGCTTACCTGGCGGCCTACATCATTATCATTATACTATGCACTTTGGTGCTGTCGCTGGACGGTTTCAGTTTTGAAACAAACCTGTCGGCGGTGCTAGCCACCTTCAATAACATTGGCCCGGGTATGGCCGCGGTAGGTCCTACCTGCAATTTTGCCGCGTACAGCGGTTTGTCCAAACTGGTTATGAGTGCTGCCATGCTGGCGGGCCGGCTGGAGATTTTCCCCATATTGGTACTGTTTTCCGGCAGTACCTGGAAGGGTAGGTAAATAAAGATTTAAGCGAATGCGAATCCAGTGGCAATGTGGCGCCAT
>JAZSRI010000173.1:0-18921 GCA_045538415.1 Faecousia sp. | reverse complement strand
TTAAACTTTCTGGCCATTAAGTAAACTCCTTTTCTTTAAGTATGCAAATATTATAGAATAACCAGGCCCCGTTTGGTGGGCAGAAACAGAAACAAGGGCCGCCGATTTGGCAGCCCTTGTCTTTTTATGTTGTTCCCGTTCAGCCATCCAGAGTGCAAATTCTGCTTGAATCTCTGGGTTTGCATATGCGGCCCTTATATCATCAAACACGCAGCGAGCGAACCGCTCAACGGCATACTGCGGAACATTGGTTTTATTCATAAGTTTCTTTCTTCTTCCCATATATGACACTCCTTATAAAAATATTGGTGCCATATCTTAGTGGAATTTTGGAGGTGGTGGAGGGTAAAGAAAAACCCAGGCCGAAGCCTGGGTTACTTCTATGCGATTAGGTAAGCGGAACTGTGCCGTCAGAGCAGATGACTTCTGTTGCAGGGACTCCTGCATTCCATTCATCGCCAAATGTAATTGCATTCCATTGTGCTGTTGTTCCTTTAAAGGTTAAGCTCGTGAGTGATGTGCAACCACGGAAGGCATAATTGCTAATCATTGTGATACTATCGGGAAGAGTAATACTTGTAAGAGATGTGCAACTCATAAAAGCCATGTCCAAGAAGGCGGTATCAGAAATTGCAGGTACTCCATAACCATACTTTGTACCATTTTCCTCATTTTTTAATTCTTCCCAAGTTAATGTTGTGCCATCAGTAAAAGTTGCACCTGGGATAACAGGGGCAGATACATCGACCATCTCTACATCATAGTAGAAAGTGCCGCTCCAGGTGCCGAACAATGCATCTGCTGGCATTTCAGCAACGGAAACTTGCTTTGTTTCGGAAACGGACTTGGTGTTGTCACCAACCAGATTGATGTCAGCAAAGGTAACAGCCAGGTCTTTGTAATCTGCGCTATTGATGCTGTTTGTCAGCTTGACGGAATCATCAGCAGTAACAACCAGCTTGCGGTTAGAACCCCAAGTACCAGCAGCAGTAACATCACCAGCATTACCAGGGGTCAAAGATGCTGGAACAGTAACAGTCCATTCTTCTGCACCAGTTGCGGTATATGTGACTTGTGTGCCACCTTCCCAGTTACCAGCTGCGAATGCGGTGGTGATGCCCATGCTCATGACCATGGCCAACACCAAGGTTAAACTAAGAATCTTTTTCATGAAAAATACCTCTCTTTTCAAATTTTATAGGTGCCTATAGTATAGAATTATCAAAAAATAACTGTAGGGCAAATGTTAAACCCAGGCTAAATGACAGCCTGGGCTTTTTCTTTTTCCCGTCCATATTCTTCCCTTGCAGCTATAATCCCACCAGAAGAATTGCAGCCGTTTTCATTGACCGCTGGTCAATGGTCGGCTGCTGGGTCTTCTATCTTTTTGGTACCCGATAGGGAAAAACTCATTGTTAATATACGGGAAGCTTGTAATTAGTAAAACCAACACTAATACATTCATTATCATAGAGAGGTATCACATATGCAACAGAAGCGCACAGAGTTGGCCCGTTGGCTTGCAAAAGCTGGGTATGAAACAATCGCACCGATGGAATTTTATCGTGCTATGTTTCCAGCTGGTGAGTTAGCAAAATACACCACCACACCCAGGGCAGATGAAGCCAACCAGGAATGGAAATACAATGCCATCCTTTTAGAGAACACCCACACCACAAGAAAGGTATTCAAGAAAGACCCTCGTTCTGGTCAAAAGGTTCTTACAGAAAAAGAGGTCTGGAAAAATTACATAGTGACTGATGATTTGAGCCGTATTGAGAAAGCTGTCAATCAATACGGCTCAACAGATAGCGAATTTTATATTGCACCTCTGTCATACTTGGGCCGTAAAAGAACCAAAGCAAATGAACGATGGATATATGCTTGCATTGTTGAGGTTGACCATCCACGCACAGCAAATGAAGACGGCCACCGCAGACAGCATGGCATGGAGCAGCTTATATGGGACTGGACAAAATCTTCCATGCCGTATGCAATGCCGACCGCTTGTGTATGTTCTGGGTCTGGTCTTCATTTGATATATCTGCTTGACCGACCATACCAAATCCAGACCGCACACCAAAAATGGCAATGGGATAATTTCCGCTATCGTTTTACTGAACGAGTTTGGAACAAGTATGTTACAAAAGCGGCCATCCAGCAAGAAAACCATTGCCAATCGTTCCGAGTAGTCGGCACCCGTACCAAGAAAGGCCAGCTTGTAGAAGCTTTCTGGTTATCCAGGAAGCGGTTCACCATTGATGAACTTTTCAGCCAGGTCTGGCTGGATAAGCCCACCAAGGCCAAGACCCTCAAGGGCTTCATGAAGAATGCCGACAAGCATATGCAAGCTGTGTATGCTCCCAATGACGAAATGAAAGCCACCAAGGGATATATGCCCAAGCTGGCCCAGGAGCCTACACCAAAGATGCTGGCCGCTCAGGAACAATGGCCAGAGTGGTACCAACGCAGAGTGGTTGAACACCAGCCGCCCAAGCAGCCAGGTCAATGGACTGTCAGCCGTGGTGTATATGACTGGTTCTTCCGAGAAGCACAAAAGGGAGCCTTTGTCGGCTCCCGTTACCACAGAGTTCATGCGCTGGCCGAATTTGCGGTCAAGTGTGGCATTACATATGACGAGTTCAAAAAAGATGCGTATGTGCTTTACAAAATCTTTAGCGAACTGGACAAGGATGAGCCTTTCCATTACCAGGAGTTTGTAAAAGCCAGGGATGAATATTTTAGTACCATATCACATAAAAGCACCCGTGACTGGATAGAACGCAGCACGGGCATCCACATGAAGCCCCCAGCCAAAAGAAATGGCCGCAGCCGCCATGACCATATTACCCGTGTCAATCGTCGGCGCAAGATTGACCACGATGAATTTGGTGATGAATATGGCGGCGGCCGCCCCAATAAGCAAGCCCAGGTCGAAGCCTGGCAGCTTGCCAACCCAGGCGGCAGCAAGGCCGACTGTGCCAGAGCAACGGGCATTGACCCAAAGACCATACGCAAGTGGTGGGATGCGATTTAAGCCCGTATACGGCCCCAGGAAGCCCCTGGAAGCCATTTTAAGGAATGTTATGTAAACTAACCCTCAAAAAGCCGCCAGGAGCCTTACAGAGCCTTCAGCGGCCTCAAGCGCAGCCTTTTCCCCTTGTGAGAGAGAAACAGCCCCAGGCCAGCGGCTTGGGGCTGCATCCATCCCTTTCACGGGTGATGGTGATGGGTATGTTCTTGGGTTTGGGCTGGGGCTTCAAATTCTGCCGTCAAGCCCTTTTGTTCTAAGAAATATTCGTGGTTGCTGATGGTAAGCTGCTGCTTGCTGCTCAGCTGCTCCAATTCGTTGATTCTCATTTGCTGGTCGGAAATCTGTTTCTTCAAAGATTGGATAATTTCATTTTCTGCAATCTTCTTGTCCAGCTTGCCCATTTCATCTTTGGCATAAGCAACCATATAATGGTATGCAGCAGCCTTTTCCAGACTTTCCAGGGATTCCGTTTCAACCAGGGTGCAAGCTGGCCTTGCTGGCTGGACAATCTGGCCACGCAAGTTCCGCTTTTCCTTTTGGGCTGGAACCTCACCATGGGTTTTTGCGCTTTTGCCGCCATGCAAGGTATACAAATGTTTCTGTGCTGCTTCAATCGCTTTGGCAGCAGCCAGGGCCGCTTCTTTGTCGGCCTTGGCTTGCTCTGTTTCCAGTTCTGCCGCTGTCTTTTCGGATTGCAGATTTTTGATGGTTGCATCAAGGCCTTGTTTCTTGGCTTCTAATTCCCGTTTTTCTTTTGCCAACTTGGACTTTTCTGCAGCAAGTTCCCTATTTTTGACCGTCAATCGTTCGTTTTCTTCCGTTAATCGTTTGTTGTCGGCTTCCAAAATTGCTTGTGCTGCTTCCAGTTCCTTAATACGGGCATTCAAAGCCTTTGTGCTGCCCACAGCTTCATCCAATGCAGCCTTGGCTGCATCGGTACGAGCCTGGGCTTCCTGTTCTTGCTGTTCTGCCGTTTTAAGAGATTGCTTTGCATCTTTAAGCTGCTGCTCTAAATCCTGGTTCTCTTTGCGGAACTGCTCACATTTGTATTCCAAAATTGTAACCTGGCGCTTTGAGTAGTTCTCAACATTTCGGTCGATTTGTATTCCCTGGCGCTCGCATTCTCTATAAAAGGTTTCACGCAGCGCATCTGTGAATGAAATCAATGGGTTATTATAGCGGCTTTTGGGTGCTGATGGGTCTGGCCGTTCAAAGCCCATGGCTTCCAGGGCTGCATTTTGGTTTGGAACAAAATGGCCAAATTTATCCCTGGCCCCCAAAAGCACTCTAAAATGGATATGGTCTTCCGCTTCATCCCTATGCAGCGCACAATCTGCTGGCTTAAAATGTTCGCCATACTTTTTCTGGAATTCTGCTATTGTTGCGCTCCAGGCTCTTACCAGGGCATTTGTCCTGGTGCGCTTATCCATGACGGATTTTGTGCTGCCAACCTGGAAGATGGTTTCCAGAGGGGCCGTCTTGGGATTGGAATATAGCTGCTCAATGGTCTGGCATCTTTCCCTATGTCCATCCTTGATGCAACGCTGATTTCTTGCTTCCAATCCCTCACCATAAAAATGCTCGTATAATTTCTTTTCATGTTCCCTGGCATCGAAGCCACCTTGACCGCCCCTAATGGGTTTTTCTCTTTGTCCATCTTCGTTGAACATTATGTAGCTGTTCAGGTATATTCTGGCTGGGTCAATGTGGGCCTGGTTCAGCCTGGTAGCTTCCAAGGTATTGTGATTTGCATTATATGCCAATCCCGTCACCTTGTTCGACCTACCATTCTTCACCGAGGCCTTGTCCGTTGTTTCATTCCTCGCCATCGTCTTCACCTCTTTCGCTTCGACCCACCATTTTCTTTTCGTTCTGCTATACTCAAAGTAAATGGTTTTCGTCTTCGCTCTATCGTTTTGCCGATAGCTTAGATGAAAAACGGACAAAAACTCCGTGTAAATTTCCCCCGTAGGGAAAGGGAAATCTACACTACGTACCCATTACCATTTGCCGACACTTCGTTTACGGCAAATATGGGGCCCAACCTATGCGGTTAGCAGTCTTCCAAAGGGCTTTGCCCTGGCCAGACGGCCCACCCAATCTCAATGGGGCTTTGCCCCAAGCCGATGGCTTCCCCAATCTCATTGGGGTCTGCCACCCCAGCCGATGGCTAACCCTGGCGGCCGATTTAGAAAAATACAATCTTGATGCTGCGGCATCTGCGCTTGTACTTTTCTAAGTCGGCTTTTTGCTGTCCAACACCAATGTTTCAATTATCAAGAAAATATAGCAATTCTTGACAGAATGTGCTATAATTGAAACATCTCAAAAAGAATGGTGGTAATACTATGGGTTTTCGTTTTCGCAAAAGCATTAACCTGGGCGGCGGTGCCAGGTTGAATCTTAGTAAATCTGGTGTTGGTTACAGCTTCGGCGGTAAGGGCTTCCGCTTCACGAAAAAGGCTGGCGGCGGCACCCGTACCACTGCTTCTATTCCTGGAACGGGTATGTCCTGGACAAGTGACAAATCTGGCGGTGCTGGTTGCCTTACCATCTTAATTGTTTGGCCACTCAAACTGTGCTGGTGGTTGATTGTTGGCACATTCTGGCTGATGTGGCAGATGTGCTATTGGACTGTCAAGCTGTGCATCATCATGCCTGCAAAGTTTATCATCAAGCTTATCAAGGAAAAGCAGCAAGGTACCACAGCTGCTCCCCAGGTTGAGCCAGCAGCAGATAACCAAGAAAACATTGAACAATAAACTAAAGAATTGACTAAAGAATCCCCCTTATGATATGATTATCCAAACATATCACTAAGGGGGATTTTCTATGAATGCAGTCATTTATGCCCGATACTCCTCCAGCAGCCAAAGGGAAGAATCCATCGAAGGCCAGGTCAAAGAATGTACGGCCTTTGCAGAGCGCAACGGCTACACCATTATTGGCACCTATGCTGACAGAGCAATCTCTGGCACAACGGACAATAGACCAGAGTACCAGAAAATGATTGCCGACAGCAAGCGCAAAGTGTTTGATGCTGTCATCGTCTGGAAGCTTGACCGCTTCGCCCGTAACCGCTATGACAGCGCACGATACAAGAACCAACTGAAAAAGAATGGTGTCCGTGTCATTTCTGCCACGGAGCAAATCTCCCAGGGTGCGGAGGGTATTCTGCTGGAATCCATGCTGGAGGGCATGGCAGAATATTTCTCCGAAGACCTCAAAGAAAAGGTTATCCGTGGTTTGCGTGTTAATGCTGAAAAATGCAAATGGAATGGCGGTGTTCTTCCCATCGGTTACAAAGTCGATGCAGACCAGAACATTCTGCTCAATACAGAAACTGCCCCTTATGTTCTGGTAGTCTTCAAAATGTACGATAACGGCCAGACTGTCACCGACATTCTCAATTATCTAAACGGCCACGGCATCACCAACAACAAGGGCAAACCCATTACATACAACATCATCCAGCGGATGCTGCGGAACCGCCGCTATATCGGAGAATACGCATTCCAGGATATTGTCATTCCAGATGGGTTCCCCGTGATTGTACCCCAAGACCTTTTTGACCGAGTACAAGAGCGGATTGCCAAAAACAAAAAAGCTCCAGCCAGAGCCAAGGCAGAAGAAAGCTATCTCTTGACCACCAAGCTGTTCTGCGGCCATTGTGGAACCGCTATGCACGGAGAGAGCGGCACCGCTCGCAACGGCACCACACACCGCTATTACAAATGCCATGCGGTCAAGAAGAAGCTGAATGATTGCAAAAAGAAAGCGGTTAAAAAGGACTGGATAGAAGACCTGGTCATTAAAGAAACCATGGCCATGCTCATGGATGATGATATGATTGAAGCAATCGTATCAATGATGATGCGGCTCCAGGATGAAGAAACATCCGACCTGCCCATCTATGAAAAGCAGCTACAGGAAACCGAAGCCGCCATTGACAACATTGTCACCGCCATCATGTCTGGCCTGGCTTCCAAGGCCCTTCAGTCCAAGCTGACAGACCTGGAAGCTCGGAAAGAAGAACTTGAAATCCGCATAGCCGAAGAAAAGCTGGAGAAGCCCAAAATCCCAGCAGACTTCATGCGGTTCTGGCTGCATAAGTTCCGCCAGCTGGATATGGCCACAGAGAAGCACCGCCAGATGCTGGTTGATACCTTTGTCAATGCCATCTTTGTCTATGATGACAAGCTGCTGCTGACTTTCAACTTCAAAGACGGCACACGCACAATCACCCTGGCAGATACAGAAACCATACCAAACGAAAGTGGTTCGGATTTAGAAATGTTCGGTGTACCAAATAAATGAGGGGATACCCACGAGGGGTATCCCCTCATTTGTTCCGCCCGACCGGCGGAAGGGACTCGAACCATCTAAATGCAACAGTCCGGTGGACTGTTGCCGCCGACGGCTTGACGGAGGCGAACCGCTATTTTCTTCCGCACACTTGCGGAAGAAAATGCAAGCGAGTCCCTTCCGGTACACGCCGCCCACAGGGCGGCATAACAAAGTTGAAATCATCATGTAATAATGCTATAATAAAAAAGAGGTGATTTTATGTTATCCAAACTGATAAACAAGCCTTTTAACTGTATTTGTCGGGCTATAGATATGCTTTGTCTGCTTTTAGGAGATGACTACGATATTGCCTCTACCGATGGACGAACTATAAAAGTAGCAGAGTTCTCTCTGCATGTTCAAACGCAATGGCGTTTTAGGAAGAACAATACGATTCTCTTGGCTTCAAGAGATATTTACGAACCGTACAGCAAAGAGGTTGCAGAAGATTGGGAATATGATATTATCGGAAGACCAGAACATGAAAGCAGTGTTTTTGATGTACTTGTTAAGGGTTTTTCCATTAAGATGCAAGATGCAATCATTAACGAATGCCAACTTTCCGAAACAAATGACATTACCATTCAATTCTCTAATGGTGTTGTCTTTGAGCAGTTCACACCTGCTTCTCAGAAATGTGAGGAATGGCGACTGATTGACTACAAGAATAATTTACATACAATATGTTATGACGAAGACGGAACAATTACCTGCTCATAGCTTCTGAAAACCTTTGATATTACTTGATTTTCTCTCAAATCCTATAAGAACAATCGCACAAAGAATAACGGGAAGGCATAAGCCTCCCCGTTATTTTGTAGCCGAAGGGACTTAAAAAATCGAATCGCAATATGCCGGTGGCATATTGCTGCCGCCAGTTCAAGAACTGGTGGCTACCGAAATGCCCTCGGCAATTATTTCCGGTCCAGTGCCGTCTCCGCCAACCTCGCCTGTTTTGTATGTATTCATCGCCATACTCCCTAAATCGTCCCTTTTCTCCGTTATAAAACGAATAAAGTATTTGTGAAGCGTAATTATGCACATATTTGTCGGTTTATGAAAATCCGTATAGATTCCCTCTTGTTTTTTTTATTTACTGCGGTTATAATAGGCAAAGAATCGCAATAGGAGGTCATATTATGGCTGTCAAAATCGAAAAAAATACCATTATCGGTGATGTTCTGGATATCGCTCCCCATGCCGCTCCGCTGTTCTTTGCTATTGGCATGCACTGCTTGGGCTGCCCCTCTTCCCGGGGTGAGACCGTAGAGGAAGCTTGCATGGTTCACGGCATCGACTGTGAGCCTTTCCTGGCCCAGCTGAACCACTTCCTGGCTGCATACGAAGCCGATCAGGAAGAAAAGGCACAGTAAAAAACCGGCTCTGCCATCCCGTTTGCCGGGATGGCAGTTTTTCTGAGGTGTTATATGAATATTACCCTTTCCAACCGCCTTGCTGCCTGCTGCCGTTTTGTAAAGCCTGGTGACAGGGTGGCAGACATCGGCTGTGACCACGGATATCTGGGGATCTATCTGCTGCTGGGCGGTATTGCGTCCTCTGTGATCGCTTCGGACGTGAACCAAGGCCCACTGCAAAGCGCTGTGCTCAACGGCGAGAAATACGGTGTCCGGGAGAAGATGTCCTTTTATCTATCCGACGGCGTGCGGAGCATTCCCAGAGATTTTGACTGTATGGTGTGCGCCGGAATGGGCGCTGATACCATGATTTCCATCCTGCAGGCCGCCCCATGGCTGCAGAATAGCCAATACCGGCTGATTCTCCAGTGCCAGTCCAAGACCCACCTGCTGCGCAGATACCTCAGTGATACCGGCTGGCACATCAGCCGGGAAAGCGTTGCCCGGGATGGAAAATTCCTTTATACTGTGATGGAAGTGGTATTTCGTCCGGGCCCAAAACTCACCGCCGGGCAGTGTTACCTGTCTCCCGCCCTTTTGGAAGAGAAGTCCCCGGAGCTGCAGGACTATTTTTACCGGATTGTGGGTGGGCTGCGTCTGGCTGTCCAGGGAAAAGGCGCCCAGAATGTACCGGAACAGGCGGCAGCGCTGGAAGAACTGGAGCAGCTGGCTGTGCGTTTTAAGGAGGAAACCATATGAGCACCGTACAAGATATACTGGATTATATACAGACCCTTGCTCCCCTCTGTATGAAAGAGAAGTGGGACAACGTAGGCCTGAACTGCGGCCACCTGCACCGGGAAGTACACACTATTTTGGTAGCCCTTGACCCCTTTGAAACGGTGTGCAGGGAGGCAAAACAGGAAGGCGCTGACCTACTGGTGACACATCATGCTCTCTTGTGGGACGCAGGCTTCATCACCAGCCAAACCAGTCAGGGCCGAAACGCTCTCTTTCTTATAGAAAACGGCATTGCCCACATCAATGCCCACACCAATCTGGATTGCGCACCCGGGGGTGTCAACGATATTCTGGCTGCCAAACTGGGGCTGACCCAAGTAGAAGTCATTGCGCCGGCAGGCACCGACGATCAGGGTCGGCCTTACGGTCTGCTGCGGCAAGGCGTGGTGGAGGAGCAGCCCCTTACTTCTTTCTTAAGCACTGTCAAAGCCGCACTGGGCTGCAAGGGATTGAAATTCGTTGATGGCGGAAAGCCTGTCCACAAGGTTGCCGTGGGAGGCGGTTCCTGCGGCGGCGCGCTGGCACTGGCCGCAGACGCCGGGTGCGATACCTTTGTCACCGCGGATATCAAATACAACCAGTTCTGGGAAGCCAAAGACAGGGGTATCAATCTCATCGACGCGGGACATTTTCACACAGAAAATCCTGTCTGCGCCTACCTTGCAGACAAATTAGCGGCAGATTTCCCGGAAATTACTGTGAAGCTTTCCCAAAAACACGACGATTGTGCAAATTTCTTCCTGTAAGCGGTTGATTTTACCCGGTCTGTTTGTTAAAATATATGGTGCATTTTAGGGCCTTCGGCCCATTTCATAGAAGGGAAGATCACTATGTCCGGACATTCCAAATGGCATAACATTCAGAAAACCAAGGGCGCTCAGGACGCCAAGCGCGCTGCTGCCTTCACCAAGATCGCCAAAGAGCTGATCGTGGCAGTGAAAGAGGGCGGCGGCATCACTGACCCTGCCAACAACTCCCGCCTTGCCACCATCATCACCAAGGCAAAGGCTGCCAACATGCCCAATGACAACATTAAGCGCACCTTGGAAAAGGCTGCGGGCTCCGGCGGCGGCGACAACTACGAAACCATCACCTACGAAGGCTATGGCCCCGGCGGTGTAGCCGTGATCGTGGAAACCATGACTGACAACCGCAACCGTACCGCAGGCTCCATGCGCCACCACTTTGACAAGATTGGTGGCAATCTGGGCGCTTCCGGCTGTGTCAGCTGGAGCTTTGACAAGAAGGGCGTGCTGGTCATTGATAACGAGGATGGCGACTATGACGAGGAAGAAGTCATGATGGATGCCATGGAAGCCGGCGCTGACGATTTCGAGGCTGAGGAAGATTGCTTCACCATCTACACCACCCCCGATGATTTCAACGACGTGGTTGCGAATCTGGGGAAATACACCTTTGCCTCTGCCCAGATTGAAATGGTGCCCCAGAACTATCAGAAGCTGGAGAGCGATGAGCACATCAAGATGATGGAAAAACTCATCGACACCATGGAAGATGATGACGACGTGCAGAACGTCTGGCACAACTGGGAAGAGTAATTACACACAGGACGTGCGTCAGCGCGTCCTGTTCCATATTCTGTTAACAAATACGTTTCTGCTATATATACTGACAGAAGCAGTATAAGGAGGCACTCATATGCGTGTTTATCTTATGACCGATTTGGAAGGCGTGGCGGGTGTGATGAATTCCACCGACTGGATCTATCCGGAAAGCCGCTACTATGAATTGGCTAAGGAGCTTCTTACGAAAGAAGTAAACGCCGCTGTTGACGGATTCTTTGCAGCAGGCGCAACAGATGTTGTGGTACAGGACGGCCACGGTCACGGCGCTGTCAACATCGCACTGCTGGATTCCCGTGCGAAGTTACAGCGCGGTTGGAATATTGCCGGGGCTTACCCTTTCGGCATGGATCATGGAAATTTTGACGTAATGGCCTATGTGGGACAGCATCCCAAAGCGGGCACGGAATACGGCCATCTGTGCCACACCGGTACCTTCCACACCGTTGACTTTCAAATCAACGGTATCTCCGTAGGTGAATTTGGTCAAGGTGTTTTACTAAGTCAGGTTTACGGTATTACCCCAATCTTTGCCAGCGGCTGTCTGGCCTTCACCAAAGAGGCTGCAGCACTGGTACAGGGCATTGAAACCGTTGCGGTCAAGGAAGGGATTCAGCCCGGTTCCGGTGAGGAATGTACTGCGGAAGAGTATGAAAAATGGAACTGGGGCGCCATCCATATGCAGCCCGAGGCCGCCTGCAAAGCAATCCGTGAAGGCGCTGAGCGGGCGTTGCTGCGCTACATCGCCGACCCGAAGAGTTTTGCCGCTCTTTCTGTCTCCCCACCCTACTCCAAAACTGTCACCTTCCGCAAGCAGGCAGGACAGTCGCAGCATACCATCTCCCTTACCGATTATGACGATCTGGCAGATCTTCTAAACACATGGTAATAAAGATCCCGCTCCTTTTTCAAGTGAAAGAAGCGGGTTTTTTGTGTGGGGGAAGGGAGTAGGTTTACACCCGCTTCGGCAATTAAAAATTAGGATTTGATTTTCACTTCAATGGTGGGCGCATCACTCAGTATTTCGGATGTAGCGGCATCTTTGTCGCCCCATTGGGTTCCGTCGGCAAAACAGACACTGTACACGTACAACTTCATATTTCTAACACCGTTCTCAATAGGTTGATAAGAAATGGTTGTTGTTTCATCCGCAGGGATAGGTGTGGATACAGATAATGTTCTTTGGTCTGACGCTCCCGTAATTTCCCCGCCAGAAACGTTATAGAGGACTACATAGAACCGGATAGCTGTAATCTCCTTGCCGGCAGTGTTGGTGATGGTGATGTCTGACTGGAACATGTTAATGGTGTTACTTTCGATTTTTGCAGAGGCCGCAATACCGCAATTTCCATCAAAGACCGATGAAACAGTTTCTGTTGTTGCTTCGGTTTTTTCAGCCATAGTGTCAATATCTTTGTAATTGAGATTTTCCAATTCTCTAACAGTGCCGCCAATGATGCAAATAAAAATCACCGCGATTGTCCAAAACCACCATTTCATAAAAAACGGTTTTTTATTTCTGATTGCGCATGGAGGACAGTTTGTTGTGCTTTCCTCGATATCATGTCCACAAGCTTCTAACTCGTTGCTCATAAGAAATCCTCATCTCTTTATACTTTTGGTGGTAAATTTTTAACCGTAACACAGATCCTGCCAAGGTGTTTTCCTGCACGAAATGGAAGTTTATCTACACTACTATAATACCCATTCTTTGAATAAATGTAAATACAAAAAAGACGGGTGCGATAGAATTAAAACAAGGTAAAAAATAGGATGAATTACAGAAAATGGCTAAGAATATCTGGGTAAATTGAGCCTTTATCTATTATGCCGTTTTGCCTGAAGTGCGGCATACACCGGAAAGGGGAGCGACACGACCGCCGCCAGTGGCGGAAGAAGGGAGTGGAGCGAGTGGCAGTGGGCGAAAAAATCGAGGATTAGCGTAAGCCCAATGATTTTTTCGGGCACCGCAACAGGACTCGTTTGCATTTTCTTCCGCAAGTGTGCGGAAGAAAATAGAGGTTCGCCTCCGTCAAGCCGTCGGCGGCGCTCGTCCGCAACATTTCTGAAAACAAAATAGAAGAAAGCCAACACCCCCTACGGGATGCCGTCTTTCTTCTATGGACTCTACCACGGGCTAAAAATTGCTCGCCAGCTCTCAATTTTTACACCAGTGTGCGCACTGGTGTCGCCCTTTCGAGTCCCTCCCTTACATAAAAATTAAACAGGATATCCCGGAAGGGATATCCTGTTTAATGGTACGCCGGAAGGGACTCGAACCCCCGACCTACTGATTCGTAGTCAGTCACTCTATCCAACTGAGCTACCGGCGCATACCACGCTCATCAAGCGCCTGCATATAATATCACACCGGGTATGAAAATGCAAGTCTTTTTTTCAAAAAACGTAAAAATATTTTTACCCTCTGAGCCAACCGCCTTGACACAAAAAATGTTCTGTTATAGAATGGGACAAATCACAAAAGAGGGGGGATGCGCTGTGGAAAACCGTGAAATATTTGCTATGCTGCCGCAGCTGCTGCTTCCTTGGTTTGACCGGAACAAGCGGGATCTGCCCTGGCGGAAGGACAAGGATCCTTATCATATATGGGTATCGGAGATTATGCTTCAGCAGACCCGTGTGGAGGCCGTCAAAGGCTATTACAGCCGCTTTTTGGATGCGCTGCCCACGGTGCAGGCACTGGCAGAAGCGGATGATGAGCTGCTGCACAAACTGTGGGAGGGCCTGGGATATTACAGCCGTGTGCGGAACATGAAACGTGCGGCGCAGCAGATTATGCAGATCCATGATGGTGTATTTCCCGGGGAATATACCCAAGTCCGGGCGCTGCCCGGTGTGGGTCCCTATACAGCCGGCGCGGTTTGTTCCATCGCCTTTAACCAGCCCACCCCTGCGGTAGACGGAAATGTTTTGCGTGTGGTGTCCAGACTGACCAACGACTCCACACCTATCGACCTGCCTGCCTGCAAGGCAGCTGCTGAAAATTCCTTGCGGGCGGTTTATCCCAGCCGGGCAGGTGACTTTACCCAGGCGCTGATGGAGCTGGGCGCTACGGTTTGCGGCCCCAACCGGGAGCCGGATTGTGACAGATGTCCCTGCAATGCCGTTTGTAAGGCACGGCTTGCAAACACCGCCAACACACTGCCTGTGAAAACGCCCAAACGGCAGCGCCGTGAGGAGGACAGGACGGTTTTCATTCTCTCCTGCAACGGAAAATACGCCCTGCAGAAAAGACCGGATAAGGGTCTGCTGGCGGGTCTGTGGCAGCTTCCCAATGTAGAAGGGAAGCTGGAACTGGCTGCCGTTATAGATAAAGTGGAGGAAATGGGATTAAAAACTGCAGAAATTATTAGGATAGTGGAGAAGAAACATATCTTTACCCATATTCGGTGGAATATGAGTGGAGTGTATATGGAAGTAAAGCAGGAGGGCGGCGGCTATATCTGGATGACACCGGCAAGAATCGAGACTGAGGCTGCCCTGCCCACTGCGTTCCGGCAGTTTTGGGAGGAGGTTTCCATATTTAATTCCTAGGGTTGCGGTTTAGTCAACTCTGCACAGCTTATGGTGGGGTCGGGGAACAGACCCCAAGGAACTTCGGGTACCCATGTGTTTTTGCGGGGAAGAAAGCCCGTTTTTATAAATAAGGATGAGGAAAATACCCTAAAAAATAACGGGAAATTTCGAAAAATAATGTTTGACAAATGGGTTAAAAGCCTATATAATATCTAAGCACGACTGTGAGGAGGGGAAACTATGCGACTTGGACTGTCCCAGATTATTGACCGTCCCGGTGAGAGCGTGGACTTCTCTGCCAGCGTGGATTTGAGTGATCTTTTGTATGGTACAAGCTATCCGGTGTCTGAACCGGTGCTGGCCAGAGGAACGGTGCGCAACACCGCCGGAGTCTTGGTGATGACAGGCCTGATTGAAACCTGCATCCATGGCGTCTGCGACCGCTGCGCCGCTGATTTTGACCGTCATGTGGAAATTCCCATGAATGTGGTTCTGGTCAATGAGCTTGCCAACGAAGAAAACGAAGACGAGTGGGTTTTCCCTTTGGAGGCAGACACTGCTGATTTGGAGGACATTGTCCGTACCGTATTCGTGCTGAATATGGATTCCAAAATGCTGTGCAAGGATGACTGCAGGGGTATTTGCTGCAAATGCGGCAAAAATCTGAATGTGGAGTCTTGTATCTGTCAGAAAGAGATCGATCCCCGTTTTGCTGCTTTGAAGCAGCTTCTCGATAAGTAATTTACAATGATGCTGTCTGAAAAGCAGTTCGATCAAGGAGGTGTCATCCATGGCTGTCCCTAAGTGTAAAGTGTCCAGCGCCCGTCGTGACAAGCGTCGTGGTTCCAACTGGAAGCTGTCCGCTCCCAGCGTGTCCGTTTGCCCCAAGTGCGGCGAGCCCGTCATGCCCCATAGAGCTTGCAAGGCTTGCGGTACCTACAATGGCCGTCAGGTCCTGGCCGCCAAGGCTGACTAAGGCAGGAAAAAAGCGTAAGCTGAGAGGAAGGCGTTTCCGCCTTCCTCTTTTTCCGTTTGAAGAAGAAAAGTAATTGCCTGTTTTCCATTGATTTGGAGGCAATTATGTGTAATAATAATACAGGTCTTTTGGTTGAAAGGAGGCGGTTTCCATGGCAAAGCCTTTGGTAGCCATCGTGGGACGGCCCAATGTGGGCAAGTCCATGCTGTTTAATAAACTCACCGGACACAGAACCTCCATTGTGGAGGATACCCCTGGTGTTACCCGTGACCGCATTTACGGTGACTGCGAGTGGTGCGGCCGGGAATTTTCTTTGGTGGATACCGGCGGTATTGAGCCGGGTACTGAAAACGATATGCTCAAATTTATGCGCAGGCAGGCGGAGATTGGTATTGAACTGGCTGACTGCATCATTATGGTGACGGATGTGCGCTCCGGCGTTACAGCCGCGGATCAGGATGTGGCCACCATGCTCCGCAAGTCCAAAAAACCTGTGGCGCTGGCTGTGAATAAGTGCGATTCCATCGGCCTTGTGAATCCGGACGTATATGAGTTTTACGCTCTGGGTATTGGCGACTTGTTTGAGGTGTCCGCGGTTCACGGTCATGGTACAGGCGACCTGTTGGACTGGTGTCTGGAGCAGTTCCCGGAGGAGAGCGAGCAGGAGGAGACCTCGGATGTTATTAAGGTAGCTATCGTGGGCAAGCCTAACGTGGGTAAATCCAGCCTGCTGAACCGCATTTTGGGTGAGGAGCGGGTGATTGTATCCGACGTTGCCGGCACTACCCGGGACGCTATCGACTCTTACTTTGAAAATGAAACCGGCAAATACTGCTTTATCGACACGGCAGGTATGCGCCGTAAGAGCAAGGTGGATGACATTATTGAGAAATACTCTAATCTGCGCACCATCAATGCCATTGAACGCAGTGACGTGTGCCTGATTCTGGTGGATGCCAATGACGGCGTTACAGACCAGGACACCAAAATTGCCGGACTGGTCCATGAGGCGGGCAAAGCCGCCATTATCGTGGTGAACAAGTGGGACGCGGTGGAGGACAAGCAGACCAACACCATGCGTGACAAGGAACTTGCGGTGCGGGATGGGCTGAGTTATATGACCTACGCCCCTGTAGTGTTCCTGTCCGCCCTTACCGGTCAGCGGGTGGATAAGCTGTACCAGGTGATTCAGGATGTGCACAAGCAGAATACCAGCCGGATTACCACCGGCGCGCTGAACAGTGTGCTGGCAGACGCTACTGCCAGAGTGCAGCCGCCCACGGACAAGGGCCGCCGGCTGAAGATTTACTATATGACCCAGGCCGGAACCAAGCCGCCTCATTTTGTGATCTTCTGCAACGATGCCCGGCTGTTCCATTTCTCCTACCAGCGGTATCTGGAAAACCAGATCCGGGAGGTCTTTGGCCTGCAGGGTACTCCTGTACGCATTACCATCCGCCAGAAAGGCGATAAGGAGGAGTAACATTGCTGCTTCCTATTATTATAACTGTGATTGCCGGGTACTTGCTGGGCAATTTGAACGGCGCGGTGTGTATGTCCACGCTGCTGTCCCATGAGGATATCCGCAACTCCGGCAGCGGAAACGCCGGCCTGACCAATTTTATGCGGAAATTTGGCCCTTCCAGCGGTGTTGCGGTGATAGCCATCGATATGGTCAAGACAGTGGTGGCCTGCCTGGTGGGAAAGCTCCTGTTGGAGCCTCATGGCTATGCAATGGAGGGACTGATGCTGGGTGCCGCGGCGGTAAGCCTGGGACATGATTTTCCGGCACTGTTGGGATTTCGGGGCGGCAAGGGCATCCTGTGCGGGTTTGCCGTGGCGATTACCGCGGACTGGCGGTGCGCGCTGATCATTCTGGTGATTTTTGCGGTGTGTCTGTACGTGACCCGGTATGTGTCCCTCAGCTCTATTTTGGCGGCGCTGGGTTTCTGTATCAGCTTTGGCCTGTTCCACTACCGCAAGCCCTTTGTTGCGGTGGTGGGAGTGCTGGTGGGATTGCTGGCAATCTTTATGCACCGGGCCAACATCAAACGGCTCATGGAGGGTACAGAAAAGAAAGCTACCTTCAGCCAGTTTAAGAAAAAGAAGAAAGAATAATAAAAAGCGCGGGTATGGGTCACATACCTGCGCTTTTATATGGAAAAAACAAAAACGGCATTGCCGACTGGCAATGCCGTATTTTAGATGCAGGGGAAAATTAGACAGCCCGCTCAACCTTGTTGGAACGGAGGCATCTGGTACAAGCGTACACATGGCACGGAGTACCGTTGACAATAGCCTTAACCCGCTTTACATTGGGTTTCCAGGCACGATTGGAACGTCTGTGGGAGTGGGAGACCTTAATACCAAAGGTAACGCCCTTGCCACAATAATCACACTTCGCCATCACTGCACCTCCTATCTGCATGATCACTCACAAAATCGCAGTCTTTAACAGACGCTTAGATATGATAGCAGAGTTTTCCTAAAAATGCAAGTCCTTTTTTGTAATTTTTTTGGTTTTTTCAAAATATTATTGATATTCCTTATTCCTGTCGCTATAATGATAACAAATGTGAGAAGAAGGGAAAAACAGCTATGTTTGATATGAGAAGCGTGCCCCTGAAAACGCTGGTGGAGGAGTTTGACCTGAAGGTGGTATATGCTGCCACGGATTATGACATCATCCGTCTGACGGTTGCGGATGTGTCCCGTCCCGGTTTGCAGCTGGCGGGATATTTTGACCATTTTGAGCCTATGCGTCTGCAGGTCATGGGCAATGTGGAGACCAGTTATCTGCAGAAGATGCCCCAAACGGAACGGGCCATCACCTTTGACCGGCTGTTTTCTTATAAATTCCCGGCACTGCTGATTTCCCGGAACCTGCCTGTGGATCCCCTGTGTATCCAGATGGCAAAGAAGCATAACGTTTCTGTCATAACTACCCAGGAAACTACCAGCAATATCGTTTCGTCCATCATCGCATATCTGTCAGCACAGCTGGCGCCCCGTATTACCCGGCATGGCGTGCTGGTGGACGTGTTCGGTGTGGGTCTGTTTCTTACCGGTGAGAGCGGCTTGGGAAAGAGCGAGGCAGCGGTGGAGCTGCTGAAGCGCGGGCACCGGCTGATTGCCGACGATGCGGTGGAGATTAAGCGTATTTCCGGCAATTGCCTGATCGGTACTGCCCCTGAGCTGATCCGCAATTATGTGGAGCTTCGGGGTATCGGCATTGTGAATGTGGCAAAGCTCTTTGGTATGAGCGCGGTCAAAGAGGATAAGCAGATT
>JAZSRI010000124.1:0-13662 GCA_045538415.1 Faecousia sp. | reverse complement strand
ATAGCCGCAAGGAAAGATACAGATCGGGCTATGATTTCCGCCCTTGGTTATAAGGTGTCTTCCATCCACAGTGCCGACGCAGCTAAGTACCGGATTATCTACAACACCGTCCCGGAGAACGTTCTGCCTCTGGGCAGCAGCAATGCTGTGAAAATTGACCTGGCATCTGTCCGTGGTATGGAAGGTGATGATGTGATTCTCGCCCGTGGTTTGCCTGGCCGGATGGCACCGGAGAGTTCCGGAACACTAATTGCAAAAACGATCATGCGCCTGTTAAAAGAAAAGGAGGACTCAATATGAACATCGGCTTTGCCCTATGCGGTTCTTTTTGCACCTATTCTTCTGTTTTTCCTGTGATGGAAGCACTGACAAAGGAACACACTCTTATCCCCATTTTTTCTCACAATAGCTACACCGTGGACTCAAGATTTGGCGCTGCAAAAGAGCACATAGAAAAAGCGACAAGAATCTGCGGTACTATGCCCCTGCATACCATCGAGCAAGTGGAGCCAATTGGTCCAAAAAAGTTACTGGATGCCCTGATTGTCGCCCCGTGCACAGGAAACACCCTGGCGAAGCTGTCGAACGGCATTGCCGACACTCCTGTGACCATGGCTGTAAAAAGCCATTTGCGCAACGGACGTCCCGTAATCTTGGCCGTATCTACAAATGACGCTCTCTCCGGCGGGGCAGAAAATATCGGCAGACTTCTGAACAGAAAGAACTATTATTTTGTGCCCTTTGGGCAGGATGACCCTGGGAAGAAACCTACCAGCATGATTGCCGATTTTACACAAATAGAAAAGACGCTCCAGTACGCAATGGAAGGAAAGCAGCTTCAGCCTATTCTGCTGTAAAGAATCACAGGGTGCGCGAAAAGCGCACCCTGTAGCAATTCATAGTGATGAAATTTCGTCCAGCCACACACGGGCAGAGGCCTCACTGGGCATACGCAGATCTCCTCTGGGTCCAAGGCCAATGGTACCTACCTTCACACCGTCGGGCATACAATTTCGCTTAAACTGCTGTGTGAAAAAACGGCGGTAGAAGGTAGACAACCATTTTTTAATGGTCTCACCGTCAAAATCGTCCTTAAACGCCCGGCAGGCCAGTGTATATATCTTTGTGGGGCTGAAGCCATAGCGCAGCACATGGTAAAGGAAGAAATCATGGAGGGCATAAGGTCCCACCAGATCCTCCGTATGCTGGGAGATCTTACCGGAAGCGTCCGGAGGAAGCAATTCCGGGCTGATGGGTGTATCCAAAATATCCTCCAGAACCTTCTTAGCCGGGGCAAACACCGTGTCCTGAGAAACAGCCTCAATGATCCAGCGAATCAGTGTTTTGGGAACTGTTCCGTTCACACCATACATGCTCATATGGTCACCGTTATAGGTGCACCAACCCAGAGCCAATTCGCTCAAATCTCCCGTACCCACAACAATGCCGTTCACCGTACTGGAGTAGTCCATCAGGATCTGTGTCCGCTCTCTTGCCTGGGAATTTTCAAAAGTTCCGTTGCATACGGAAATATCATGACCAATATCCCGGAAATGGGTGGTCACCGCATCCTTGATGCTGATTTCCTTGCAGCTAATCCCCAAAATACGCATCAAGTCCCATGCGTTGCGGTAGGTTCTGTCGGAGGTGCCAAAGCAGGGCATGGTAACGCCATAAACGCTGGACGCGGGCCGTCCCAGCTGACGCGCTGCCTCCACAGCCACCAGAAGGGCAAGAGTAGAATCCAGTCCACCGGAGATACCCAGCACAGGATTGGCATTGATGGTGGCAAGGCGCTGCTTCAGGCCAGTGACCTGCAGCTGGAAAATATCCTTACACCTCTGCATGCGGGACACCTTATCAGAAGGAACAAAGGGCAGCTTACGAAGCTGATACAGGCTGCCGTCGGAGCGAAGTTCTTCCCTTCCCACCATGGGCACAGTTGTGTAGCTGGTGGAAGCGTGTTTTGCGGCGGCGCTGCGGAAGGAGATGTTTTTCATCCTGTCAGCATTCACTTTACCCAGATCGCAATCTTGCAGGATCATATAATCCGTATCCGGCAGTTTATCGTTCTGCCGAAGGATACGCCCGTTTTCCGCGACGATGCTGTGGCCTGAATAGACCAGATCAGAAGTGGATTCCGTGTATCCGGCAGAACAGTAGGCATAGACGCAGTTGCACACACCGGACTGCAGCCTTACCACGTTCCGGCGAAGCTCTCCCTTCCCCGCCAGTTCATTGGAAGCAGACAGATTCGCAATCACATTGGCGCCATTAAGAGCCAGCATGGTAGAGGTTGGGATAGGGGCATTCACATCTTCGCAAATCTCAATGCCCAACACTGCGCCACCTGCCATTTCCATCAGCAGATCCGTTCCAAGAAGGGCATCCCCCAGCTCCTGACAGTCGAACACATCCTGTCCTTTAACCGTTTGCAGAACATCATTGCCGGAAAGGAACCAGCGTCCCTCATCGCCGGACAGATAAGTCTTGGGAACAATCCCACGCAGCACACCGGCATGGAACACAATCGCGCAATTAAACAGGCTGCCCTTTAGCCGAACCGGAGAACCTACAACAATATACATATCCGGGTGGGCACCAGAATACCGGGCAATCTGCCGGATGCCTTTTTTAACACCATTCCACAGAGCGTCCTGAAAGAACAGGTCACCACAGGTATAGCCGGTAATGGCAAGCTCCGGGAACAGAAGCAAGTCCACATTCTGAGCGTCAGCTTTCTCAATATAATTACAGATCTGCTGGGTATTCAGCTTTGTATCGCCGGGTTTTACTGCAGGCACCGCGCATGCAATTCTGATATAATCAAGCATACTATCCCTCCGCATTACTTACATATATAGTATCATAACACATTCTTGACGAATTGCAAAGAAAATATAAAGCGACTCACCAATTTTGATGAGTCGCTTAGGTTTTACACAGCCGCAAAGGAAATGAGAATCACAATTAGCCATCGTCCCAGTCATAAAAAATGGCTTCTATAAAATGTCCTATCCCTGAAAAACAGGCCCAAGATACTCCAATTTTTCTCACATTCCTGCAAGTTTTTTAAGTGTTTCCGCAAGGTCAGTTTGCTCCCAGGGGTACTCCTCAACACCAAAGTGACCGCAGAGGGCGGTTTGACCATAAATTGGGCGGCGCAGCTGTAATTTCCGGATAATGCCGCCCGGGGTAAGATCGCAGGACTTCCGCAGCAATTTGGTCAGTTCCTCATCAGGGAGTTTACCAGTGCCGTAGGTTTCCACACGAACAGACACCGGCTCCGCCACACCGATGGCGTAGGCTAACTGTACTTGCGCCGTTTCCGCAAGACCGGCAGCTACCAGATTCATGGCCATATACCGTGCCATATAAGCACCGCTTCTGTCCACTTTTGTGGGGTCTTTGCCGGAGAAAGCGCCGCCTCCGTGGGAAAACCATCCCCCATAGGTATCTACGATAATCTTTCTGCCGGTAAGCCCGGTATCGCCGTTAGGGCCGCCGATGACGAAATTTCCCGTGGGGTTGATATGAATGTGATTCACACCGGAAATGTCAAAACCATACTGCTTCAAAACAGGGGCGATCACGCCGTCCCGGATATATTTTCTGAGTTCACTAATCTCAAAATCCGGGCTGTGCATGATGGAAACCACCACTGTATCAATGCCAATCACGTTCCCTTGCCCGTCCAGTTCCGCTGTGACTTGGGTCTTGCCGTCAGGGCGGAGCAGGTCATTGCTCTGTACGCACAGTGTGAGCCTGTTGGCCAGTGCCCGCGCCAAAGCAGCAGGCAGGGGCATCAGCTCCGGGGTGTGTGTGCAGGCACCGCCAAACATCATACCCTGATCTCCCGCGCCACCCACTTCGTCATTGGTGCCCAGGGCAATGTCTGCCGACTGGGTGTGAATCTTACACAGAATCTCCACCGACTCCCAATCAAAGTTATCATCCGGATTGTTGTATCCGATTTTTTTGATAACCTGTCGTGCTACCGCAGGATAATCCACCACAGCGCCGGTGGTGATTTCCCCGCAGATCAGGCAAAAGTTAGCAGTCACCATAGTTTCGCAGGCAACACGGGCGTTGGGGTCCTGGGCAAGGCAGGCATCCAGAATGCCATCGGAAATGGCATCCGCCACCTTGTCGGGGTGACCGCAGGTCACACACTCGGAAGTAAATAAATGTTTCTCCATATACATTCTCCTTTATTTTTCTTAGAAAAAACCGCACACCGAAGATTCGATGTGCGCAAAATCGAACCCTCATCTTTCGTTGCCGCCGGATTTGGCACCAAGCTCGAGAAAATTTTCTTCTCTGCAGGTTGCCGGGTTTCATAGGGCCGGTCCCTCCACCACTCTTGATAAGGCGTATATGCAGTTACCAAAACATTTTACCGCAAATTTCTTACTTGTCAACTGTTAATTTTCACCCGTAATGTTCATAATTCCTATATAGACTTTTTTATGGAAAACTGATATGATAGTTGCAATCTATTTAGGAGTTGAGAAGCTTGAAAAATCTTCGCAGACGTTTCGACCGTTTCTGTTTCCAAAACCGCCGCTGGGGCATCCCCAATTTGATGCTTTATGTGGCAATTGGCAGTGCCATCGTGTATTTTATGAGTATGGTTGATGAGAGCAATGCCCTCTATTATGCCCTTCATTTTGACCGGGAAGCCATTCTCCGTGGGCAGATCTGGCGGCTGTTTACCTATGCCTTTACCTACAACGCAGGTAATGCTCTTTTAACCGCTATTGGTCTTTTCTGCTACTATTCCCTGGGACGGGCCATGGAGAACAGCTGGGGAACACTGAAGTTCAATCTTTTTTATTTGACCGGTATACTTTTGATGGATATCTACGGACTGGTTTTCAATTCCCCTGTGAATGTAACCTATCTCAACATGAGTCTGTTCCTTGGCTACGCCACCATGTACCCGGACGCGCAGTTTCTGTTTCTTTTCATCATTCCGGTACGGGCTTGGATTTTTGCTCTGATAGATTTGGTGCTGACCTTTGCGGACGTGATCCGGCTCACCTTCCCTGTGGTTTACTTCCCCTACAATCTGTTCCCACTGATTGCCATTGCCAACTATTTCCTGTTCTTTGGCAAGGATGTTCTCAATGTGATTCCCATGTCCTGGCGGTTAAACGCCCGGAGGCTCTTCAAAAAGAAACGGGCAGTGAAAAAGGTAGTCCCCTTCCCCACTGCCGGTTCCTATCAGGCAACAACCGCCACCGTAAAGGCGCCCTATACCCATAAGTGTTCCGTGTGTGGACGCACCGATGTTTCCAACCCGGAGCTTGAGTTCCGGTACTGCTCCAGGTGCAGTGGCTACCACTGCTACTGCCAGGATCATATCAACAATCACACCCACATTCAGTAAAAAATCGAGGATGCTCAGGCATCCTCGATTTCATTGTCATACTTTTTGTACAGGCACATTTCGTAATCAATACCGTTCTCCTGGCCGGACTGAAGCACCTCTACCAGGCGCCACTGGGGGTCAGTATCCAGATTGTGGAAATAGGTGTCCGATTCCGGCAAGGCATGCACCTTTGTCACATAAGCAGTGTCGCACATGGGGAGCATCTGCCTGTACACACTGCCGCCTCCGATAACCATTGCCCGCTCCGCTGTTTCTGCCACCTTAGCCGCTTCCTCCGGTGTTTTGCACACCACAGCGCCGTCAATTTGGATATCTTGCCGGGAGAGGACAACATTCACACGGTTAGGCAGCGGCTGCCCGCCGGGGAAATCGGCCAGCGTTTTTCTTCCTACAATTACCATAGCACCTTTGGTGGTCTGACGGAAGAATTTTCTGTCTGCTGACAGGGCAATGGGCTGGGTACCATCTTTGCCAATACCCCAATCATCATATACCGCAACGATCAGTTCCATAGTTAACCTCAAATAGCCATGGGAATTTCAAAATTGAAATCATGGTACTGATAACCCTCTACCTTAAAGCTGTCCTTTGTGAACTGGTAGAAATCGGTAATGGACGGATCCAGTGTGACCTTTGGTGCGTCGAAGCCTTCTTTCTCCAGCATTGCCTTAACAGCGGGGATGTGACGGTCGTAGATATGGCAGTCCGCGATCACGTGAACCAGCTCGCCCGCTTCCAGACCGGAGGCCTGTGCCATCATCATCAGCAGCATGGAGTACTGGCACACATTCCAGTTGTTTGCGGCAAGCATATCCTGACTGCGCTGATTCAAAATCGCGTTCAAGGTGTTTCCGGACACATTGAAGGTCATGGAATAGGCGCAGGGATACAGATTCATCTCATTGAGATCCTGGAAATTATAAAGACTGGTGAGTATCCGCCGGGAGGCAGGATTGTGCTTCAGGTCGTACAGAACCCTGTCCACCTGGTCAAACTCGCCCTCTTTGAACTGGTATTTAATACCCAGCTGGTAACCGTAGGCCTTGCCGATGGTACCGTCCTCGCCTGCCCACTCGTCCCACACGTGACTGCCAAGATCGCAGATACGGTTGGACTTCTTCTGCCAAATCCAAAGCAGCTCGTCCAGAGCAGATTTCCAATAGGTACGGCGCAGGGTCATAAGGGGAAATTCTTCCTTCAGATTGTACCGGTTCACAACACCAAACTTTTTAACCGTGTGGGCAGGGGTACCATCCTCCCAATGGGGGCGTACCTGAAGATCGGTATCGTAAAAACCATTCTCCAGAATATCCAGACATGTCTGGCGGTAAAGTTCATCCGCTCTGCTCATAAAAGTTCCTCCATTTTTATTTGTGAGACAGACCCAGCCAAGGCAGAAAGGTCAGTCAGAGATTTCATATCTACATACTCAGCTCCCAGTTGGACAAGCTCCTCAGCTGCCACAGAGCCATCCCGGAAGCAATGTACGGGACTCCAGTTGTACTTAAGGTTCTGGGTTGCACCGTGCCAGCTGCCTCCCACTCTTAGGCGGCATTGACAAACGATTGCTGCCATGCCCAGTGTGTGAATAACCCGGTTACGGCTCAATGCCCGCTGAGTGCTGAAAGGAAGATCAAATCCGTCCTCTGAAAGATATAAAATATTCTTACACAGCGGATATTTTTCCAATGCGTCTGCCACCACACTAATGACCCGGCCACCGTTATCAAGGCAAGCCTGCTGCGCCTCCCTGTCAGCTCCCCGGGCGTTCCCGGAGACAAGGGTAAATCCCTGTCTGGCAGCCTGTTTACCCACCTCCCGGGCAAATGCAAGGTTCTTCTGCTGCAAAACCCTGCTGCCTACAAGAGATATCTTAGGGGTATTAAGTATCTGCGTATCACCCTTAGCCCACAAACAACCGGGGCTGTCCAGACCCAACCGCTTGCGAACCACCAGCGGATAGTTTTCGCTGATCCGTGTAATGGGAGCACAATCCTTCTTTTGACCCCGGCGCAGATAACTGTGAACCAAATCTGCCTCATCCAGCAAAGAAACAATCCGCAGCGCCATCTGCTCATCGTAACCCAGTCTTTTCAGGACACCTATATCCAGCTGTATTCCTGTTTCTGTTGTGGCTCTGTTCTGTACCCGGGATGCCAGGGTGCGGAACTGGGCAACCGTAAGCACTTTTCTGTCCGGGTTTCCAAGGCTTCCTGTCAGCAGCAGAAAGCCCTCCTCCCGGGGTGTCAACGGAAACGCTTCTTAATGACCGGTGCCTTAACCTGTTCCGCGGTCAGGCTGCCGTCACTGCCCAGAAGCATAGGGGTAATGGTGTAGTTGGAGAATTTCGCAATCTCGTCCAGCTTGGCCTTCTCCGGGAAATTGCCGATCACCGACCAAGCGATACCCTTGCGCTTTGCCCGTCCGGTTCTGCCAATGCGATGGACATAGTATTCATTCTCCTCAGGAATATCAAAGTTGATAACGCAGTCCACATCGTCCACGTCGATTCCCCGGGAAGCAACGTCCGTAGCAATCAAAATAGCCAGTTTTCCGTCACGGTAACGCTGCATGGTCCTCTCCCGCTGGCTCTGCCGAATGTCACCGTGGATACAGTCGCAATCTGCCCCGGCCCGCTGGAAATCATCACACAGGCGCTGGCACATATGCTTGGTGTTGCAGAAAATCATCACCCGTTCGTATCCCTGGGTGCGAATCAGCCGGAGTGTGGTTTCCGCCTTTTCCAGGGGGGAAACGGTAATGCTGTACTGGTCAATATCGGGGCGGTCCTCCATTTTGGGTTCTACGGTGATCTCCACCTCATCCCGCTGGTACATCCAGGATACAGTCATAACCTCTTGGGAGATAGTCGCGGAGAACAGACCCAGATTTTTTCTGTTCTTAATTTTCTCAATAATGCGGGTCACGTCTTTAAAGAAGCCCATGTCCAGCATCCGGTCCGCTTCATCCAGCACCACTGTCTGAATCTTGTCCAAGCGAATATTCTTACGGTTGTAATGATCCATCAGCCGGCCCGGTGTGGCTACCACAATCTGGGGCTTCTTCTCCAGCTGTTTTGCCTGCCCTACAATGCCGGCGCCGCCATAAAGTACTGCTACCCGGATACCCTGATAATAGGTCAAAAGTCCACGAAGCTCATCCCCGATCTGGATCGCCAGTTCCCGGGTAGGTGCCAGAATCAATCCCTGTACCTCCGGACAATCAGCATCCACGTGCTCGATCATAGGAATACCGAAAGCAAAGGTCTTTCCGGTTCCGGTAGGTGCCTTTGCAATCACATCTTTCCACTGCATGAAGGATGGGATTGCCAGCTGCTGTATGGTGGTGGGGTAGCCGTAGCCCTTTTTCTCCAGCGCTTTGAGCATCTGCTGGGAAAGGCCAAGATCGGCAAAGGTAATGTTACTGTCATCCATTTCTCTATTTTCGTCCTTTAGCCATATTTTAACGATTATATTCTAACAGTTATTTTCATTTTTTGCAACGTGTTTTCCCCAAGTTTCCTCCTTTCACAGAAAATTAAGATTTGGAAGTCTCCTGTGGGTGGACAAAAGGCAGAAATTGTGATATATTTTATGTTGATGTTTTATATCTAAGAAAGGTCTTCAAATTTTGGGAGGCATTGTTAAAAATATGGGAAAGCTAATTGTAATTGAAGGAACAGACGGTTCCGGTAAGTCAACTCAGTTTAAGCTTCTGTCTGAGCGTCTGGAGCGTGAAAACATCCGGTTCCAGCGCATTGTATTCCCCCGTTATGAGCAGGACAGTTCCGCACTGATTCGGATGTATCTCGGCGGTCAGTTTGGTTCTAAGCCCACGGATGTGAACGCCTATGCCGCATCCACTTTCTACGCGGTTGACCGCTTTGCTTCCTACAAGATGGATTGGGGCAATTGGTATGAAAACGGAGGTCTTGTCCTATCTGACCGGTACACCACCTCCAACGCGGTGCATCAGGCTTCCAAAGAGCCGGAAGATGGACAGGAGCAATATCTGCAGTGGCTTTATGACTTGGAATACAACAAACTGGGGCTTCCCCGTCCGGATTTGACCATTTATTTGGATGTCCCCACAGACTTTACGGAAATGCTGCTGCGTCACAGGGAGCAAGACACCAACACCAAGGCAGACATTCACGAAAAGGACAGCTCCTACCTTGCTACCTGCAGGAAAATGGGACGTAAGGCCGCTGATTTTTATAACTGGACCGTCATTTCCTGCGTTCAGGATGGGGCGATGCGCACTATAGAAGATATTCACAACGAAATTTACACGCACGTAAAACACTGTCTGGAGGGTTAAACTATGGTATATCTGTTATTGGGTACAGGTTTTGAAGAAACGGAAGCAATCGCGCCTCTGGACTTGATGCGCCGTGCCGGCATTGAAGTAATGACGGTGGGTGTTACCGGGAAACTAATTTACGGTGCCCACAATATCGGCGTTGAGGCGGACATCACCATCGACCAAATGGACCTGACGGATCTGGAAATGATCGTCCTTCCCGGTGGTCTGGGTGGTGTGGCATCCGTAAGAGCCAGCAAACTGGCCATGGATGCTCTGGCGTTCGCCTGGGAAAACGGGAAATATGTTGCCGCCATCTGCGCCGGCCCCACTGTTCTGGCTGACCTGCACATTACAGACGGGAAAAACGCCACCTGCTACCCGGGCTGTGAAAACGGCATGGGAACTGCTGTGATGGCGCAGAACGAAGCCTGTGTACAGGACGGGAAACTGATCACCGGCACCTCTGCCGGCTGCGCGATTCCCTTTGGCCTGAAGCTGGTGGAAGCGCTGAAGGGTCATGAAGTCTCTCAGAAAATCGCTTCTCAATTCGTGATCCGCTGATTCTTTGGAGGAAATTATGGATAATCAAAACACAAACCGGCCGGAGCAGAATGAGGACAACTGGCTGGACAACGCTCTGGAGCAAACCCAGAACACCCAAGATTTTGGGCTGGATGAGACAGCCTTGATTTCTGCCGGTTTGCGGCACCCGGATCAGCTGAATATCGAAAATATTCTGGCAGAAAACTGGGACGATATGCCGTCTGAAGCCGCCCCGGAGGAACCAATGCCTGAGGTTGAAACTCTCCCTCCAATTGAGGTGCAGGAGGACGTACCCCAGCCGGAGGAAACGAAACTCAGCCGTTGCGCAAGAAAAAAGCAGATCGTGAAAAAACGCCGTCCCGGCATGAAAAAAGGATATGGTCTGTTGGGAATCCCCCACCTGTTGGCTACAGCTATCTGGCTGCTGCTGATCGTTACCATCGGTGTATCTCTTGGCCGCACCATTTGGGTATGCTGCGCGGATCTGATGGCTTTCGGCAAAAAGGATCAGCAGGTTACCATCACCATTACAGAAAGTGATGACATTGAGTCCATCTCCCAAAAGTTGGGGGACGCAAAGCTGATTAACTATCCGGGTCTGTTCAAGTTCTTTGCTGAAATTACCGGTAAGGACGAAAACATCAGCGTCGGTACTTTTACACTGAACGCCCAGCTGGACTACAACGCCATGATCAACGGCATGGGTTCTTATGCTCCCGCCCGTGAAGTGGTGGATGTACTCTTCCCGGAAGGTGCCAACTGCGCACAGATCTTTAAGATACTGGAGGACAACAAGGTCTGCACCGTAGAGGAAATGGAACAGTGGGCCGCTGAGGGAGAATTGGACGATTACTGGTTCCTTGAAGATGTCCCCCGTGGCGATAAGTATTGTCTGGAGGGTTATCTGGCACCTGACACCTACACCTTCTACACAGACGATGCGCCTAAACGTGTACTTGAAAAGTTCCTGGATGAGTTTGATGACCGCTTCACCGATCTAATGCATGAAGACCTGGCCCTTTTGCAGCAGCGTTATGCCGAAATGCTTGCAGATAACGGACACAGCGAAGAATATATTCAGGAAAATCCTCTGACTCTGCACAAAGCCCTTACTCTTGCTTCCATCGTGCAGAAGGAAATGGCCACGGATGTGGAAAGCTATGACATCGCTTCCGTTTTCTATAACCGTGTAACAAACCCCACCAGCTACCCCTATCTGGATTCCGACGCTACCGTGTATTACGCGATTGGGGATTATTTTGGGGAAATCAACCAGCTTACAACGGAGCATTTGGACTTTGACAGTCCCTATAACACCCGGAATCACCAAGGTCTGCCCCCCGGACCCATCTGCAATCCCGGCACCTTTGCCCTATATGCCGCTCTTGACCCCAATGACACCGATTACCACTATTTCGTGTACGACCGTGAGCAAAGAGAGCATGTGTTTAGCGAAACCTACGAAGGCCACCTGCGTGTCTTGGAGAGATTGGGGTTGTAATGGATAGAAAACTGGAACTTTTAAGCCCCGCCGGAGATATGGAGCGGCTGAAAATGGCTGTGCTTTACGGCGCGGATTCCGTATATCTGGCAGGTACCGATTTTGGTATGCGCTCCTTCGCCGGGAATTTTACCCCGGAGGAGCTTCCAAAGGCTGTGGATTTTGCCCACAGTCACGGTGTCAGTGTACACGTCACCGTGAACACCATGCCCCGCAATGACGAGGTTGTATCTCTGCCCGCTTATCTAGAGCAACTGCAGGATGCGGGTGTAGACGCATTGATTTTGGCGGATCTGGGTGCGTTCACCCTTGCTGGGAAATACGCGCCCAAATGCCAGCGGCACATCTCCACGCAGCAGTCAGTTTCCAACTATGAGTGTGCCAACGCATGGTATGACCTTGGTGCCCAGCGTGTGGTTCTGGCACGTGAACTGAGCCTTGAGGAAGTGGCAACGATTCGTCAGAAAACACCTAAGGATCTTCAGATTGAGACCTTCGGTCACGGCGCAATGTGCGTCAGTTATTCCGGCAGATGCCTGCTTAGTAACTATATGACCGGGCGTGATTCCAATCGCGGAGCTTGCGCCCAGCCCTGTCGTTACCAATACGCTCTGATGGAAGAAAAGCGGCCCGGTGAGTATTTCCCTGTCTACGAGGACGAAAAAGGAACCTATATTCTTAACTCCCGGGATATGTGCACCATTGACCATATCAAGGATCTGATGGATGTGGGAATTGACTGCATAAAGATTGAGGGCCGGGCAAAGTCAGCTTACTATGCTGCCATCGTGACCGGTGCTTACAGGCATGTGATTGATGATGTGACCGCAGGCAGACCTGTTGACCAAGTTTGGCGTGATGAAGTGGACCATGTGTCTCACCGGATCTACTCCACAGGCTTCTACTACGGATATCCGGGCCAGTACACAGAAAATTCCCGCTATATCCGCCAATGGCAAATCTGCGCCCTGGTGGAAAGCTGTGACGAGACAGGCCTTGCCGTCTGCAGTCTTCGCAATAAATTTACTGCCGGAGATGCTATGGAGCTTGTGGGACCGGATCTGCGTCCCTCCTCCTTCCAGATTCCCGTCATGGAGGATATGGACGGAAATCCCTTGGAGGAACCAAGAACACCTCAGATGCGCTTTAAAATTCAGTTACCTCAACAGGTACCGGCAATGAGTATCCTGCGCAGGAGTGTACCCCTTTCCGCAAAATAGTACATGGCAAAACGGCCCAAAGACTTATGTCTTGGGCCCGTTTTCATTCATGTCAGTATAAACATTTTTACAGTTCCCTGTAGGTTTTCGATACAAGCTCCACAAGCTTTTTAACGGCTGTGTCTATGCATTTTCTGCCAAGTTCCACAGTCGCATCCCGCGGATCGAAGATCACAGCGTCCCCGGGAGTCCGTTTTCCCTCGAATACGCTGTCATCTGCAATGCCGTAGTCCACATACTTCAGGGGCACATCCCTGGGCGGAAGCGCACTCAGATCCACATGTTCATCACAGATACCACGAATCAGGGACGTTTCCACTAATGTTCCGTGTCCAAAATCAAGAAGCTCCTCCGGTTCAGCAATTTCCGGCATGTACGCAATCACCTTGCTGGGCGTTTCGTTACTGAACTCAACAGCAAGACGGTTAAGGCTTTCCCGCTGTCCCCAAGCGCCATGCCCATTGACAATCACAATCAGCTTGTAACCCTGCTGCACCAGAAGACGCAGATGCTCTCGGATAATAAGCGCAAACACTTCTTCCCTTGCATAATAGCTTTTCATGGAATTATTTGGTACATCCATGCCAACGATGTATTGATGTTCGGGGTCTTGGAAGCCCTTTGCCTCCAGAATATAAGCAGGACGCTCCCGCTCTGTTCCCACATACAAGGTAGGCATCACTACACCACCGGTAATC
>JAZSRI010000128.1:0-8428 GCA_045538415.1 Faecousia sp. | reverse complement strand
TCGCAGGAGTAGCTACCTGCGTTATAATCAGTACAAGCACTGTGGATTTGTTGCTAAAGTAATACGGCTTGACCGTTTGGAGGTGTCTCAAACCACAGTGACTTGTCTGAATTGGTAATCAGTTAGTTAACGCTTTGACGTTTTATTTCTGCGTGTATACATAGGCAAGTCCACTGTGGCAAACAGCAGTGCAGAATTTCAAAAGGAGGAAACCAATGTACTTTGTAGGAATCGACATTTCAAAATTCAAGCATGACTGCGCCATCGTCGATGAACTTGGCGATGTCATCACATCCTCGTGGTCATTCAGTAATGACTGCGAGGGCTTTTTACTATTCAAGCATCTACTGGATGCGTTGGATGGTGAAAAGAAAATAGGGTTTGAGTCTACCGGTCATTACGGGCAAAATCTGAAGCTGTTCCTTGAATCCAACGGCTTCTCATTCATGGAGATCAATCCTCTTCTGATTTCGAGATTTGTTCGCAGCAAATCTCTCAGAAACACAAAGACCGATACTCTTGACGCAGAATACATCGCCCAATATCTCATGACGGTAGAGTACAAACCCTATCCACCGTCATTCTATCACATGGATAAGTTGAAGTCACTAACAAGATTTAGGGACTCCCTTGTTCGGCAGCGGTCCAGACAACTTGTAGAGCTTACCAACATCCTTGATAAAGTGTTCCCAGAGTTCAAGCCTTTCTTTGAGGGCCGCTTCTCTGCCACAGCGCTTTACATCCTGGCTAATTATCAATCTCCCGAAAGAATCGGCAACATGAATGCAAAGTCTTATGAGATCCTGCGCAAGAAATCCAGAGGCAGATTCACCATGGCAAAATTTGTGCAGCTCAAATCTCTGGCTAAGAACACGGTCGGAAGGTCTGACGATTTTCTTCTGCAGCAGATGGATATGCTTTTGGACATTCAAGCACAGTTAGATGCCAAAATTTCTGAGGTGGAAGGATTGATTCAGGAATGTATAATGGGCATTGATCCACCGATCCTGACGATCCCAGGCATTGGCTATTTATCTGCTGCCGTAATTCTGTCTGAATATGGGGATTTCAGCAAATACGAAAATCCTTCTAAAATGCTGTCATTTGCTGGCTTGGAACCCGGATACTTCCAATCCGGTCAATCCGAACACACCGGTCACATGGTCAAACACGGTTCTTCCTACCTGCGCTACGCTCTCATGAACGCCTGCCTGCCTCTAATTACTCATGATTCGGTATTCGCTGAATACTACGCAAAAAAGCGGGCTGAGGGCAAGCCATACCGCGTGGCATTGACACATGTTGCAAAGAAGCTGCTGCGAGTGATCTACACTTTGCAGACAAAAAACATCCCTTACGATCCGGCGCAAATTCGATAATTGTTCCAATTTCATTTTTAGCACTCGAAAGAGGGCTTACTTTAGTGCGCCCTTTTTGCAGCAGAATTATTTTCCTGAAAAAAGACTTGACTTTTAATAGTTAGACACGGATATGAAATTCATGTTCAGCCGCTACGAGCTGAAAACCATCAACAAGCGGCTGGTGCGTGGCAGAAACCAGTCCGCATCCGAAGGCAAGTTCATGGGATCCATGGCTCCCTACGGATACCGGCCTTACAAACTCCCCGGTGTCAAAGGCAACAGCCTGCGCATCGAGCCGGAGGAAGCCAAGGTCGTTCAAATGATTTATGATATGTATGGAAAACAGGGCATGGGCTACAATGCGATAGCCTATGCCCTTAACGATATGCACATCCCCGCCAGAAAAGGGCAGTGGAGCCAGACTTCCATCGTGAACATCCTGACCAACGAAGTGTACTTAGGAAAGATTCGCTGGCGCAGAGAGCCTGTGAAGAAAGTGGTCAAGGATGGCTTCCTTGCAAAGACACGCATCCTGAACGATGACTACGAATTGTACGATGGGATGCATGAGCCGATCATCACGGAAGAACAGTGGGCCCTGGTTAAAGCAGCACAGAAGAAACGCAACCATGCCTCTGTCAATACCGACCGTCAACTCCAGAATCCCTTTGCAGGAATCCTTGTCTGCGGAAAGTGCGGTGCAATTATGAAGCGGACGGTACCTGATAAACGCAGAAATCCTACTCCTTGGTTCCGCTGTACCACCAGGGGATGCGACTGTAAAATCATTAAATGTGAGGTGGTTGAAAACAGCATCCGGGACGCAATGCAGGAGTGGCTGGATGAATACAGGATTCAAATTGAAGCTGACCAGCAGCCAAAAGGTGATCCTATCGCTACCGCACTGGAAGCAGTCCGCGGGCAGCTCGCCCAGCTCCAGCTTCAGCAAGAAAGTATCTGCGAGTATCTGGAGAAAGGCGTGTACACCATCGATATGTTTACCAAGCGGAACGCATCCTTGGCAAAGGAGATCAAGCAACTCCAGAGTGCCGAAGCTGACCTTCTTCGCCAGCAGGATGAAAGCAGTCAAAAGAAACAGGAGACTGTACAGATCATCCCCACCACCCAGCACATTCTGGAAAGCTACCCGATTTTGAGTCCGGCTGAGAAAAATAGGCTCTGGAAGCTGGTCATGAAAAAGGCTACTGTATATCGCTCTCAGGACGATAAGTTGACGGTAAATATCTACCCCAACCTGCCTAAGTAAATCCCCCAATATGCGGGAAGTACCACATTTATTAAGGCAAGCAATACCACACTTTTTATAAAAACATCGGTTTTTCTATCGACGAAAGCCCTCTCCCATGGTATAATGGTCGAAATTATCCATGGGAGGGGGCTTGTACCATGTCTGAACAATCGAAGAAAATACCATGTTGTACGGGTCTGCTGGCTCATGTGTGAGCCAACAGATGAGAACCACGCAAAATGCCCTAAGCATGCGTCCATTTGCTCCGGAGTCTGCCATCAAAACCGGGGGAAGGTCTTTATCTGGATAAGTTTTATCCCGGGTTACCAGAAGCGGTAACCCGGGATTTTTCTGTTTTCTCATCAGAAACAGCAGCGGCAGCCTGATTGGATAAGAGCATACTGCCTATACCTGAAAGCGGTCCTTTATTTGCGAATGGATTCGATGAGCCGGCGGAAGTCCTTTCTTCCCCAAACCACAGGGACAGGGTACAGGGGATTGGCCTCCTTCCTGGCCCAGGTAATCATCTGATCGATGTCTTCGTCCTTCACCACATCGAACTTGTCTGGCAGGCCCATCTTTGCGTTGGTCTCCTCGATCCAGCGGATGAAGGCATTGGCCTTTTCCGCCTCGTTGGCACCAGCCATGCCGCAGACATCGGCAAGCTCTGCAAGGCGTTTGTGAGCCGATGCGCCGAATTCCCGCATCACATGGGGCAGCAGCACTGCCATGGCAAGACCGTGGGCAACGCCGTACAGACCGCCCAGGGTGTGGCCGATGGCGTGGACATAGCCAACACAGCCACGGGTGAAGGCGCGGCCTGCGTAGAAGGCGCCCGGCTGCATATTCTGACGGGCCTCCAGAACAGAACCATCCTCAAATACTTTGAGAATATTGTCATGGATCAGCTTGACGGCTTCTTTTGCCAGCTTATTTTCCAGCTTAGTATTGTAGGTCTTGTTGGTGTAGGCTTCCACGGCATGAGCCAGAGCATCCATACCGGTAGTGGCAGTGGTATAGGGCGGCAGGCCGACAGTGAGCTCCGGATCCAGAACCGCATACTTGGGAATCAGGAAGGGATCGTTGATGGCAGCCTTACGATGTGTAGCGGAGTCCGTAATGACGGCAGCCACGGTGGTTTCCGAACCGGCACCAGCGGTGGTGGGAATGGCTACGAAGGGTGGAATGGGCCAGTGGACTTTCAGCAGGCCCTGAAGCTGGGCAACGGTTTTCTTCGGATGCACAGCCTTTGCGGCAATGCCCTTGGCACAGTCGATTCTGGAGCCGCCGCCCAGGGCGACGATGGACTTGCAGCCGTGTTCTTTGTAAGTCTTGTAACCTAGTTCCACATCGTCAGAAGTGGGGTCAGTGGTGGTGTAAGTCTGCAGGGTGTAACGGATGCCGTTTGCCTCAAAGCCGTCCAGCATAGGCTGCACCTGTCCACGGCGGACCATACCGGAACCGGTGACCACCAGCACATCATTGATACCCTTTTCCTTCAGAAACGCGCCCAGCTCCCTGATCTTGCCGGGGCCTTCCAGATATTTGGGCATCCGGTAACCCATAAAGTAATTGCCGATTTTCAGTACGCTCTGAAACGTGCGGCACCAGAGAACTTCCAGTTTGTAAGGCATTTCCATGATTTTTCCTCCTTTAACCCGAGGCTATCCGCCGGCCACAGGAGACATCAGCACCACCGTGTCTCCACTGTTTAGCCTGCTGCGCCTGCTTGCGTTTTTTCCATTCACCAGAATGATGCAGCTATCCAGTTCTTTTTTTCGGATGCCGCAACGTTCCAGTTCCGTGAGTACCTGCTTAACAGAGTCTGCTTCCAGCTGCTTTTTCTTGATTCCGGACTCCAGCCGCAGCAGACCGAACAATTTTACAGTAATCATTTGATCTTCAATTTTCGCAGTGTGGCTTCTGTGGGGATGCCGTTCTTATCCCAACCCCGGGCCGCATAATAGGTTTTCTTCATTATTTCCAGGGGCACCTTGGTTTTGGGATCCTTGGGATCCTGGGGCACATCGGTGAGCCGTTTGGGGAGCTTATCATTGGCTGCGCTGATGCCGAACTTACAGTTGATGTAGCGCTCCATGGTGTAGCCCCGTTCACCGATCTGGATGTATTTGCCGAAGTCCATATACATGCCCGTTGCCAGCTTGATCATCTTGGTATGATGGAAAACCGGCAGGTGAAGTGCCGCCACTCTGGGACACTTATTGATCAGCCGGACAGCACCGCCGATATGGGGCGCCACCTTGTTGACCGTCTGGGTGATCACACCGTTGGGTTTGGTCAGCAGAAAACCGGGGAAGAAGGCGTAAGAGGTAAAGAGGCACTGACCGGAGGCGGAGATCGTCTCCATCAAGTCCTGGAACAGCATGGTAAAGTCCGCCTTAGCTTTGGGTGTCTGGGCATCCACATTCAAACCCAAGCCCTCCAGAATCACCAGATAGCCGCCATTCAGGTGACAGCCGCCCCGGTTGGACACCGCATAACCAAGGCCCTGTCCCACGGCTCTTCTCGGTTCATAGGCTGCCAGTTCCAGACCCTTGCTGTGCATGGCAAATTCCCTGCCGCCGTATTTTTCGCTGAGGCGCTTGCTGCCTTCCGCCAGTTCATCGCCGATTCCCCGGCGGTGAGCAATATCGTCAAAGACAGCAGAAAGATTATCTGTCTTTCCGAATTTCAGACCATTCTCCCACAGACCCTTTTCGTTTGCCTCCATGGCCCAGGCAATGGTATTGGCAGTGGAGATCGTGTCCATACCCAGTTCATCCAACGCATAGTTCCAGTCCAGGATTTTCTGCAAATCGTTGTTACAGATATTTCCGCCCAGCAGACCCAAGGTTTCCAGCTCCGGACCCTTCACGGCCTTGCCCTGAACCATAACGGTTCTGGCACAGCGGATGGGGCAGGTCAGACAGCCCTTGTTTGTAACATTGAATTCCTCTGCCAGACGTTCACCGCTGACATCCTCGAAATGCTCAAATTGGCCTGCGGAATAGTTTTTGGTGGAAAGCAATCCCCGCATCTGCATGGAACTGACCAGTCCCGCAGTGCCTACCTTTGGCAGCTGATTGCCGGTAAGAGGATGACTCTGCAGGTAAGCAAACCACTTTTTGCACCATTCGCCGGTTTTTTCTTTGTCGTAGACGGGGACGGTTTTGCTGCCGGTGACCGTAATGGCCTTGAGACCCTTCCAGCCAAGGACAGCGCCCATACCGGTACGGCCCGCGGCACGCTCATCGGAAATGACCGCGGCATATTTCACCAGGTTCTCACCTGCGGGACCTATACACAGCTTGCCGAATTTCTTCTTTCCCGTAAGCTGGGCCAGCTTTTCCTGGCACGCGCTCACTTTCATTCCCCACAGATTATCCGCATCATGAAAAACAAACTGTTCCTCATTGATCTCCAGCCACTTTCTTCCCGCACACTTTCCCTTGAGGATCAGGGCATCAAAGCCCGCCTTCTTCAGATGGAAACCAAAGCTGCCGCCGCAGTTGGACGAGGCAAGAATTCCTGTCTGGGGAGACAGGGCGGAAATATTGAACCGGGCAGAACTGGGAGCGCCGGTACCGGTAAGCGGACCGGTGGAGATCACCACCCAGTTGTCTTCCGAGAAGGCAGTTTCCTTGCCTGTCAGATGGTCGCAGAGGATCCGGGCAGCCATGATCTTGCCGCCAAGATATAATTCCCTCTGTTCGTCACTCCAGGGGTATTCCGTTACAGTTTCGCTGGTCAGATCCACCATAACAACCTTACCCATGTAGCCTGCATATTTAGATGCCATAGGCAATCCCTCCTTTTTTATTATTATATCGGAATGGGATATGGAATTCAACGCATTCAATAAATCCGCAGAAGAGATTTCTTCCGCGGATTTTTGGTGATTTATGCCATAGGGATTGTTTCGAATTCCTGATTCAACAGGTCAAAGTAGTAGATCGTTCCGGATTTTACGGGACGGCCTACCAGATATTTTACGCACAGCGCAGCCTGCATGGAAGCGCACAGGGCGGGGGTAAAACTGAGGACGCTCTTGTCCTTCACAACAGTCCCTTCCGGGTACAGGTTTTCCACCAGGTGATCTCCCGGCATAGAGATCGCTGCCTGGGCGATCCATCCCTGAATCGCACCGAAGATATAGGGAACATTGGCCTTTTCGCAGGCATGGGCGAGGATCCTGCGGCTGTGGATATTATCCAGACCATCCAGCACCGCATCGCAGCCTGCAATCAGTTCTGCCGCGTTGGCCTCGGTCAGATAGCACTCCAGCGCCTCGATCTCCACCTCCGGATTGACCCGGCCGACCCGCTGAGCCGCCGCTTTGGCCTTGCTGACTCCCAGAAGCGGTACTTCAGAAAGCAGCTGCCGATTGAGATTGGATTCTTCAAATACATCCCCATCCACCGCCCGGATGGCACCAATGCCAACACGGACAAGCAGATCGATCAGATGCCCTCCCAAACCGCCGCAGCCCACAACAAGCAGGCGCTTGGTCCTCAGCAGCGCGCACTCTTCCCTGGTCAGTGCAGGGATGTTTCGCTGATACCGCGCATCCATCCTCAGCCGCCTCCCACAGCAGGGAACAGAGAGACGATATCTCCGTCTTTCACTTCGGTTTCCGGCTTCTGATGGAAGCCGTTGATCAGCAGAATGTTCACTTCCTCGCGTTGAATATTCAGCGTATCCATAATATCCTGCACATTTTTCAAAGACTCGGACTCCATCTGGTAAATCTTCTGTCTGCCCTGACGCAGACCGGCAAAAAGGCGAACTTCGATCATAGGGATTCTCCTTTTTATAGAATCAAAGGGAGGGGCCGGAACCCCTCCCTTACTTATTATACGATTATGAGAGCAATTCAGTCAAGCAGCAATTACTTGCCTACGCACTCGTCCAGACCCAGACGCTTCAGAGTCTCGTCGGTGGGGAATGCAGCCTCCCAGCCACGGACCTTGTAGTACTCGGGCAGGGTGACGGGCAGCTGAGAAACCAGACCCTTGGAGGGACCGTTGGGGATGGGCTCTTCCAGCAGACGCTTGGGCAGACGGTCATCCTCGGGCTTCATGCCGGCAGCCTTGTTGAACATTCTCTCGATGTTATAGATACGCTCGCCGATCTCCAGAACTTCCTCGGGGGTGTACTCGGTGCCGCAGGCTGCGTTCAGCAGCTTGGTGTACTCAGGTGCGCCCAGAGCGAAGGAGGTGAACAGGCACAGACCCATGGAGTCGATGACAGCGGTCAGATCCTGGAAGGTCTTGGACCAGAAAGCCTTTTCGTTGGTAACGGTGCGGTCCAGCTGGACAGGCAGGCCAACGACTTCGGGAGCGATGGTGTAGCCGCGGACATGGCAGCCGCCGCGGTTGGAGGTAGCATAGGTGATGCCGATGCCCTGAACACCGCGGGCGTCATAAGCGGGCATTTCCTGCTTCTTGACGGACATGGAAACTTCGGGCATACCGTAGTGCTCGCACAGACGGGCGGAGCCGGAGCTCATCAGCCAATCCAGCTCGGTCTTGGGATCGCCCATGCGCTTGGTCCACTCGATGGCGGAGGCGGGATTGCCCCACTCCAGCAGAGCACCGTCGCAATCCTCAGGCTTGATGGCACCGCGCTGGTACAGCTCCATGGCGGCGGCGATGGTGCAGGGGACGGAGATGGCGTCCAGGCCGTACTCGTTGCACCACATATTGGCTTCGTTGATGGAAGCCAGATCGTTGTTGTCCATGTTGGCGCCGTAAGCCCACAGAGGCTCGTATTCGGGACCGCCGACAACCTTATCACCGACGCGAACCACACGGCCGCA
>JAZSRI010000051.1:0-6689 GCA_045538415.1 Faecousia sp. | reverse complement strand
TGATAACATACCTACAAACCTACTAGGTAAATACCCGTTTTGGGAGGATATAGAACATGCAAGTATATGCTGATAATGCCGCGACCACCAAAATCAGTGAACACGCGCTGGCCGCCATGATGCCTGCGTTTCGGACGGTTTACGGCAATCCCTCCAGCCTGCACTCTGTAGGCCAGGAGGCCAAGGAAATGCTGGATGATGCCCGGGCAAAGGTAGCAAAGTGTCTGGGCTGTGAAGCCCGGGAGATTATTTTTACCTCCGGCGGCAGCGAGGCGGACAATCAGGCCATTCTTTCCGCTGCCTATTATGGTGCCCGCAAGGGGAAAAAACATATCATTTCCACCGCTTTTGAGCATCACGCTGTGCTGCATACCCTGAACAAACTGGAAAAGCAGGGGTTTGAAGTGACCCTGCTGGATGTGCGTCAGGGACATACGGTGACTGCCCAGCAGGTCAAGGATGCCATCCGGGAGGACACCTGCCTGGTGACCACAATGTACGCCAACAATGAGATCGGCTCTGTGCTGCCCATTGCCCAGATCGGCGCGGTCTGTAAGGAAGCGGGCGTGCTGTTCCACACGGACGCTGTTCAGGCAGTGGGACACATTGCTATCGACGTAAAGGCGCAGAATATCGATATGCTCAGCCTGTCCGGCCATAAGTTCCACGGCCCTAAGGGCGTGGGCGCTCTGTATGTCCGCCGGGGCATTCCTCTGGTGAATGTGATTGAGGGCGGCGCCCAGGAGCGGGGCAAGCGGGCAGGTACAGAAAACCTGCCGGGAATCGCAGGTCTGGCGGCTGCTTTGGAGGATGCCTGTGCCAACCTGGAGCAGAACAGCGCCAGGGTGGCAGCGCTTCGGGACCAACTGATTCAGGGTCTCAGCCAGATTCCCCACAGCAGTCTGAACGGCGACCCGGTGAACCGGCTGCCCGGCAATGTGAGCTTCTGCTTTGAGGGAATCGAGGGAGAATCCCTGCTGCTGCTGCTGGACGCCAAGGGCGTAAGCGCCTCCTCCGGCTCTGCTTGTACCTCCGGCAGCTTAGATCCCAGCCATGTGCTGCTGGCTATCGGCCGGGTGCATGATGTGGCCCATGGCAGTCTACGCCTTTCCTTGTGCCACGAAAACACCCAGCAGGACGTGGAGCACATTTTGTCTGTGGTTCCTGAAGTAGTCCAGCTGCTTCGGAACATGAGCCCGGTGTGGCGTGACCTGCAGACCGGCAAGAGAGAATACATTTTGTAACAAAGGAGATAACATTATGGCACTTTACAGTGAAGTTGTTATGGATCATTTCACCCACCCCAGAAATGTGGGCGTGATTGAAGATGCCGACGGCATTGGCGAAGTTGGCAATGCCAAGTGCGGCGATATTATGAAAATCTATCTGAAAATTGAAAATGACATCATTGCGGATGTAAAGTTTGAGACCTTCGGCTGCGGCTCTGCCATTGCCTCTTCCTCCATGGCGACGGAGATGATTAAGGGCAAACCTATCAGCGAGGCTATGAAGCTGACCAATGACGCGGTAGCGGAGGCACTCCACGGTCTGCCTGCCCACAAGCTCCACTGCTCTGTGCTGGCAGAGGAGGCTATTAAGTCGGCTCTGAGGGATTACTACGACAAAAATGGTATTCCCTACGACAAAAAACAGTTCCCCGACTGTGCCAACTGCGGCCACTGCCATTAAGCTATGATCGTATCGACAAAGGGACGCTATGCCCTGCGGGTGATGGTGCATTTCGCTCTCCATGGTGGGCAGGAGTATATCCCGCTTAAAGAGATCGCCGAATCTGAGGGCATTAGCCAGAAGTATCTGGAATCTATTATGACCACCCTGTCCAAGGCTGGCTTTGTAGACGCGGTTCACGGGAAGGGCGGCGGCTACCGGCTGAACCGTACCCCCGACAGTTACACGGTAGGAAGTATCCTGAAACTGACAGAGGGCAGCCTTGCGGCAGTGTCCTGTACCGCGCAGGGGCCTGCAGCCTGCTCCCGGCAGACTTGCTGCCAAACCAAGCCTATGTGGGAGAAGCTGGATAAGATGATCGATGAGTTTTTCGAGGGCATCACCTTGGAGGATCTTGTGCGGGATACTTCCGACACCCCAAGAGACTAAAAAACCGGAGGATACAGTTATGTCCATTTTTGGTAAAAAGGAACCGCAGGATTCTTCTGGGCAGGAGACTGCCTACGCCCGGCAAAACCGTGTGCGTACTACGGTGATGATTCGCCTGCTGGCAGCGGGCTATATACTGTATCTGCTCTATTCCACTGTGCGTATGTATGTGGAAGGGGGAGCGGAAGCACCCACTGTGCCGGTGTTGCTGCTGAGTATTTTGGTGCTGGGCGGCGGTGGTGTTTTCCTGCTGATTCTGGCATGGAAGGAGTACAAGCGGGGCCAGCAGGAGGTTCAGGAGCTGAAAAACGCGGAGAAGCTTGCGGCTCTGGAAGACACCGAAGAACAGGAGGAAACCTCCGATTCTTCCTGTGAGGAAGAGGAAACGGAAGAAGAATCCGCTCCGTAAAGAATAAGACGATCAGGGTGTGCTGCCACTGGGCAGCACACCCTGAATTTGTCCAATGGTGATTTTTCAATCCATTTGCTGCAGCCCATGGGGACGTTTCTGTGGGCAGTGTTATGTCCGGTTGTTTAGCTGTCCACACCGTACAGCGCCATGGTAAACCGGTGCAGTGCCTTGTCCCGCTTGCGGTAGATGCTGGATTGTTCTACACCCAACTCGCAGCAAAGCCGTTCCAGCGCCCCCCGTTCCGGGCAGATATACAGGCGGTGGAGTACCAGCCGTTCTTCCGGGGTCAGTGCCTCCAATGCCCGGTTGGTGGTGCGCAGCCAACTCTGTGCCTGGTTAAAATTGCTGGCGAGCTCACCCCGGCGTACAAGATTGTTAATCAGTATGCTGTCCTGACATTTGCTGCTGATAATCCGGGTTTTGGAGGGGTCTGCGCCCCTCAGAGAACCGGCCTCCTGCTCCAGACGCTCCAATTCTTCCGGAATATTGGTCACGGCCAGACGCATGGCATCGTATCTTCGCAGCTTGTCCGCTGCTTCCTCTTTCCAATTCATTGGATCACCTCATTTCTGGAAGTCAGCCATGCCCGCTTGGTGGGGCAGGGAGTGCTGCACAGATCTTTGGGGCACACGCAGCTGCTGCAGGGATCTTTTTGCAGATACTCCCGCAGCCGGTGTGGGAGCATATAGGAAATGCCGCCGATATTCACCCCATCCAATGTGGGCTGCTTTTGTTCCATTTCCATTCTGGGGTAGCAACGAATGGTGTCCCACCGGCGGATGAACCAATTCCTCCACCGGACACAGTTTTTGTTTTCGCAATTCCCCGGATCCCTTACAGAGGTACAGCTCAGACAGGGACTGTATCTAAGATTTTGCTGCATAGTTGTCACTCCTTTCCAAACATCTGCGGCACAAGAACATGTCTTTTTTGTAGATCTCGCTGCCGCAGCGCAAACACCAACCTGCCGGGATTTGCGCCTGGGGGTCTGCGCTGCCTGACGGCAGCAAACTTACAGGGTGCCGTTTGCCCGGCTTCAGATATACGATAATTGGCCACACAAATCCACTTCCTTTCCATGTGTTGTACTGAATCAAGTACATCGTAGACCTATCATAGTATGCAAAAGCCGGATTGTCAACAGAATAACTGTACGTTTGTTCGAATTTGTGTACTTGAACAAGGATGTTCCGTTAGGTTCATAGGGTTTTACAAAAAATTCGACAAAATTCGCCCCTGCGGTTTCCGCAGGGGCGTAAGCGTCGATGATTTACAGTTCGATTTGGGCGGTGAACGCGGGCTTGTCCTGCGCTCCGTAAAATGCGGAACCGGCAACCAGCACATCCGCGCCGTTTTCCTTACAGGTCACACCGGTGGTCAGATCCACACCGCCGTCTACTTCCAGATGGCAGGCAGGGTTAACCTCGTCCAGCATCTGCCGCAGCTGCTTCAGCTTAGGCATCATGTGGGCCATAAACTTCTGTCCGCCAAAACCGGGTTCCACAGTCATTACCAGAACCATGTCCACCAGAGGCAGATACTCCCGGATATCCTCAGCGGGGGTGTTGGGCTTGACCACGATACCGGGCTTTACACCCAGCTGGCGGATCTTGTTCAGGGCAGCCAGTGTATTCTCGGGGGTGTCGGATTCCACATGGATGGTCAGATAGTCAGAGCCTGCAGCGCAGAATTGCTCCACATAGCGGATGGGGCGGTCAATCATCAGGTGCACATCCAGAACCAGGTCGGTAACCTTGCGCATGGCCTTCACAAAGCCGGGGCCGAAGGAGATATTGGGGACAAAAATACCGTCCATAATATCCACATGAAGCCATTTCACACCGGCCTGCTTGGTCATTGCCAGATCCCGCTCCATATTCATGTAATCCGCGGACAAAATAGAAGGAGAAAGAATAGCCATATACAGTTCCTCACAATTTCAAAAATTCTTTACACCCCAAAAGGGCAAAACAATACACATACAGCATACCCCTTAGCTTTGCTGTTTTCAATTCGCAAAATACACAAAATTTGGAATATTCCCAGTTTTCTCTATCCACCGGAGGTACCCGGGTTATATGCATGGGCGGCAGCGGGAAAGAACCGGGTATTTTATTGCCGGGCGCTCTTGCGTCAGGGAAAGAACAGATATATAATGTAGGATAAAGGTGGTGCTTCTATGAATTACAGACAGGACAAATACGGAAATGCTTTGTCCATTTTGGGCTTTGGCTGTATGCGGTTTCACAAGAAATTTGGCAAGATTGATTATGCCAACACGGAAAAACAGGTGATGGCAGCCATTGAAGGCGGCGTGAACTATTTTGACACAGCCTATGTCTATCCGGGCAGTGAGGCTGTGCTGGGACAGATTCTGGAGGAAAACAGCGTCCGGGACAGGGTGAATATTGCCACAAAACTGCCCCACTACCTAATCAAGAGCCGTCAGAGCATGGAGAAACTGTTTCAGGAAGAGCTTAAGCGCCTGCGCACAGATCATGTAGAGTATTATCTTATGCACATGCTCACAGATACGGATACCTGGGACAGGCTGAAGGGGCTGGGAATCACCCAGTGGCTGGAGGAGAAAAAAGCGGCAGGCCAGATCCGGCAGGTTGGCTTTTCCTACCATGGCAATTCCGACATGTTCTGTAAATTGGTGGATGCCTATGATTGGGATTTCTGTCAGATTCAGTATAACTACATGGACGAACACTCCCAAGCTGGCCGTAAGGGTCTGCGCTATGCCCATGAAAAGGGCTTGCCTGTGATCATTATGGAGCCCTTGCGGGGCGGAAAGCTGGTCAGCCATCTGCCGGAGAGTGCGTTGAGACTGTTCCGGAAATACCCCTATACCCCCGCCCAGTGGGCGTTCCGTTGGCTTTGGGACCAGCCGGAGGTTACCGTGGTGCTCTCCGGGATGAATACAGAGCAGATGATTCGGGAGAATATCCAAACAGCGTCCCAAACCCAGCCAGGCCAGATGGGTCAGCAGGAACAGGAACTGCTCAAGCAGGTGGTGGCACAAATCAATGCCACCATGAAGGTGGGATGCACCGGCTGCGGCTATTGTCAGCCGTGCCCAAAGGGAGTGGATATTCCCGGCGTGTTTGCTGCCTACAATCGGCGGTTTCAGGAGGGAAAATTCTGGGCGCTGGTGGATTACATGATTTGCACCACCCTGCGGAAAAACGCCACCGCCGCATCCCAATGCATAGGCTGCGGCAAGTGTGAACAGCACTGCCCTCAGGGAATTGAAATCCGAAAAGCCTTGCAGGAGGCCCAGAAGGAACTGGAAGTGCCTGTTTACAAGGCAGGCAGAAAACTTGCCTCTTGGTTTACCCATTTCTAAAAAAAGCCTGTGGTTAACCACAGGCGTTTTTATGGGAAAGACAGTTATTTTCCTTCGAACCAGGCCTGGCAGAAGGCGGTTACAGAGGGCACCAAACTCTTGACGGAACGGTTGCTGGTATTGACGCAGAGATGGTAGTTTTCCTTAACGCCCCATTTCTGGTCAGTAATGGCGGTGTAATAACGCTGGCGCAGTTTTTCTGTGTGCTTGATTTTACGCACCAATTCCTTATCGGTCAGATGCTCATCTTCCGGGGCTTTCAGCTTGCAGCGAGCCAGTTTGGATTCCATGTCTGCATAAACGAATATATTCAAAGGATTCATGTCCTTCAGAATCATGTCGGCACAGCGCCCTACAAAAATACAGTCGGATTTCTGCGCCAGTTCCTGAAGAACGGTGCTCTGGGATTTGATGATCTGCCAGTGTTGGTCGGGCAGAACGTGGGGAGTACCCAGGGTTCTGGCATAGACGATGGGGTAGGGATTTAAAGCGGATTTTTCAACAATGCTGGCCACGTAGCTTTCCGCAATACCGCTGTGCTCAGCGATAGCAGTGATAATCTCACCGTCATAATACGCAAATCCAAGTGCTTCAGAAAGCCGGCGTCCCAGTTCACGTCCGCCGCTGCCAAATTCTCTGCCGATAGTGATAACTTTCATACTCTTCCCTCCGTCGATTTATTTCCAAGTGGCATAGGTGCCAGCAGAATCTATTTGAGAAACAGGCAGCCAGAAAGTGCCCAACAAAATGCATCCTGTTGGATAACAGAAAAAAATTAAAAAATAATTTGGGGATTATTTCCTATTT
>JAZSRI010000162.1:0-19677 GCA_045538415.1 Faecousia sp. | reverse complement strand
CCTCCGTCGATTTATTTCCAAGTGGCATAGGTGCCAGCAGAATCTATTTGAGAAACAGGCAGCCAGAAAGTGCCCAACAAAATGCATCCTGTTGGATAACAGAAAAAAATTAAAAAATAATTTGGGGATTATTTCCTATTTTATCACAGGATAAGCCAATTGTAAATACAAAAGAACCCCGGTATTGACAATGTTTTTTACCTTTTGTATAATCGAAAAAACAAAGTATGAGGAATGGAATAATTATGAAACCAAATTACCGCATTACACTGTATGCTTGCTATATTGGTTATGTCAGCCAGGCAATTACCATTAATTTATTGCCGCTGTTGTTTGTGGTGCTCCAAAAAGAATTCAGCCTCAGCCTTGCCCAGATCGGATTTATGGTCAGCTATAATTTTGTTGTGCAGATCATTGTGGATCTTTTGGGTGCGAAGTATGCTGAACGGGTCGGTTACCGGGTTTGCGCAGTGGCAGGTCAGCTGTGCTGTGTGGTTGGCGTGGCAGGATTGGCTGTTTTCCCGGACCTGATGAGCAATGCCTATGCTGGACTGCTTATTTGTGTTACCGTATACGCAATTGGCGCCGGAATGATCGAGGTGCTTGTTAGTCCTATGGTACAGGCGCTGCCTCTGGAGCGGAAGGAATCGGTAATGAGTCTGCTCCATTCCTTCTATTGCTGGGGCTATACTGCTGTGGTTTTGCTGACTACCCTGTTTTTCTCAGTGGCAGGTACAGAACGCTGGCGGCTGGTGGCCTGCCTGTGGGCCATTGTGCCAGCGGTAAATGCGGTGCTGTTTTCGATCGCGCCGATTCGGGTTCTTACCGGTGAAGGGGATGGCCTGTCCATAAAGGCAATGTTCAAGAACAAAGTGTTCTGGCTGTTGGTTTTGCTGATGATCTGCGCCGGCGCGTGTGAACAAGCCATGTGCCAGTGGTCCTCTTACTTTGCCGAAACGGGTCTGCGGATCTCAAAAACGGTGGGTGATTTGTTAGGCCCCTGTGTGTTTGCGGTGTTGATGGGTCTGAGCCGTTGGTTTTACGGTGTCAGAGGAGACCGGATCCCTCTGGCGAAATTTGTCACATTTAGTGGTTTTCTGTGTGTTGCCAGCTATCTGATCGCGGTGTTTTCTCCAATACCCCTGCTGTCGCTGCTGGGCTGCGGCCTGTGCGGTCTGTCCGTGGGTATTTTGTGGCCGGGCACACTGAGTATGTCCGCAAAGCACTGTCCTCAAGGCGGAACAGCTATGTTCGCAATGTTGGCGCTGGCCGGTGATGTGGGATGTTCTTCCGGCCCCTTCGTGGTCAGTACGGTTACGGAGGCTGTGGGAGGAGAATTGAAGGCCGGCCTGTTGGCAGCGGTGGTATTCCCCGTGGTTCTGGTTTTGGGTATCCGTGCCCTGCATGCAAGACACCGGGGCTAGATTGGAAATCTTCATATCTAAATACGGTGTGATTTGTGGGATAGCTGGCTTGTACCACATCATGGGGGCTTTATCCAAAAAGAACTGTAATTGGGGAGATGAGTTGCGCTTATGTATAGTACAGAAGCAATGGAAGAATATGCAAAAGCCCTAAAAGAAGGGCAGAAGGAATATAAAGAATGTATCCAAAAAGGGATAGATCCTAATCCGGAGGTGCTGGATGAGATCCTGGGGCCGGATGCAACCGGTACTTATACCAATGTTGGTCTGGTGGAGATTCCTGTGAAGCGGATTGTGGGCACAAAGACGGCTGGCAGAATTACCGCATTTACCCGCAGTTTCCGACCTCTTTTGGATGTAAAGTCGGAGTTTGGTACCAAGTGGACACACTTATGCAAGGCTCATCTGTCAGACGAGGGAATCCACGATCCCATTGAGTGCTTTGAGTATCTGGGCAATTTCTACGTACAGGAAGGCAACAAACGGGTCAGTGTTCTGCGGTATTTCGGAGCTGTAAGAATCAGCGGCAATGTAAAGCGGATTATGCCTGTCCAGAAAGACACCCCCAGAGTCAAGGCCTACTATGAGTTCCTGGAATTCTATAAGCATGTTGGCCTGTATGATATTCAGTTCTGCGAGCCCGGTGGATATGGAAAACTCCTCAACGCAGTTGGCGTCCCGGCAGAGCATGTGTGGACGGAGGAGGAGCGCCGCCGTTTACGGATCGGTTACTACTACTTTGTGGAAGCCTTGGACAGCGTAGGCGGCACGGGGGAAAAGCCGGCGCCGGAGGATGCGCTGTTGCTGTGGTTGGAGGTAAATCCCTATTCCGCGTTGACGGAAATGACCACAGCGGAGCTGAAAAAATCCATTGCCAAGCTTTGGCCCAATCTGTTGGCGGCATCTGCCCACGAGCAGGAGGTAAAAACAGAGCCGCCGGATGAGAAAAATGTGCTGCTGCAGATTATCAAGAGCGTGGACCATTTGAATGTGGCCTTTATCCACCAGTATCCCGCCCTCACCAGCCAGTGGACCCAGGCTCATGAAGCCGGGCGGGACTATCTGGAAAAAGCTATGGGAAGAACGGTTACCACCCGGGTATATGAGAACGCCACCACCGCCGAGCTTGCGGAGGCTTGCATAGATCAGGCAGCGGCGGATGGCGCGGAAGTGATCTTCACCACAGCGCCCCCGCTGATAAGCGCCGCAATGAAGGGTTCTGTGAAGTATCCGAAAATTCGGTTTTTCAATTGCTCTGTGCGCCAGCCCTATGCCTCTGTTTGTACTTATTACAGCCGGATCTACGAGGGGAAATTTATTACGGGCGCTATCGCCGGTGCAATGAGCAAAAACGGCAGGATTGGATATGTAGGCTCTTATCCCATTTGGGGTGTGCCGGCCTCTATCAACGCCTTTGCTCTGGGTGCGCAGTTGACAAATCCGGACGCGAAAATCTGTCTGAAATGGTCCTGCCTGCCGGGAAATCCTACCCGGGAGTTCTTGGATGAGGGTATTCAGGTGATTTCCAACAGGGATACGCCGTCGGGCAGCCGCCTGCTCACCGAGTACGGTACGTATATAGCCGGAGATGATGGCACACTGACACCGTTGGCTTCCCCCTATTGGGTGTGGGGAAAGTTTTACGAACATGTGGTGCGTAATATCCTCAACGGAAATTGGGAAAGGGAAAAGATGGGTCATGTGGTCAACCTCTGGTGGGGTATGGACAGCGGCGTAATCGATGTGATGTTCTCCAGAGAACTGCCGGAGGGCGTGGGTGTGCTGGCGCGCATGCTGAAAGAAGAGCTCCGCAGCGGTAAGCTGGATCCCTTTGCCAGACGGATTATGGACCAGCAGGGTACGATCCGTAATGACGGCAAGGGAACATTTACCCCGATGGAACTTCTGGAAATGGACTGGCTGTGTGAAAATGTGGAGGGCAGTTTCCCTCTGTATGAAAATGTGCTCCCGGTTTCCCGCACTATGATCGATTGTCTGGGTATCGGTCCCAGCAGTAAAGAGGAGAGAGGCCTATGAAAATACTGGCACTAGCTGATGAAGAATGTAAGGGCCTCTGGGATTATTATACCCCCGGCAAACTCAAGCAATATGATTTAATCATTTCCTGCGGAGATTTGAAGGCGGAGTACCTGCGCTTTTTGGTAACCATGGGTAAGGGAAGGCTGTTGTATGTTCATGGCAATCACGATGGGAACTATGAGCGCAATCCTCCGGAGGGCTGCGACTGTATTGAAGACAAGCTGGTGATCTACAAGGGTTTGCGGATTTTGGGGCTTGGGGGAAGCCGTGCCTACGGAGGCAAACGGCACCAATACAGCCAAAAGCAAATGAAACAGCGTGTGCGGAAATTGCGCAGGGCACTGCGTCTGGCTGGAGGCGTGGATATTGTGGTGACCCATGCCGCACCCGAGGGCGTGGGAGATGCCCAGGACCTGCCCCATCAGGGATTTGAGGCGTTTCTGGAGTTGATGGAGCGGTATAAACCTGCTTATTTGCTTCACGGGCATGTACATATGAATTACGGCCATAATCTGGAACGGATCATAAAGTATCAGGACACCCAAGTAATTAACTGCTGGGAGCAGTATGTGTTTGAAGCTCCATCCCAAGAACTTCCCCAAAAAATACCGGGAATTGTACGCCTTTTCGTAAAAAATCTCTGGGTGATTCAATAACATTTTGTGCCGCCGGCAAAATGCCGGCGGCACCAATACTTTATAAAAAAGAGTCGCAAGCAACCGGTGGCTGCTTGCGACTTGATGTAAAATTTCTTATGCTTCCAGATTGATACCGGTTTCCTTGGAGAATACGTGGCAGTTGTTGCCGCCGAAGCCGAAAGTCAGCTCCTTGCCGCTGGACAGTGCAGCCACTTCCGCACCGGTCATGTCCATGGTGGACACGATCATGATGACATCCTGATTGCAAGCGGTAACGTGCAGGTGGATGGAGGAACCCATCATCTCGGACACGTCAACCTTAGCGTGAACACCACCATCCTGAATCAGGATATGCTCAGGACGGACACCCAGGCGGACATCCTGCTCTGCGACGTTGTTCTTTGCCAGTCTTTCCTGCTTGTCCTCGGACAGAATTACAGTGAAGCCGTCCAGCTCAACAGCGTACTTGCCGTCGACCTTCTTCAGCTTGCCGTCGAAAATGTTCATCTTGGGGGAGCCGATGAACTCTGCTACGAACAGGTTGTAGGGGTGGTTAAATACCTGCTGAGGAGTGCCGATCTGCTGGATGAAACCGTCCTTCATAATGACGATACGGTCGCCCAGAGTCATAGCCTCAGTCTGGTCGTGGGTAACGTAAATAAAGGTGGTATTGATGCGCTCACGGAGCTTGATGATCTCTGCACGCATCTGGTTACGCAGCTTGGCGTCCAGGTTGGACAGAGGTTCGTCCATCAGCATGACCTGGGGGTCACGAACGATAGCACGGCCAATGGCAACACGCTGACGCTGACCGCCGGACAGAGCCTTGGGCTTACGGTACAGCAGCTCGGTGATGTCCAGGATCTCAGCAGCTTCCTTGACCTTCTTATCGATCTCAGCCTTGGGGGTCTTGCGCAGCTTCAGAGCGAATGCCATGTTTTCATACACGGTCATGTGGGGGTACAGAGCGTAGTTCTGGAAGACCATCGCAATGTCACGATCCTTAGGAGCAACGTCGTTGACCAGACGGTCGCCAACATACAGCTCACCCTCAGTGATCTCTTCAAGACCGGCGATCATTCTCAGAGTGGTGGACTTACCGCAGCCGGAAGGACCGACCAGAACGATAAATTCCTTGTCAGCGATTTCCAGGCTGAACTCCTGAACGGCTACGACACCCTGCTCAGTGATCTGCAGGTTAACCTTCTTCTCAGGCTGATCGTCATTCTTCTTTTTCTTTTTCTTCTTGTCGTCTTCAGTGTGGGGGTAGATCTTCTTGATGTTCTTCAGGGATACACTTGACATGATTACTTGACTCTAAACACACCGAGCCTTTCGCGTGTGTTCTTACTGTCCGGACGTAAAATATTCCGGAAGCTTACGACAGGTCTCCACACTGCCGCACCGTGAGTCTAACGGATGTTTCCTCCTTTTTTTATGCACAGAATGTCTATTTGGTGGAGTAGAGCACCCTGTGTTGGAATGATATTGGGAAAACCGGATATACCTCCAGAAATCCTCATATAAATGCTAACACAAATGGATGAAATTTGCAATAAAAAATTTTAGAAATTTCAACCAAAAATACAGATGGTATGCTATAATAATGGCAACGAAATTCTGGCACTATAACCATATGGATGTTTTATAGAAGCGAGAGGAGCTTGACGATGTACAGACTTTTGGAACTGAATCCACAGCTGCGGGGCTTTTCCGGGGATATCGACTTGCGGATGCGGCTGTACCGGGACACCAAGGCCCGTATTCTGGGAGAAGGTCAGAACCTTCTGGATTTTGCCAATGCCCATCAGTATTACGGTATCCACCGTGTGGATAACGGCTGGGTCTACCGGGAGTGGGCACCCAGCGCCCACCAGCTTTATCTGGAGGGTGAATTTAATAACTGGAATCAGACAAGCCATCCCTTAAAAAATCTGGGAAACGGAGATTGGGAGCTGTTTCTGCCGGAGGGGACGCTGTGGGAAGGCTGTAAGGTCAAGACTGTGGTGGATGCCAATTTGACCCGTACGGAGCATATTCCACTGTTTGCCCGGCGGGTAGTGCAGGATCCCAACACCATCACCTTTATGGCGGAAGTGGTGGATGACTGGAAGGTTTTCCCATGGACGGATGGGGATTTTCGGGGTGAGGACAGCCTTTATATTTATGAAGCCCATGTGGGCATGGCCCAGGAGGAGGGCAAGGTAGGTTCGTACCGGGAGTTTGCCCAGAATGTGCTGCCCCGTGTGAAGCAGGCAGGCTACAATACCCTGCAGCTGATGGCCATTATGGAGCACCCCTACTATGGCAGCTTCGGCTATCAGGTGAGTAATTTTTACGCTGCGTCATCCTGGTTCGGCAAGCCCGAGGACCTGAAATATCTGGTGAACAAGGCTCACGAAATGGGCATCCGGGTGCTGCTGGATGTGGTTCATTCCCATGCGGTGAAAAATACCGCTGAGGGCATCAATATGTTCGACGGCACCCAGTGGCAGTTTTTCCATGCCGGCAAAAAGGGCGAGCACCCCGCCTGGGGAACCATGTGCTTTGACTATGGCAGAACCGGTGTGCTCCACTTTCTGCTGAGTAACCTGAAATTCTGGATGACGGAGTATCACTTTGATGGCTTCCGGTTTGACGGTGTTACCTCCATGCTCTATCATGACCACGGTCTGGGGACAGATTTTGACTCCAATGATAAATACTTCTCCTATAATACACACACGGAGGCGGTGACCTACCTGCAGCTTGCCAACGAGCTGATCCGGCAGGTGAATCCAAACGCCATTACCATTGCGGAGGATATGTCCGGTATGCCCGGCATGGCGCTTCCCATTGAGGACGGCGGTATCGGCTTTGATTATCGGCTGGGCATGGGGCTTCCCGATATGTGGATCAAGGCAGTGAAGGGACAGGATGAGGCTTGGGACATCAATCAGATGTGGGGACAGATGTGTCTGCGCCGCCCCGGAGAAAAAACGGTTGCCTATGTGGAGTCCCATGACCAGGCGCTGGTGGGGGATAAGACCATGATCTTCCGTCTGGCGGACGCGGCCATGTACACGGATATGAATAAGGAATGTCATAACCCTGTGATCGACCGGGCCATTGCTCTGCACAAGATGATCCGGCTGTTCACCCTTGCCGGCGGGGGAGAGGCGTATCTTAACTTCATGGGCAATGAATTTGGTCATCCGGAATGGATCGATTTCCCCCGGGAGGGTAACGGCTGGAGCTTCCACCACTGCCGCCGTCAGTGGAGTCTGAAGGAAAATGGCTTCCTGAAGTACCAGTGGCTGAATGATTTTGATCGGGACATGGTGGAACTGACCAAGGACAGCCGGATTTTCTCCCAAAATATGGCTGACCTGCGACTGATGAAAGCCCTGGAGCAGACGATGGTATTCAGCCGAAACGGACTGCTGATGGCCTTCAATTTCCATCCCTCCAACTCCCTGACCAATGTACTGGTTCCAGTGCCGGAACTCAAGGAATACACGGTGGCTCTGAGTACGGATGACGAAAAGTACGGAGGTTGGAATCGGGTTGCGCACCAGAGCTATCCGGCCAAAGTCTTTGACGGAAAGTTCTTTGTGGAACTGTATCTGCCTGCCCGCACCGCAGTGGTGCTGAAAAAGGTACCGGAAAAGCAAAAAAGAACGAAAAGTCCGTAAAAAAATAAACCACATCCCCTCCCGGTAAAATGGGAGGGGATGTTTTGCAACGGACGAAAGCAGCTCAGTCTGTTGTTGGCAGAATATACCTGCTATATCAACCGCGCTTTTCTTCAATGGTCATTTCGTACAGACGTACAATGCCCTCACAGGCGGTCAGACCCACATGGAACTTCTCCGGAATATCCTCTGTACGAAGCTCGATTTTTTGGTCATCTACTTCGATCAGCAGCGTGTTTTCAACCACCTGTACATGAAGAAGGTGCTTTTCGTTCTCCGCAACAGGGAACTGCAGGCCAAGCCGCTTGTGCCAGTGGCACAGGCCATCGTCCCGGAAATGGCGCCACACGTTGATACCGTTTTTGTACAGGACAACCTCAAAGCAAGGACCGTAGCGCAGAGCACCGTCTTCGCAATCTTCCAGTTTTTCAACAAGGATGATCTCAGGACATCCCCAATCCTCAAATGCGCAGGTAAGGGTCAGATCCATGCCAACGCCGTACCGCTGGGAGGTAAGGATACTGATATTGTCAAAGCCCTCCCGGTGCTGGGGGTTGACACAGGTGGAGATACAGCCATCCTGCTGGGTAAATTCCGGTGTTTCGGTGAAGCGGAAAGAATAGGCGGTTACAACGGATTCTTTTTTCCAATCAGCGTTGCGGAAATCAAGGCTTTTAACGGTCATATGTGTCCATCCTCCTGTTTGGTAAACTTACAGCGTTTGAAATACACTGCCCAGAGTGGATATAAGAATATTATGTGTGCAGAGCTGTTTTTTGCTGTGTGGCTTCGTGCATGCCTGTCATAAAGTGGATTTCTGTTAAAAAGTGGTTTCGGGATCGAGAGGATAAACAGGATGCCGGATTTTTTTATAGGAGAGCTGCTTAAAATTAGCGGTTTGGATTCCTGGAGGGTCAGCGGTGACGATCGCCTTGGCCCGGGATTGGAAGAAGGCCCGGAAGTGGACGCTGGACTTGATGCCGATGATCCGGTACTGCTCCACATCGGCACCTACGATAATGAAAGGTCGGTCGTCGAAGGTCTGCTGGGAGAGTGTTTCGGATACCACCACTTCTACATTGCCAATGCGTAGTCGGGCGGTCTTGCCGTAGCAGACGGGCAGACCTTTGTACATAGGGGAGGTGTAGATGGCGTGTCCGTCGCTCAGGGCGAGGACCTTTGCGTTTTCAAAGGCAATAGGTGAACCGTGCTGGTTGTCAGTCTTGCCGCCAAGCAGGCCGGATATGGAGCCGCCTACACCCGCAACGTGAGCCTTTAGGGTAATTTCTTTGTCAGAAATATAGCCGAAGATGGCGCCTTCCAGGTCGCGCCGCAGGAACTCACGCAGCAGGTGGGTACCGTCACCGGGCGTACCCCCGCCTGGATTATCAGAGGTCTCGTTAATGACTACATAGCCCGGACCTTCCTTTGTAAGCACTTCCAGAGCCTCGTCTACAGCTTCCCCGGCGCTCAGACAGATAGGATCCAGTTCATGCCGGTTGTGCCACACCCAGTGGGCCAGATCGTCTGCGGCTTCCTCGGCACCCTCTTCGGCAACGACCACAATGGAGGCACCGGCGTATGGAACATCGGTGTAGGGAAAGCCGTGGAACAGGGTGGCGTCAATTAACCCCTTTTCTGCGGCATATGCGGCAACATGCTCAGCAAAATCCTTCATGGGTGTTTGCAAGGTGGAGCCCATGGAGGGAGCGATGAGCAGGGGAATCTGGCGTAGAACGGTTTTTGGTTTGCACGCGCCCCGCAGCATCCTGATCAGGGTTTTCATGGCCAGATAACCTGCTTCTGACTGATCCACGTGGGGATAGTGCTTGATACCGAACAGACCGTTGGACAGGCGAACCATATCCTCGGAAATGTTGCCGTGCAGATCCAGAGAAACGGTGATGAGCATATCGCTGCCAACGATTGCACGTACTTTCTGTAAGGTGTAGGTTTCCAGATCATCTGTGACCTCGGCGGCGCCGGCACCGTGAAGCCCCAGACAAATCCCATCAATCTCGTCTTTATACTTCTGTACATACCCCAGCAACGTACCCAGGGCATAGTCGAGCGCTTCTTTGGTAATCAGAGGACCTGCATTGAGCAGCGCAACGGTGGGGATCAGTTCCACACCCTCCTCTCGGCCTGCTTTAATCATGCCGCTGGGATAGTCAGGAGCACCCTCGTAAACACGGAAAATATCGTCCCCCACGATCCAGCCGTTGGGAGCCCAGCGTTCAAAGGTTCCTTTGTCCGAAGCGAAGGTGTTGGTCTCGTGCGCCAACATACCAAACAAAATTTTCATGGAGGTCACTCCTTTTTGTGATTTTATAGTAATTTGTGAAAAATGTGCGGCAGTGTAGTTTTTGTTAAAGCATAAATGTTAAAGCATAAAGTACCCGAAAGCCCTTTGCTTCCAAGGGTTTCCGGGCACTTGTAAGCCAGTTGGTACTATGTGGTGAAAATTTGTGCTGAGCCCGCTTGCGGTGCCCGGCGAATGTCCTCGGCGACGGTACGCCTTCGTCCCTCGCCGGCCGTGGCGCAAATCAGCCTGCATTCTGCAGTTTGTTGATAAGCTCCAGCATAGCTGCTACAGTGTTAAAATTATAGGGCTCTAATTCATCTACATTGATTTCAATATCAAATGTTTCATTCATCTCACTCACGATGGAAATGATATCGAAAGAATCCAATATGCCGTCATCAATGAGTTTGGTTTCTTTCTCAAATTCAACGTCAGGACGAATGTCCTCTAACAAATTAATCAACTGTTCTTTCATATTTATTCTCCTATCTTTTAATATATTCATTTGCTTTTTTAATTCCGAAATTGTATCCAAACGTGGAGTATAGTTTCACTGCTGGTTTATTATGGATATCTACCCAATGGCAAAAAGCCCTAACTGAGTCACGGTAATAATTGTGATAATTTTGCAGCAGATATGCTGCCAACCGCTGTCCTCTATATTGCTCAGCAACAACCAGGTGCTCTATAGTGGCATAATCTTTCTGCTGTGATGCATGAAGCAGTGCAGCAATGCTTCCGTTATCTTTTAAAACCCAAATATGGCACTCCTTCAAAATTCTACACAACTCCTCTTTGGAAGGGATAAACGCATACAATTTATCAAAAGTTTTATTAAGCATTTCCAGAATCGCATCCGCATCCGCTTCCTGCGCAAAACTCAGTTCATAAGCAACAGGCAAAAGTGTTTCCAAAGTAAGCGCCTGTACATCTAAAGTCATCTGGCTACTTTCTCTTCCCAAGTTAAATCCCATTGCATAAATTTTTTCAACCTGTACCAGCTGTTTTGGAGTCATTGCACCATTGAAAGGAAATTCAACAACAGCCGGTTTGTCCAGTGTGACAACCTCAGGAAGACTATCATTTGAGAGATAGTAGTAACACCGATAAAAGTCTACCATATCCTCAAGAATCAATAAGCCATTTTGTATTTTTAATGCCAGTAAAATTCCCTGGTCAACTTTTTGCTGAATAGCTGTGGGGAAAAAGAAACAGTTTGAAAGTGAATATCCCGATTTCTTTGCTGTCGCCACTAGCTCTTTATATTCGGCTACCGACTCAATTCTTTTCATGTATATACGCTTCTTTCAACTTTACTCTGTCAATTTTGCCATTGAGATTGAAAGGTAACTCATCAAGCTTAATAAACACATTTGGCCACATATATTTGGGAATTAAATTGCCGATTTCCAGAATGATTTGCTTGCGCTCTGCGCTTCCCTGATAGATACACAAAATCTTATCTTGTGCTTTGTCAAACAAACAACAGCAGCGAACTATTCCTGAGACGCTGCTCAGTGCCGTTTCAATTTCACCAAGCTCAATACGGTAACCTCGATGCTTGATCTGATCATCCTCACGGGCAGCAAACATAATCTCGCCCCGCTCGTTATAGTAACCCATGTCACCAGTCCGATAAATCAGTTCCGGATACGCGGTTTGTAACGGATTTTGCACAAAAACTTCCGAAGTCTTCTTCCAGTTCCGGTAATACCCATTTGCCAACGCCGTTCCACGGACGCATATCTCACCAATTTCATTACCTTCAACAGGCTTGTCACCATTGAGAATCATGACACCCATATTACGACAAGGGTAACCGATAGGAAGAGAATCCGTATCCTTAAATTCGCGGTCAACAATATAATAAGTGCTATCAACCGCTGCTTCTGTTGGGCCATAGAGATTCACATACATAGCATTAGGCACATATTTTCTCCAAATATTCAATTGCCTGACTGGCATAGCCTCGCCTGCAAAAATAACCGTCCGCAAATGCTTAGGACATTCTTTTTCAAAAGAGCTTTCTTCTGCCGCAATGCAAACTGCTGAAGTTGCCCAAGCAATTGTGTTAATTCTATTTTCATTCAGATACGGGAATAGTTTCCACGCGAAACCAAACAACTGCTGAGGGATAATATGCAATGTAGCACCGTTTTTGATAGTGCTGTAAAGATCTTTGACTGAAGCATCAAAATAGAATGGAGTCTGGTTGCCGAAGATTGTATCACTGTTAAAGCCAAAGGTATCAGTAAGCCATTCCGTCAAATCGATAACCGCTCTGTGGCTGAGAACAACACCCTTAGGAACGCCAGTGGAGCCGGATGTGAAAATAATATACAGCGGATCACAATCAATAACCGTATGCCGGATCTTATTCAAAGCACACTCATCGATCTCATGTGCTGCAAGCTTGTCATACAAATATACCTGACCGGTATAATTAAGTTGCTTGACTTTTTCAGCGGTTTTTTCATCTACAATAATTACATTGGTATCCAGCGTTTCGAGAATAACTTCTACGCGGCGCAGCGGCATCGCTGCATCCACAGGCGCATAGCAACAGCCGGCATATACTACACCAAAAAAGGCCGCAACCTGCTGGATACTCTTTTCCATGTACACTGCAACGGGTTTGCCAATAGATAACTTTTTTGCCAAGGCAGAGCCAATTGACTTAGTGTTATGAAGAAGCTCATCGTAGGTAAAAGAACCGTTTACATCTACAAAAGCAATTTTGTCAGGAAAGCGTTGGGCTGAACACTCTAAGTAGGTAAGAGCATTTGTAATATTACTCATAAAGCGTTTCCTCCTATTCCATGCTTGTTTGTAATGTTACTTTATAGTCTTCTTTAAACAATGCCAATTCTTCATTCCATGAAGCATAAATTGCATCGTTTCTGTGATCTGGCAAATCATACATTTCGTCCAGATGCGAAGCAAGGGAGCGAGAAAGCTTGATTGAGCCAAGAACATTAAGATGTCCATCGTTATAGAAATCGGTCTTATAATTCAGGCTAATTTCTTTTGATAACTCAGGAGAATTATAATTAAAATAGGGTATATCATTGTCAGCACAAAACTGTGCGACAGCATTATAACTCGGCATATTATACTTGAGATTTGCTTTGGGAGGAGAAACGCATACAATTTGAATTCCTTTTTCCTTACAAAGATCAATCAACTTATTGTAGTAAGACAAAGGCAGTTCACATAAAGTATTGGGCTTGACAGAAGTATCGTATGCTCCGGTAAGCTTTACCTCAACTTTGTCATTTTTAAAATAACTACCCTTAGTGTATTCTTTGTAGTCAGTACGTGTTGTATCAAAATCTTTTTTGGATAACTCTGTCCATCGATCGTGGAACTGTACAATCGGTAACGGATAGTCCCATTTTTGGGAACTACGGATAATATCAATCGTATAAGGTATCTTAAGCTTTAATGATTTAATGACATCCGTAGTTTTCCTGAAAGCATAATACTGAGTGTCATCACTGGCTAGTTTTATTTCATCAATATCGCAAAAATCCAGCACAACAACGCTAGGAGTTGCAACCTCCAGTGCGTATAAAAATCCATAATATAGGGACATTGCATTTTGCGTGGACATTGCTAAGTTCATACCAGTAAAACCATATTCGTCCCACATTACCATGGGCTTAACCGCAGCATAAATTGGACTACTTCCTATGTATAGGACATCAATATCCATGCCTTTGTCTATTTGCTCAAAATAACTTTCATACCGCGCCTCCATATGTTCTGCACGTTCTCCTTTATATCGGAGAACGTCCTGTATGTACGCAAACAGAAGCAAAAAGACAACAAAAAAAATAATGCTTCTTGTGCCAACAGACAGTAATCTACGTTTCATTTTTCCTCCTAAAAACCTTGATAAATGAAATTCGAAACATCATAACCCGGGCCGTACATTCCAAATATCAAAATGATAAATAACAAGGCAAGGTAGACTAACCAACGAAAAACAATGCCTTGCTTAGCCAGAGTTTCCCGAATATGGTATCCTTTTTCCTGAAGAGCATCCACCAAAAATAGCAGGATTACCATTAAAATCATAATCGAGAAATTCTTTTGATCTATGCCGAATTTATACAACGTACCGTCAATCAATATCCAAGGATTATACTCAGAAAACGTTGCCTTGATCATATTAACCGCCTGGGTAAATGATCCAGCGCGGGAAAAGTAGCGTCCCAATGTAACCAAAAATAACGTACGTACAACTTGAAACGCTCTAAAACTAAAGCGATTCGTATCCACACGGAAGAACTTCCTGCATTTTTCATAAAATGGTTCCAGCAAGGTTGCAGTTGAAACAAAATATGCCGAATACAAACCAAAAGCAAAATACTTCCAACTTGATCCATGCCAAATACCAATTAATGTAAACACGATGAAAGATGCCAAACAAGTGGGTACTACTTTCGCAATATATTTATTTCCTGTTTTACGTAATAGTTTACCGAAGTTGTTAAAGGGTTTGGACAGTGCCAGAGGGTAAAACACATAATCTCGCATCCAAGAACCCAATGTAATATGCCAACGCTGCCAAAATTCTGATACACTTTTGGCCATAAATGGACGGCGGAAGTTTTCTACAAGATTAATCCCAAAAATCTGGGACACACCATAAATAATATCCATACCGCCAGAGAAATCGGCATATATTTGGACACCATAAAATAAAACCGCAATAAATACTGTGAAACCTACATATGACTCCACATAGAAATCCCCAAAAATTTGATTCACTATGATTGCCATTCTATCAGCAATAACAAGCTTTTTGAAAAGACCCCAAAAAATACGCTGCGCTCCAAACTTAACTCTCTGATAATCGAATGTATGAGGTTCGTATAATTGGTGTGCCAAATCATTATATCTACTGATAGGTCCTTGAACAATTTGGGGGAAATAGGATACAAACAGTGCAAATTTTAATATATTTCTATCAGCGCTAACTTTTCCGCGATAAACATCGATTAGATATCCGGCAGATTGAAACGTATAAAACGAAATACCCAACGGTAAGGCAATGTCCAGCATATTAAATGCATATTTAATTTTTGCCATATTTAAAAGAGAATTTATGTTGCTAATCATAAATCCTGAGTATTTCACAATTGCCAAAACAAAAAAGTTGCTTACAATGCCAATAGCAAGAACCAGCCGTTTCTTTTTTGTAAACTCTTGCTTTATGGTTTTTTTCATCGAAGTTTCACAAGAAACCAGGGCCGCCGAACATTTGTTATTTAAGTTTTGCAACCACAGTCCTACAAAAAAAACACTTAATGTTGCAAATAACAAAAATAAAACAATCTTCGGATTTATCCACATGTAGAAGACATAACTTGCAACAAGCAGACAACACCACTGATATTTTTTAGGTGTAACAAAATAGGCAATTGAAACTACCAGCAGAAAGACAAAAAAAGTCAGACTGAAAAGTGACACGAGGTCACCTCCTTATATTTATAGTAATGCGTAATGCTCTCAAAAGAGGAGAATACTGAAAAGACACCTAATGATGCCCAATCATCTCTACCAAATTATTCAGTATCACTCCCACTCGATGGTACCAGTAGGCTTGGGGGTCAGATCCATAAGGACGCGGTTAATGCCTTCCACCTCGTGGGTGATCCGGTAGGTGATCTTGTGCAGAACCTCGTAGGGGACCTCCTCGATGGTGGCGGTCATGGCATCCTTAGTGTTCACAGCGCGGATGATGGCAGGCCAGCCCTCATAACGGCTGTCGTCCCGGACACCCACGCTCTTGATATCAGGCACAGCGATAAAGTACTGCCAAACCTTTTCATTCAGGCCGTAGTTGTCAAACTCTTCCCGAAGGATAGCGTCGGCTTCCCGCAGAGCATGGAGACGGTCACGGGTGATGGCACCCAGACAGCGTACAACCAGACCGGGGCCGGGGAAGGGCTGACGGTAGACCATAGCATGGGGCAGGCCCAGCGCTTCGCCTACCACACGGACTTCGTCCTTAAACAGCAGCTTGATAGGTTCAACCAGCTCAAACTGCAGATCCTCAGGCAGTCCGCCCACATTGTGGTGGGATTTTACAGCCTGCTTGCCTTCTGCCTGCTTGATACTCTCCAGAATGTCGGGGTAAATAGTACCCTGTGCCAGATAGGAAATACCCTCCAGCTTACGGGCTTCGTCAACGAACACATTGATGAACTCGGCGCCGATGATCTTGCGCTTACGCTCAGGGTCGGCCACACCGGCCAGCAGATTCAGGAAGCGGTCGGTAGCATCCACATAAATCAGGTTGGCATCCAACTCTTCGCCGAAGACTCTGATGACATCTTCGCTTTCACCCTTGCGCATGAGACCGTGGTTGACATGGACACAGACCAACTGCTTGCCAATGGCCTTAATCAGCAGGGCAGCTACCACAGAGGAGTCCACACCGCCGGACAGCGCCAGCAGAACCTTCTTGTCACCAACCTGCGCGCGGACCGCAGCCACCTGCTCATCGATAAAAGCCTGCGCAAGCTCCATTGTGGTGATGCGCTCCATGGTATCGGGACGGACATTATTAGACATACAGATTCCCTCCATATTAAAAATCAGAAAAATACACGATTCATTATACAACTACATTTTTCTCCGCGCAAGAAGAAAATACGCCCAAAAATGCAAATACCTCAGGAACTTATTCCAGTGATATGCCTAAATACCCGGGACCCTGTTCTCCCTCCAACACAAGGGGGTGGTACATGGCAAACGGGACATCCCGGCCGGGGATTTGCATATCCCCGTGGGGAATCCCCAGACGGCACAGAACACCGGGGGCAGCGGAGGTGTCCCCCAAGTATTCGAAAATGACCGGGGTGCTTCTGCCCGCAGACACCAGGCAACCCGGACCCTCATAAAAATGGGCATAGGTGTGCAGATATTCCAGTGCGGCTCCTTCCTGAAGCACGCCATCCTCTGGGAGAAAGTGCCGCCGGCGGGCGGCGTAGTCGTCTGCAGAAAGCTCTTTTAATTCTGCGGGCGTGGAGCCAGCTTCTGCAGAAAAACGGCTGATGAAGGCGCTGGTGGCGTAACCCAGCCGCTGGTAGAAGGGAAATAACCCCTCTGCCGGCTTCAGGATAACTCCGTGATAACCCTTCTGCTTCAGCAAGCGGTGGGTGCCGGTTAGCAGCGCGCCTGCAAGCCCCTTTCCCCGGTGGCTTTTTCTGGTGGCAAGGGCATAGATATAGGCAAGCTTTTTCCCTTTCCACAGGCAGTCGAACCAGTAAAGGGCGCAAACTACCTGCCCTTCTTCACAAGTGAAGGCGCAGCGGTCCTCAGAGAAACCGGTGCGGAAAAACAGGTCAATAGCTTCGTCTGTATCTTCGAATGCCTCTTTCCACAGGTATTTTAACCCGGAAAGGGTCTTAGTAGTCATATCCATCCTCCAACAGGCAGGCCCAGTCCTTTTCCAATAGGCACACGGGATTGTAGGAGAGCTTTGCTTTGCGCAGACCCTCCCGGCCCAAATCGTCCTCCTGGTTCAAAAACTTCAGATGGGGATACTTCTGATGCAGATGTCCGGCAAACGCATAATTGATGGCCACATAGGCAGCTTCATCCACGGCCTTCTCAAACTGCACATCAAAGGTGTCTTCTGCCAGCAGAGACCCCATTGTCATGGCAAGAATCTGCCCATTGCTGCGCAGCAGCAGGCCCTCCATCTGAAGCTCCTTACGGTATTGCAGCGCTTTCTGGATGGCCACCTGCTCCATGCACAGGTCGCAGTAATTGTCCAGTTCCAGCCGGTTAGCATACCAGGTATCCAACATCTGCTGAACCTGTATGGTGTTGTCATCGGTGATGGGTTCTACGGTATAATCCGGGTGTGTGGCGTTGAATTTGTTCAAATGGTTACGCTTGCGCTGGAATTTGCGGCCCTTAAGAGTACTCAGTTCTTCGATATCGTAAAGATAGTCGAAACCGTCCCGGTCGGTATGGATACGGAATTTGCCGGGATAATGGGTTTCCAGCAGCTGACGGTCCTCTTTGTTTAGGCCGGTGAGACGGCAGGGAATACCTCTTTGCTTGGCGTCGTCTATGATAGCATCCATAGTGCCGGTGAAATCATCGTGGCAGACAGGGAACAGGTATACACTGCGCCGGTTGAACTGGGAAAAGAACGCCAGGTTGTCCCCAAGAAACGCGGCCTGCTGCCGTCCCCAGAGAAACAGATTAGAAAAATTGTATTCACAGCCCCGCTGCCCGCAATGCATGAGAAAATGGTCATAGTCTGCTTTTTGGGCGGGGTCTAAAGGTTTAAAATCGATCATATATTCACTTCCTTCCCCGGAAGTATACCACATTTTTCCAGTAAATACAACAAACCCGCTGCGATTTGCAGCGGGTTTGGCGAAATTTGGATTATTTTTTTTCTGCCAGCTTTTTCTGCAGCCAGTCTTTGCCGGTGATAAAGCGTTCCACAATGTAGCTGACCACATAGTCACCGGCGGCGTTAACCATGGTTGCGGGGGGATCCACCAAGTTGCCCAGAGCTATGGCGATGGGGTAGGCGATTGCCATCTGATCCGGGAAGAAAATGGTGCAAAGCACCAGCTCACCGGTACCGCCGCCGCCGGGGATGCCGGACATGGCTACGAAGGAGAACACAGCAACGATGATTGCCAGGATTGCCTCGCCTGTACCAAAGTCCTTGCCAAAAATACCGAACAGGAACGCCACCTTGATAATGGCGGACATGGCGCTGCCGTCCATGTGCATGGTGGCACCCAGAGGCAGCACGATGTTGCTCACATCCTTGGAAATGCCGGTTTCGTCAGCGGCTTCCATGTTGGTGGGAATGGTAGCCACAGAGGAGCAAGTGCCGAAGGAAACAGCGGCAGGCTTGAACAGCTTTCGGAACATCACCTTTACCGCCCCCTTGCCGCCGCCAAAGCGGGCGTAAATGGGGAAGAACAGGAACATGTAGGCAAAGCACAGAACGTAGTAGATAATCAAGGTGCGGCCGTAGTCGCCAATCAGCTCGGGACCGTAAGTAGCTACCAGATAGGCGAAGAAACCGAAGAAACCGATGGGGGCGTAGTAGCTGATAATCTTGACCACCTTCATAATGCAGTTGGTCAGGTCAGCCAGCAGCTTGGCGGTCATGGTCTCCTTACCGCCGGCCAGCTGAATACCAAAGCCGCACAAAACGGCAAATACGATCAGCGGCAGGATGGCTCTGCGGCTCCACAATTCCATAAAGTCGGGCTTGGTAAAGAAATTGATGATCATATCCGCAAGACCAAGGGTCTGACCAACTTCTCCTTCCGTAGGCTCATACTGTCCCTGAACCAGAGGGAATACACGGCAAGTGATGTACATAATGACGGCGGCAATGGCAGCTGTAATCAGGAAAGTAACCACGGTGGTACCCATGACCTTGCCGGCCTTTTTTGCGTTGTCCATATTGGCAATGGCAGAACAAATGGAGCAGAACACCATGGGAACAACGATACAGAACATCAAATTGATGAACACTGTGCCCAGAGGCTCCAGCACTCTTGCGCCGGGATCGATGAATTCACCGCTAGCGTCTTTCA
>JAZSRI010000171.1:0-8690 GCA_045538415.1 Faecousia sp. | reverse complement strand
TGTGTGCTGAAGTTGGTTCTGCCGTCAAACATGGTCAGTGCCACTGCAAAAATCTCCAGTCGGGGATTGATTCGCTTTTTCACCAGCCGCAGGGTGGACATCAGGTCTGTCAGTCCCTCCAGCGCGTAGTATTCGCACTGCACTGGCACCAGTATGGAATCCGCCGCCGCCAAAGCGTTAAGTGTCAACAGCTCCAGCGATGGGGGGCAGTCAATGAATATTACATCATACTCCTCCCGCAGCAGTTCCAGCGCCCTGCGCAGCTGCAGGTTTGGCTCAGGCAAGCTTAATAGTTCTACAGCCGCGCCTGCCAAATCTGCGGTAGAGGGGAGCACGTGGCCGTATTTGGTCTGCTGCACCGCTTCCATAGGAGATATCTGATCGATTACAACATCGTATACGCTGGTTTTCAGCTTCCGCTTGTCCACACCCATGCCGGATGTAGCGTTGGCTTGGGGATCAAAATCGCACAGCAGAACCTTTTTTCCTGCATCTGTCAGAGCGGCGGTGAGGTTAACGGCAGTAGTGGTCTTTCCCACGCCGCCCTTTTGATTCACCACCGCGATGATCTTACCCATAGTATTGTTCCTTTCCGTTCATTGTTTCACGTGAAACAATTATGAATAGGATGTTTCACGTGAAACATCCTGTGACGGGGTCGGCTCCACAGTGAAGTTCTTGCCTGTGTTCTGCGCGTCCCGCAGAGCCCGTCCCGTATGTACCAGTCCGGTGATGCAAACCGACAGCAGCAGCACCAGAACCAAAATGGCAGCAATCAGATATTTACATACCTTTTTCAGAAGCTCTGTGCGTTCCTCCTGGTTCAGCGTCCGGCGGCGGGGTGCTTTCTTGGCAGGTGCCACGGTGGGGTGTGCAGGCAGATGGACGGGTGTTCCGGGCTTTACCGGATATGCCTCCATGAAGGTAAGGCAACGGTCGCAGAACACGTGGTCGGACTTGGTCTCTTTTCCGCATTTCAAACAGGTCACCTGAAAACCCCCTTCCAAATTTGTGGCTCTATTATACAACTTAATTGTCTGTTCGTAAAGGGGGAAGTCGCAAAAACTGTACACAAATTATTTACAATAAAGTCACAAAACCGCCATTGACAATCACATGACCATGTGATACAATCAAGCCATCATCAACCTGGGAGGTGAAGAAGATGGAATGGACCATACCCGGCACGGTGCTCCAAGGACAGCGGGAGGACGCGGAACAGATAGAAAAACAGTTTGCGTCCATGTTTCTTGGGGGCGATTTGGTGCTTAGCCAGGTGGCTGCCATAACCGGGCTGGAAGCATACCATATTCAAAATTGGGTGAAACGGGGTTTTCTGACACCACCTCAGAAAAAGCATTACACCCAGCGGCAGTTGTGCCGTGTAATCAACATCAACATGCTCAAAAGCGTCCTGTCCATAGAGGAGGTGTGCAGGCTCCTGAGCTACGTCAACGGAGAACTGGACGATGAGCGGGACGACAGGATCGATGATGCCCAGCTTTACTTTATGTTTGTGAGGCTGGCGGCGCAGGCGAAAGAACTGTACCAATCCAACCAGCGGGAGGAGATCATCGACCGGGCCTTGTTAAGCTACCGGGAACCCTCTCCCGGAAGCAGAGAGCGGGTCAAAAGTGTCTTGAAAGTCATGTTGACCGCCTGGCTGGCAGCTCGTATGGTGCACGAAAGCCGGCGGATGTTAAATGAACTGTAAAGGAGAAACAACAATGGAAAACAATGGAACCTATCATTGGTCACCCAATGAGCAGCCTAAAAAGCCCACCAACGGGGGCTTTAAAAAGGTCCGCAACGTGGTACTGGCGGCGGGGGCTGGGATTCTGGGCATTGCCCTGTCGGGCACCTGCTTCTACACCGTGGACGATAAGCAGCAGGCTGTGGTGACCACCTTTGGCCGGGTCACGGAAGTGACCGACGCGGGCGTTCACTTTAAGCTTCCTCTGGGCATCCAGAAGGTGCGCAAGGTGGATGTGAATGTCTACCAGAAAATCGAACTGGGCTATGCCAGCAACGGCTACGGCAATGATCCGTATACGGTGAATACTTCTGAGAGCACCATGATCACCGGAGATTACAACATTGTGAATGTGGACTTTTTCGTGGAGTACAAAATTTCTGATCCGGTGCAGTATCTGTACAGCTCCAATAATCCGGAGCTAATCCTGCGCAATCTGATCCAGAGCCAGGTACGTAATGTGGTGGGATCTTCCACGGTAGACTCTGTGCTTACCGACGGCAAGGAAAATATCCAGATGCAGGTGAAGGACCTGGTGACCCAGATCCTTCAGGAGTATGACATCGGCCTTTCTCTGGTGGATGTGAAGATTCAGGACTCCGAGCCTCCCACCCAGGAGGTCATCGAGGCCTTTAAGGCGGTGGAGACCGCCAAGCAGCAGGCGGAGACGGTAGTCAATGACGCGCTGGCCTACCAGAATGCCCAGCTTCCCGAGGCTCAGGCGCAGGCGGATAAGCTGATCCAGAACGCCCAGTATCTGAAACAGAAGCGCATTAACGAGGCTCATGAGCAGGTGGCCATGTTCAACGCTATGTACGAAGAATACGCGCAGAACCCGGAAATCACCCGATCCCGTATGTACTATGAGGCCATTTCCCAGGTTCTGCCCGGTGTAAAGCTGTATATCAATACCGCAGCCGGTCAGGAGGATGTGCAGATGCTGCTGCCTCTGGACACGCTGACGGAAACCGTGGTGGAATCCACCACCCAGGGAGGACAGTAACATGAAAAAAGGCATTATTATTGGAATTATCCTGCTGCTGGCAGTGATTATAGCGGCAAATTCCTTCTTCACCGTCCGGGAAAACCAGTATGCCTGCACAGTGCGGTTTTCCAAAATTATCGAAACCACCCAAGAGGCCGGTCTGCATGTAAAGGTGCCGTTTCTGGACTCTGTAAAGTACTTCTCCAAGGCAACCCAGCTCTATGACATTCCCCCTTCCGAGGTGCTCACCTCCGACAAGCAGAATATGACCGTGGACTGCTACATTCTCTGGCAGATTACCGACCCCCTGCGGTTCTATCAGACTCTGGGCTCCTCCGCTGTGGCAGAGCAGCGTCTGGACGCGCTGACCTACAACACCCTGAAAAATGTGATGGGTACGCTGGCACAGGCGGACATTATCAATATGGAGGACGGCGCAAAGCGTAACGAGATCTATGGGGGGATTGCCGCTGAGGTGGATGCTTTGGCGCAGACCTACGGCATCCGTGTGGAGGACGTAAAAATCAAGCAGTTTGACCTGCCGGAAAGCAACCTGAACGCGGTCTACTCCCGGATGATTTCCGAGCGGAACCAGATGGCCTCCAAGTACACCGCCGACGGTGAGTATGAGGCTTCCATCATCCGCAACGATGTGGATAAGCAGGTGAACATTATGGTCTCCAATGCCCAGGCGGAAGCGGCAAAACTGGAAGCTGAGGGCGAGGCAGAGTACATGCGCCTGCTGGCTGAGGCCTATGACAGCGCTGATAAAAAGGACTTTTACGAGTTCAATCTGGCGCTGGATGCACTGAAGCAGAGCCTCACCGGAGAGGAAAAGACCCTTATTCTGGACGGAGAATCCGCTTTGGCGCAAATTCTCAGCAATAGCGCAGGCTGATAAAAGGGCATAAAAAAGCGAGGTGAATTTCACCTCGCTTTTTTTTATGGAATGAGAAAATGCTTATGCCTTTTTAGCAGCCGCTTTCTTTCTGAAAATCTGGGCACGGAAGAGAATGATGTTCATAACAATGAAGAACAGAGCAAGCAGCCCCAAAGTAAGCAGGGGCTTCACAGGCGCCAGGGTTGCCAGCAGCATAATGGGGAAGCCAAAGACAATGGCGGGGAAATTCTGGTACACCAGGTTGTCAGAAACCGGTGTTTGGAATTCTCCGTCAATCTCACGCAGCAGGATCACGCCGGTGGAGGCGGTGCCGGTGAGCATACCGTACATGGCCAGGAACTGCTCCTGGGCGTAGGCCGGGAACAGGGTTTTGGCAACCAGATAGTTGTAGGCATAGGTAATTACAAGACCCACCACGCCCAGAAGCAGCATAATGCCCCAGTACTGCTCCAGAATACTCAGCCGGATGGCGGCAATGCCGGAGACAACCATGATATCAAAGAAGAAATTGCAGGCCCGGGTCATCAGGAAGTTGTTGGTGTAGGTCTTCTTTTTCCAGCCCAGCTTCTTAAAGGGAATCATCACAGCCTTGCAGATGGTGGTGGCGATGACGCCCAGCAGGAAGTTAAAGCCGAAAATCACAGACTTCATCCCCGGCAGAAGCTGCCCCAGGCCCACCATCATCAAATAGGCCAGCAGATACGCCACGGCGATGAAGGCGATCTGGATGGTCATTTTGTCAATGCTCTCCTGCATGGGAATCTCGTTGTTGCCCTGCACCTGCTGGGTGGTCAGGGTCTCGTCCCCGGGCTTGGCGACCTTTACAAGGCCCTTCTTTTTCAGGATATTCAGGTGAATCACACCGCCGATGCTGGCGCTGAGGAAGCCAAGAGCGGCAATGGTCAGACCGAAGCTGGCGCCTCCCTGGAAGCCGAAATCGGTTTCATAAATGGTGCCGTAGTTCAGTGCCTGTCCGGTGCCCTGACCAAAACCAAAGGGCAGCAGCACACCGGCAGCGGGGAAGAAATCCTTGACGAAAAACACGGCAATAAGCAGGGTGATGCCAAAGCCCACCACCGCCTGCAGCAGGTAGGTGGAAACGGTGGTCACACCGGTGTTAAAGATTTCCGTGGTGCGCTGCTTGGTGATTTTGCCGTCGGTAGTCTTGAAGGAGGAGGCGATGAAGCCCAGCGCCAGAGTGTGGTAGGTAATCACTTCCATAGCGTTGTAACCGTTGCCGCCGAAGAACGCTTCGTTGAACAGTTCTCTGCCGGTGAGGGTCTTATAAAGCCATGCCGCAATCAGCAGGAAGCCACCGCCTAAGACGGAGGTGGGGATCAGGGATGCCTGCAGGAAGGGGACGGCTTTTTTCAGCATGTTGGCAGCCAGCAGGCTCAAAAGCAGGATGGCAATAATGTTAATGCTGCCCCAGATGTTAGATTCCCAAAAATGCATTGTCTGTCTCTCCTGTCGTTTGATTTTTGTGGCGGTAAAACAGGTTCATGTACTTAAGGGCATTGAACCGTTTGCTGCCGGATATCTGGTAAATTGTGCCTTGGTGGTAAATGTTCAGCTTGTTTTTGCCCAGGATGGTAATTACGTTGGTGTCCCGGTGGGGAAGCCGCAGGTTGCCGATTTCCAGCCGGTCTCCATACAGTGTAAGCTGGGCACTTTCCATGAAAACCTCTTTGTGAGAGTAAGCCTTGACCCGGCTGAGTTGGACAGTATCGGTGTATATGGGGTCAGTGAGATAAGAGAGGGTGTCTAATTGGTTTACATAATTACACTGGTGCAGGTACCAGTCGGCAATATAGGCAAAGGGGAACGGGCCGTTCACACCCTCCAGCCGCTTGTCCGGCAGATACCGGACAGTCATACCGCATTTCTCGCAGGTGAGGGTATCCCCTTCACTGTGAAATTCGGAAAGTCCGCAGTGGGGGCATACATACATAGCCCGCTCCAGATACTGGGCACTTTCTTTGTGAGGATACAGTCCCTGTACCTGCCGCTCATCCACGTACATTTCCCGCTTCAGCAGTTGGAACAGTTCCTCTTTGGTCATATCCCGGTACTCCTCTGGCTCAATGACCCGGCTGACGTAGGCACGCATAGGACCTTTGCGGCATACATCGCTCCAGCGGGGATGGACACCGTAGCCGCCTTCAATACGGAATACTGCCAGAGGCAGCCCCAGTTTTTTGATGAGAGGAATGATGGCGGGGTTCATATGTACAGGCAGACCGCTGAAGGTGCGGTTTCCCTCCGGGGCGAGGGCAATGGTGCCGCCTTCCCGGGCCACCTGCATGCAGTGCATCACAGCCTGTATATCGGTGGTCTGCTTTTTAATGGGGATGGGGGCCACCGCCCATCGCAGGAGCCTGCTCAGCAGGCCCATGGAGAACAGATCCTCAGAGGCCACATAGTACACCGGCCGGTCAAAGGCCAGACCTACAAAAAACTGGTCGTAAGCAGTTTGGTGGTTCATGACGATGAGGAAGGGCCGGCGGGTCTTTTCCCGGAAGGGGGTCACCTTTGTTCCGTACTTGATGGCCACCATAGCCGCGATAATGGGCCGTACCAGCCAGCAGACCACACGGTGCCGGGGGAGAACCCAAGGCTTCCTCTTTTTCAGCTTATTTATTGTTTGCAAGGTATCACATCCATTGTTTTTTCTAAAAAAACCAACTTTTTCACAAATATTAAGATAACACAAATTCACGTCGATTGCAACAAAAAATCCCCTCACCGTTAAGGTGAGGGGATGAAATTTTATCAGCCGTTTTCGGCCATTTCCTTCAGAGCATCCTTGCGGCTGAAGTTTGCCCGGCCCTTCTCGTCAAAGCCCATGAACTTCACCCAGGTCATATCGCCCAGATTCAGCACGTCCTCAACCTTTTCCACACGGCGGTTCTCCAGCTTGGAGATGTGCACCATACCATCATGGCCGGGCGCGATCTCCACGAATGCGCCGATGGGCAGGATTCGCACGACCTTGCCGTAGTACAGCTTGCCGACCTCGGGAACGAAGCAGATGTCGTCCACCATCTTCTTGGCAGCGTAGGCAGCGGCGGAGTCCACAGCGGAGATAAAGACGGAGCCGTCATCATCGATATCCACCTTGGCGCCGGTGTCAGCGCAGATCTTCTGAATGGTCTTGCCGCCGGAGCCAATGACTTCCCGGATCTTGTCCACGGGAATCTTCAGGCTGAGCATCTTGGGAGCGAACTCGGAAACCTCAGCACGGGGCTCGGGGATGCAGGGCAGCATAACTTCGTCCAGAATCACCAGACGGGCCTTGCGGCAGCGCTCCAGAGCGTCAGCGATGATTTCCATGGTCAGGCCCTTGTTCTTCAGGTCCATCTGGATGGCAGTGATGCCTTCGGTAGTACCTGCTACCTTGAAGTCCATCTCGCCGTGGAAGTCCTCAACACCCTGAATATCGGTGAAGGTTCTCCACTCGCCGGTCTCCTGATCGGAGATCAGGCCGCAGGAAATGCCGGCCACGGGGCGCTTAATGGGCACGCCGGCGTCCATCAGTGCCAGAGTAGAGCCGCAGATGGAGCCCTGAGAAGTGGAACCGTTGGAGGAAAGCACCTCGGAGACCACACGGATGGCATAGGGGAACTCCTCCACAGAGGGGATCACAGGCAGCAGGGCCTTCTCTGCCAGAGCGCCGTGACCGATTTCCCGGCGGGAGGTGGAGCGGGCAGCTCTTGCCTCACCGGTGGAGAAGGAGGGGAAGTTGTAGTGGTGGATATACCGCCGGGTTTCCTCGGGGTAAATGGTGTCCAGCTTCTGGGCAGCGGACAGGGTGTTCAGGGTGCAGATGGACAGCACCTGGGTCTGGCCACGGGTAAACAGGCCGGAACCGTGAACACGGGGCAGCAGGCCTACTTCGGCGTCCAGAGCCCGGATGTCATCCATACCACGGCCGTCCACACGCTTGCCGGCCAGCAGCCACTTCTTGACAACCTTCTTCTGCATCTTGTACAGGCAGACCTCGATATGCTCCTCAAAGTCCTCATATTTCTCTGCAAACTTAGCAGCAAAGTCCAGTCTGGCGGCGGTCAGACGCTCTTCACGGACGTTCTTGTCGTCGGTGTCCAGAGCGAACTCAATCTGGTTCAGGCCGTACTCCATCAGGTCGTCCAGCAGGTCGTGGTTCACAGCGGCCTTTTCGAAGGTGAACTTGGGCTTGCCAATTTCAGCTACGATGCCATTGATAAACTTCACGATCTCCATGTTGGTCTCGTGGGCAACACGGATGGATTCCAGCACGATGGCTTCAGGAGCCTCGTTAGCTTCGGTCTCGATCATGACCACCTTCTCGAAGGTGGAAGCGATGCACACGAAGCAGTCGGCAGCCTCACGCTCTTCGGCGGAGGGGTTGACGATATACTGACCGCCTACGTGAGCCACGTTGGTGGTAGCCACAGGGCCGTTCCAGGGCACGTCGGAAGAAGCGATGGCAATGGAAGCGCCCAGGGAAGCAACCACTTCCACAGGGTTCTCGTCGTCGTTAGCCAGCACGGTGCAGGTAACCACGGTGTCGTTGCGCAGCTCTTCGTCGAACAGGGGGCGCATGGGCCGGTCAATGATACGGCTGTTCAGGATACCACGGTCAGAGGGCTTGCCCTCACGGCGGTTGAAGGAGCCGGGGATACGGCCAACGGCGTACATTCTCTCCTCAAACTCGATGGTCAGGGGGAAGTAGTCGATACCGGCCTTGGGGATGGGATTGCAGGTGCAGGTAGTCAGCACCACGGTGTCGCCGTAGCGGCAGATGCACTCGGCATTGGCCAGCTCTGCAACCTTACCGGTTTCCACGGTGAAGGGGCGGCCGCCGATTTCCATCTCGTAAACGTGATGGTTGGGATACTGCTTGCGAGTAATCATTTGTGTTTTCCTCCTTAAAATTCTTCTTTTTGGGAGGTTTAGCACTTGAAACTGGCACTGCAAACAACCTTACCGGCGCAATTTCGAAAGCTATGTCATTCCGAGCCAGTTCGCAAACTGGCGTGGGAATCCGCTCTCCAATGGGTATTACGGAT
>JAZSRI010000166.1:0-2688 GCA_045538415.1 Faecousia sp. | reverse complement strand
TTCTGCATCAATTGCGCATGGGAACATTGATTATTATTTCTACATAGTTCCCAAACACAAATAGCATCTATAGTGTTCACCAAACACACGATTCGACATCTTTCGACAGAAAGATGTCGAATTTCTTTTATAACATAGGAGTATTCATCATTTGCGTATTTTCGGCATATTAACTTGCTGAAATTTGTAGAAAACACTACTAACAGTGAGCTACAAGTCATAACTAAATATAAATTATACGCATGTTTTTAGATCTGCTAGATCATAAACATGCGTATCTTTATGTTTTGAAAACCCTCGAATAGATATTCAGGAAAATATATTTGCATCTTTCCTTATGTTAAATTGACGATTGACAAGCTGTATGCTATAATCTCAATAGATGCGAATGTCGAGTGCCGCAAAAGCGACAGCGGGAGAACCAATTTTTGGGGTGAATCTATATGGAAGGGGAATCCTCCCCCTAACCCGTCAGCTAATCTCGTAGACAAGGGGACCTAAGTGTACATACAAATGAACATAGGGAAACCATATTCTTTTGCCGCCATTGACAAAAATCAATGGCGGCTTTGCGCATCTATCAGTATTTTTGAAGGAGGTTTCCTATGTCCGACAGCACCATTACTTTGATCATCATTGCCTGCACCTGTATTTTGTATATGACCGAGCGGTTTTCTGTTGCCGTGACCACTGTGCTTGGTATGCTCGCCCTGATCTTTACAGGAATTCTTGACTTCAACGAAGCTTTTGCCTGTTTCACCAGTACCAATGTGATGCTGGTGCTGGGCATGATCATCATCGTAGAATCCCTTTTGGACAGCGGCGTTGCGGAAAAGCTGGGATTGCTGTTGTTTAAGTTCACAGGCCGGAGTGAAAAATTCTTTCTGGTGGTTGTGTTTGTCTCTGCGGCAGTCCTGTCCCTGTTTTCTACCAATGCGGCGCTGGTTGCCATGTATATGCCCCTAATTTCCTCTGTCTGCGGTTCCTCCAAGGGACATATCCGCCGGAAGCATATTTATCTGCCCCTTGCTATGGGCGGCCTTATCGGCGGTACCGGTTCCCTGGCAGGCAGCACGGCACCGCTCCTTGCCAACGATGTTCTGGAGCTGACGGGCTCTGAGACCATGGGCTTTTTCAGCCCTCTCCCCATCGCTGCGATTATGGTGACGGTGATTGCCCTGTGCTATTGGTTCTTTTTGTATGATCTGCAGGTAAAGTGGTTCGATTTTGAAGAGGAGACCTTTGAACTGGGCGTGGAGGATTATCCGCTGGATAAGAAAAAGGCGGCGATCTCTCTTATTGTTTTCCTTGCCTGTATCGTCCTGTTCATTATCCAACCCTTCGGTTGGGAGTTGGGGCTCATCGCTGTTGCCGGTGCAGTAATCCTGATGGTCACCGGTTGTGTAGATGGTCAGCACGCTATGAGCAACATGCAGTGGTCCGCCTTAGCAACCCTGGGCGCAGCTCTGGCAGTTGCCAAGGGTTTCGTTAAGTCCGGCGTCGGCGAGCTGATCATGGATTGGCTGATGGTCACTCTTGGCGCGTGGGTTGCCAATCCCATCGTTCTTGTTACAGTGTTTTTGGTGGCTGGCTTTACTCTGTCACAGTTCATGTCCAACGGCAGTTTGGTCTCAATGCTGGCAGCCATCGGTATCCCCATGGCCATTGAAATTGGCTGCAATCCTATGCCTATTGCAATGGCCTGTGTGTTCGGCTGTAGCTTGGCAATGGCAACCCCGGTGGCGACCACCACCATCACTATGGTTCAGGTGGCAGGTTACCGGTTCAAGGACTATTTCCGCATCGGCGGTCTGGTGGGTCTTATCGCCTTGGTAACAGCCTGGGTCAGCATTATCCTGATTTATGGCCTGATTTGATAATCCACCCCCTGCAATAGAGAGAAGGAGGTATCTACAATGCCCTTTGTGACCCATCATGATCCCAACGGACATCATTTTCATCCACACATCGGTATGCGCAAGGTCAAGAGCATCCTGGCAATTTTCGTCGGTTTCTGCCTGTGGCAGCTTTTAAGACTTTTTCTACCGGAGCTGGAGGTGCATCCCATCTTTATTTACATCTATGGCATGATCGAGATTCGGGAAACATCGGAAAAAACCATGGACTACGGCAAAATGCGAATCCTGGCAACCATCACAGCCATCGTCATTGGGCTTCCTGTTATGTTGCTGATGGACTGGATCAGTCCTATACTTTCACAACCCGGGCTGATTTGGCTGCAAATCACAGTGCTGCTTCTGGGGGCGCTCTTTGTTCTGTGTGTGGCAGAATGGGTCAAATGCCGGGTCTACTGCGGTTTGGCGGCTGCAATCTACATGATTTTGATGATCAGCCATTTTGAGAGCAGTATGTACCTGTACTCCGTTATGCGTGCCTTCCAGACCATCATCGGTGTGTCCATCGCTTGGTTTATCAATGTCAAGTTGCTTCCTTATCCGCCGAAACCGGGAAGTCTTAGTTATTGGCTCACGGAGCGAACGAAGCAAAGATAAAGATTCAAATGGGTTTGTCGAAACTTGCGAACGATTTTTTAGAATTTTTAACACTTTGGTAGTCACTTTGGGAAGACAAAATGCAATATCTAAAGTGTGCAATAGAAACAAAAGAGATGCCGCCTTCGGGCGGCTATTTCTTTTGGCGGAGCAGAAGAGGATTCGAAAGGACGGC
>JAZSRI010000036.1:0-3631 GCA_045538415.1 Faecousia sp. | reverse complement strand
TCTCCTGCGCATCGGATTCAACGATTACGCCGGGAACAGGCACACGATCCAGATCAAGCGCATCCTCCACAAGAAACACATCAGAAGCCCCATGTGTCGATATCAGTTCACTGAAGGGTTCAGTTTCAAGCCGTTTCAGGAATTCCTCTGAAAGAGGTACGGGCATGGTATCCACCACATACATATCATCTTTTTCAGCTGCGAAAACGACACGCTTGATATACAGGCAACCATTCTCGATTTTGCTATAGCTTGCATCTGTATCATATCCATAATTATAGGAACGATGGCTACGCAGGGTATACCCTGGAAATAGATCGGCTACGGATGCTTCCGTGATAGCCACCAGTTCCTGCGCTGTCTCAGGTGTACCGGGGAGATCATCAAAATCGCCAATCCAAGTTAACAGATCATCATCTAACGTAAATGTAGCTTCGGCTACATGAGTGCCATCCGGATAGTACGACAGCTGATATTCATCAAGGATGACATGACCCTGATATTCGGATGTTTTTCGCCAGCCGCATTCCACCATATATTCACCATCGTAATGATAGGCAATGTAATCACCATTCTTCCGGTTAACCAAATCAAATCCAAGTTCATCGGGATAGAATGAGCCATCAGTACGGGGTGTTGTGGTATCATGACGAACAAAAGCAATTTCCCATGTGCCATCCACCGGTGAAAACTGAGCTTCTGACTTCCACTCTCGGTTCACGCAACGGTAGTAATACATATGTCCTCCTGGGGAAATGATGGCCGCCATTGTGGAAGCGTCTGGCAGAGTGAAGAAGAAGCATTCTGCAAACTCCTCTGAACCCTGGGAGAAAACATACTGCTCCCACATCTCCTGTGGAAACTCGCTTTGTGCGCAAGCCTGTTGAGAGAATGCCAGTAGTAGCACAGCGATGAGAATAAAAAATAATTTCTTCATGGTGTTTCTCCTTATACGCGAGATTGAATGGCTATCTATGATATATAACGTATCATGGCAATCTTTTCTTGCAAAGTACAGTAAAACTCCATTGCTGCTCACCTCCTTTCACTTAGTTAGACGCATTGTTTTCCGTTTTGTTTACCTTTTTAGGAAGTAATATCAGGAAAAACTGAAAATGAAAAGAGTGCCTGCCCCGAAGCAGAAAAAGCACCGGCTCGTGAAGAAGAAACTTTCGCAGCCGGGCTTTTCTGTATCAGCATTTGTTGTTACATATGTCTCTCTGAAAAGTCGGAAGAAAGTGACAAAAACAGTCGTTTATAACAGAGCAAGGGGCTGAGTGCGCTGGATTTCTGTTACAAATGTAAATTATGCGAGCTAAATGTTGACATATATGGATATCTGTGTTATTCTCCCAACTGTACTACTTGTATTAATACAGTAGTACAGTTTTCTAAGAAGGGAGGCAGAAAGATGTTCCTTGTGAATCCAAAAAGCAAGCAACCCCTGTACGAGCAGCTTGTGGAGCAGCTTCGCAGACAGCTGATCCTGGGCGGTATGGAGGCGGGTGCGGCCATGCCCTCCGTCCGGCAGCTGGCTACCGAGCTGGGCATCAACCCCAATACCATCCAGAAGGCCTACCGCCGTATGGAAGAGGAAGGCATGATCATCTCTGTGCCGGGCCGTGGGAGCTTCGTCAGCGACGACCTGGCGGATATGCTGAAGCGGCAGCGGGCGGAGCAGCTGGAACAAACCCGGAAGATGATCAGCTTGTGCCGGGAGATGGGACTTCCCAAGAACACCATTGATGAAATTGTTGAGACCGTTTATAAGGAGGGAGACGCTTGTTAATTGTCAACCAGATCGATAAGAGTTTTGGAAAGAAGCGGGCCATTGCCGACCTTTCCCTGAGACTGGAGGAAGGGCATATTTTCGGCATGTTGGGTACCAACGGTGCCGGAAAGTCCACCCTTCTGCGTGTAATGACCGGCATCCTGAAGCCCGACCGGGGCAGTGTGCTGCTGGACACCATGCCCGTGTACGAAAATCCCTTGGCCAAGCAGGAGATTTGCTACCTGAGCGACGAGCCCACCTTCCTGCCTAACGCCAGCATTGCGGAAATGGGACGGATGCAGGCAGCTTACTATCCCAGCTTTGACAGCCAGAAGCTGAAGGAGCTGTGCCAGCGGTTCGCGCTGCCAATGAACGAGCGCATCACCAGCTTTTCCAAGGGCACCCAGAAGCGAGCGCAGATCTGCCTTGGCCTTTCCCTGAACCCCCGGGTACTGCTATGCGACGAAACCTTCGACGGCTTGGATCCCGTCATGCGTGACAACTTCAAGCGGGTCCTCAGCCAGGAGACGATCGACCGGGGCCTGATTACCGTGCTGGCAGGCCATAACCAGCAGGAGATGGAAGACATCTGCGACAGCGTTGGCTTCCTTCACGAGGGCAAGCTGGTCTGCTCCGGCGACCTGGACTCCCTGCTCAGCGATGTGCACCGTGTGCAGCTGATCCCTGCGGAAAACGTGACAGACGAGCAGCTGGCCGCCTTCCGTCCTCTGCGCCTGCAGCGGCAGGGCCGCCTGTGCATGATGACCCTCCGTGGAGACCGTGCACAATTGGAAATGGAGCTTAATGAACTGAAACCCATGTTTATGGAGTTTTTGCCCCTCTCCCTGGAGGAAGTATTCATTCTGGAAATGGAGGATCGTGGTTATGCGCAGCAATAAACTGAATGCAACACAGTTTCTTCTGAAAAGAAATCTGTTTATCGGCGTGATGGTATTTTTGATCGTGTTCTTCACGCTTCCCTTCTGGGGCCTGGCCAACATTCCCAATGCTAAGGAAAACATCATGACCTGGCAGGAGCCCGCTTACCAGGCAGAAAGCCTCAAGAACGTTGTTACCAACGACCTGCTGAACTCCCAGAGCCTGGAAAGCTGGGTGGTTCTCTTTGGCGCACTGGGTTTCCTGACCGCCATGATGATGATGCGTCACCTGTTCAGCCGCCGTCAGGGTATGCTGCACGCCGCTTTGCCTGACAAGCGTGAAACGGACTTCCTGCGGCGAATCATCGGGTATATGGTTTTATGTCTTGCGCCCATTGTGCTGAACATGCTGCTCTACCTGCTGGTGGTGGCTGTGAACGGTCTGCTGCCCTACGTGGAATGGGCTAAGCTACTGGCCAAATTCGGCATGATGCTGCTCATTAACCTGTACGGCTTTGCCATTGGCCTGCTGGCCAGCGTGCTGACCGGCACCTACTGGGCCGCGCTGCTGGCCGGGGCTGTGCTCATCGTGGGCGCGGAAGGTCTGGCCTATCTGTGGAACTATCTGGCCGGCCGTTACCTGCATACCATGATCACCGGTGGTGTTGGCACAACGCTCGTGCGCTACTCTCCGGCATTTTCCCTCTACAAGGGCCTCTATCGCCCGGCAGAGTTTGCTTGGGTACCCGCTATGCTGGGCATCGTCGCTGCCTTGGGGCTGAGCTTTATGCTCTACCGCATCCGCAAGGCGGAAGCCACCGAGCGCACGCTGGCTTTTGGTTGGCTGCACACCGTCATGGGCTTTATTCTGCCTCTCATGGGCGGCAGCATCGTGGGTATTGTGGTGTTCCTGTCCTTCTTGACGGAACTGAGCCTGATTATCGGCATGGTGCTGGGTGTACTCCTGACCTACTGGATCTGC
>JAZSRI010000096.1:0-4887 GCA_045538415.1 Faecousia sp. | reverse complement strand
CGTACCTACGCTCCTTTCGCTAACGGTGTCAGCGCCTATTTTCCCACCGTAAACCACAACAAAAAGTGTATCACCCTGAATTTAAAATCCCCCGAGGGAAAAGAACTGTTTAAAGAGCTGATCCGCGACGCGGATGTACTGACAGAAAACTACCGTCCCGGCGTTATGGACCGGCTGGGGCTGGGCTATGAGGTCCTGAAGCAGATTAACCCCCGGCTGGTCTACGCCTCCATTTCCGGTTACGGCACTTACGGCCCTTATAAAGACCGCCCGGGCTATGATGTGATCGCCCAGGGCATGAGTGGTCTGATGTATCTGACCGGTCAGGCGGACGCCCCTCCCACCCGGGTAGGTTCCTCCATCGGTGATACCGTAGCGGGTATCAACGCAGTGGTAGCCATTCTTGCCGCACTGTACAGCAGAGAACAGACCGGCAAAGGACAGATGGCGGAAACCTCTCTTGTGGACAGTCTGATCAGCCTCAGCACCCAGGACTATATCCGTTACTTTGTGGGCGGCGACATTCCCCGCCGTATGGGCAATATCTATAAATCCTGGGCGCCCTACGGCACCTATCAGGCAGCAGACGGCTATTACAACCTGGGTGTGGGTACAGATTCCCACTTCCGCCTGTTTGCCCAGGCCATCGGTCAGCCCCAAATGGCTGATGACCCCCGTTTCGCCACCCATGATGATAGAGTGGCTAACCGGTCTGTAATGGACAGCATAATCAACGCATGGGCCGCGGATAAGACCGTTTCTCAAATCTGTGACATTATGGTGGAAAAGGGCGTGCCCGCCGCGCCGGTTAACTCCATTGTGGAGGTTGCAAAGGATCCCCATATCGCCGGAGCCAGGGAGATGTTCCCCACCCTGCAGCAGGAGGTTCTGGGTCCTATGCAGGTCACCAATATCCCGGTGCGGTTTTCCGAATCCGGCTTAGCTCCGCTGAAGTCTGTATCCCCCCACGGCGGTGACAACGACGAAATTTTTACAGCACTGGGCAAGACCCCGGAAGAAATCGAAGCCTTGCGCCAGCAGGGTGTGATCTAAAGGAGAAGGTAATTATGGATATCAAGAAAATCGTGGTTTGCGGCGCGGGCACCATGGGCGGCGGCATCGCGCAGGTGTGCGCCAATGCCGGATATGAGGTTTGGATGTATGACCTGACGGAGCAATTCGCTCAGGGCGGCAAGAACAAGATTGCCGCCGGCCTTGAAAAGCAGGTCGCTAAAGGCAAAATGACCCAGGAGCAGAAAGATGCTCTGCTTTCCCGTCTGCACCCCACCACAGATCTGGACTGCGCCAAGGATGCGGACCTTATCATGGAAGCAGTTTTGGAAAATGTGCAGGTAAAGAAAGACCTGTACGCCAAGCTGGAAGAGGTCTGCCCTGTCACTGCCATTATCGGTACCAACACCTCTTACATCCCCATCAGCACATTGGCAGAGGATATGGCTCACCCGGAGCGTTTTCTGGGTATGCACTTCTTTAACCCGGTGTACGCCATGAAGCTTTTGGAGCTGATTCGAGGCAAGGACACCGGAGATGCCGCCTTTGAGGCTGCGCTGGCTTTCGCGCCCACCATCGGCAAGACCCCGGTAAGCGTCAAAAAGGAAGTTCCCGGTTTCATTGTCAACCGTTTGAACAAGGCCGTACAGGCAGAAGCTATGTACCTTCTGCAGGAAGGGGTTGCCAGCGTGGAGGATATTGACAAGGCCGCTAAATTGGGTCTAAACTACCCCATGGGACCCTTTGAAATGATGGACGGCAATCTGGAGCTGACCTACACCTGCCTGAAACTTCTGTATGAACTGACCGGGCAGGAGCGCTCCCGCCCCATTCCTGAACTGGAAGCCCATATTGAGGCAGGTGAGTTCGGCCGCCGTACCGGCAAGGGCTGGTACGATTATTCCCAGCAGTAATCCTGCGACCCAGAGGACAAGGTGCTGCCTGCCGGAGAGTATAATATCATTGACCACTACCGTAACCGCTTCGGCGTCTACACAGCAACACATACGCTGGTATTCCACGTAGAGTAAGGAGCAATTTATGCCAATCAATAATAGTCCGCTTCTGCAGGGGGTCCGGGTTTTAGACCTGACCCATGTAGTCTCCGGGCCTTATGCTACCCGGTATCTTGCCTTATTGGGCGCGGAGGTGATCAAAATTGAAAACCCAAAGACCGACGGCGATATGGCCCGGTTCACCGGCCCTATGGCAGAGGACTGCAGTGTCCGGTTCTGCAGCCTGAACCACAATAAGCGCAGCATCCGGCTGGACCTGTCCTTACCGGAGGGCAGAGGGCTGTTCCTGCGGCTGGCGGAAAAGGCGGATGTTGTGGTGGACAATTTCCGCCCCGGTACCACAAAAAAGCTGGGGATCGCCTATGAGGATCTGCGGCAGGTCAATCCCAAAATCGTCTGCGGCAGTCTTTCCGGGTTTGGTGCCAACGGCCCTTACCGGGATCTGCCCGCCTATGACATCATCGCCCAGGCCATGAGCGGTGTGCTGCTGCTGAATGGGGAGGAGGGCATGCCTCCTATAAAAATAGGCACTTCTATGGCCGATATTATTGCGGGCCTGAACCTTGCTATCGGTATCCTGGCCGCCCTGCATAAGGCGCAGCAGACCGGCTGCGGCTGTCAGGTGGAGACCGACCTGGTGGACGGTCTTGTCAGCGCGATGATGATGGAATACATATCCTGCCTCTACACAGGAGCAGCTCCTACACGGATCGGCAACCACTACCGGGAATGGAGCCCGGCCAGTGTCTACCGTGCAAGGGACGGACACTATGTTCTGGCTATTGGCCGGGATGAGGATTTCCGGCGTATGGCTGCTGATGTGCTGCACCGGCCGGATTTGGCAGCCGAACCCCGGTGTGCTACCCACGCCTCCCGTGTCCAAAACCGAGATCTTGTGGATGAGGCACTGGATACATGGGCGGCGGATAAAACCGTGGAACAGGTATGCCACCTGCTGCAGCAGGCAAAAATCCCCTGTGCGCCGGTGATGAGCGTACCCCAGGTCATCGCTGACCCCCATATCCGGGATTGCCGGGACATGTTCCCCAGCTATGAACAGCCCAAGGCTGGCAAGGTCACAGTTACCAACATCCCTGTCAAGATGCCCGATGTACAGACCGTTCCCCTCACCCCAGCCCCCCAGTTGGGTGAGCATACCCATGAGGTTTTACAGGAGCTGCTGGGTCTGGACGAGCAGGCCTTGCAGCGGTTGGAACAGGCCGGTGTAATTTAAGCGTTTCTTCTACTGACGTTATTTACTTTCGAATTGAATATTTAAAAACAGGGGAGGCAATGCCTCCGCTGTTTTTGTATCATTACTTTTTGTGCTGGCTCATTCCGCTTTTCTGACCATACCCAGTTCTGCGCGTATCTTCTTTCTTTTTAAAACAGCGGCTCTCAGCAGCCGGTAAATCCAGAAGAAGGGAATCGCCCATGTATGCTTTCGGCAAAAGGGACTGTATGCCTGCATAAATTTCTTATCCGGAAATGTGCGTTTCCACACGTATTGGAATTTTTTCCACCCGGTCACAGTGCTGTCACTTTGCCCGGTCTGCCCCAATTCCCTGCTTATGCGGTTTTCCACTGTACCGTAAGCGCCGGCACCCATCAGGTAGCTCAGAAGTTCTCCCTTTTCATCAGCCAGAGCATTTCCGTCCCTTGCGAACAGGTTTTCCGCCAGGAACCGGGTCGCTGCTTCAAATTCGTATAGGTTCAGCGTGCGCAGCTCACCGGAAATATAATCCCAATTCAAAACCGCCTTCTTTTCCCTTACAAACACATAGATATCCGCCAGGAACCGGATTCCCGTACCACTGCCGGAATAATGCTTATACCCGTGTGTCAGCAGATACACATAAAAATCCTCATCGGAAAAGTGATACCCAAAACCATTCCCCTCATCTTTTTTCAGCCGGGGTTTTACATTTTCGTAGTATCCCGCCCATTCTTCAAACAGGTACTCATTAAACAGGGCGGTATGCATTTCAAAATTATAAACCGGGGGCTTTTCATACACATCGTGGCTGCCGATTCCAAAACTAACTGTCTCATATCCCCGGCTTTCCATATAGGCTTTCACCTGACGCTGAAATGCCGGGTCAAGCAGAATATCGTTATCCGCCATCTGGCGCATACCCATTCTGGGATACAGGTCTTTTAGCACGGAGCCCTTCAGGGGAAGATACCAGATTCCCTGCTCCTCAAAATACTGAAAAATCTGCTCCCGTTCCGTGTCCAGCAGGACATTCTTGCGGATTGCCTTGACTTTCGCGTCCTTCCACTTTTTAATACACTCCGGGCTGGCGTAGCTTTCCGTCAGCAGCCCGCCGGACTCCAGCGCCATAGCAGCCATCGCCGCCACCGAGTGGAATACACTCAGCTTATAAAGCGCTTCATAGTCCAGTCCGTCAATGGGCTTGGGGGATATACTCTGCAAAGCGCAGCGCATCAGATACAGCAGTGCCTGGGCTGTCTTATCCATTTCCATAACCGATTACCTCAATATGAGTTTCCGGGCAATACCTTTTAACCGGTGGATTCCCACCCGAATGGGATGGGTCAGCCGCCATAGGCGGCAATATACCCAATACCCCGGTGCGTTCACCTCAATGCGTTTATCGCCTCGCTTGAACGCGGAAACTAGGCCAATCATCTGATGGGGATAAATCTTCTCAAATGTCAGCGTGTTATCTCCCAGACAGATATAATGGTCTTCCTTTACACCTACCACCCGGTGCATTACATATTGCCCATCCTCCCGGCGGTAGACAGGCAAGTCATATTTTTTTAACTTTTCCGGGAGCGGGGAAAGCTCTACGGAATCCTTACCCTGCCGCAGCATAGGTCTCATGCTCACTCC
>JAZSRI010000066.1:0-7733 GCA_045538415.1 Faecousia sp. | reverse complement strand
ATCCGAACCGAGAATTTTAGCCACACATGCGTCCATGGTGCCGTCTGAGGCAAACAGGATACGGTCGGCACCCAGAAGTTTCACAGCTTCCTCCAGCAGGGGACGGTCATGGTCACTGCCGGACATATCTGTGTAGACGTTGGGTGTGTCGATAATGGCCCTGACAGACCATTGACAGTGGCCGCCACCGCCAATATGGGCCATAACGAAAGAAACCTCAGGATACCGCCGGGCGATATTTGCCATATGTACGCCGTTGGTGCACCGGGGCTGCAGGGCAAGGGTTAGGGGGTCGCTGGCTTTAGCGGAATGCATAAGGATGGGAATATCCAAATCAATACATTTTTCTACCAACGGGTACTGAACAGGGTCATCCATGAAATAGTGGTGGTATAGTTTTAAACCGCAAAAACCTAGCTCATGAACGCAGCGGTCAAGCTCGGAAAGGGCGGCGTCCTGATGACCGGGATTCAGAAATGCCATGCCGAACACTCTGTCAGGATAAAGCGCCATGGCTTCAGCCACAACGTTATTGGCAGCAATAAATTTTTCCGGGGGACAGTGGACATCGTCTACAACAGGACAGGAAACAACCATACGGTCAACACCCATTGCATCCATAACTTCAAGGCTGTGTTCCAGACCAGCCCGGTCAAGTTCCGTTGTGCCTGGGGCGAACCACACGTGCTCGTGCCAGGATATAACGGGATTGTTGTGGAATAGATTTAGCTTTTCTTGAATTGTCAAATCAATCACCTCTTTAAATAGTCCCAAGAACAGGAAAAAGACGGAACAGGCAGTGGGTGAGTATTAAGACGCGGTATCCCGCTGCTTGTTAGTAGGAAAGTAGCACTGATTATTGGTGTTGTCAATAAGTTTTTGCAATAAACAAAGATTTTGCAATAAACAAAGTTTTTGGAAATAAAAAATAATGTGTCCAGTGGAATGTTTAGCTATGGAAGAATAATGCCAGCCCCATGTCAAAACCGACCAACTCTTTGACCAGAACCCATATGGTTTTCCCGGTGCCTGTACAGCAGTAGGTAACTCGGAATATGCGTGGCACTTACAGGTGAAAATCTTTTAATGAAACACTGCTGTTATTTCTAAAGCCGCCCGGGGTATAGCCGGTATACTTCTTAAAAACCCGGCAGAAGGTTTTTGCGTCACCCAGACCCACATGCAGCCCGATCTCAGCAATGGTGTTGTTGGATTCCTTAAGAAGAACGCAGGCGTTTTCCACCCTGCGGCGGTTGAGAATGTCATGGAATGTGGCGCCTGTAATTTTTTTGAAAATTTTACAAAAATTGCTCTCACTGTATTGACACACAGATGCCACATAGGCTACGGAAAGAGGCTCGGCATAACGGTTGCGGATCATTTCCATAGCAAGCTCCACCTTGGAAATTTCCCGGAAGGAGGTGGAGGGCTGCCCTGCAACCCGTTCCTTTGCAAAAGCCCTGTAAATATAAGCACTGAGCTTATAGAGGTTTCCTTTGATGAGAAGTTCGGTAAGATCTGTCCTGTTTTGACACAGCTGGACAGTTTCTTCCAGAAGTTCACGAATCTGGGGGTCGCACCGTTCTATGTGCTTTACAGGATCCGGAAATACAGCCCTTGAAAATTGCTCAAAGAACTCCATTAAAAGGACAGGACTGATCTCAATGACCAAGGTGAAGATGTCAGGACTTCTGCACGCATCCACACTGTGACTGACCATGGAACCCACAACGGCGAGGTCATTTTTTTTAAGCGTATATGCATTTCCCCCAATTCGGTATGTACAGCTGCCCTCCACACAATAGCATAGCTCGAGCTCCGGATGCCGGTGGTCCTCAATAAATCCTGTGTCCCCAACGTTGACATAGTAGGGCTGCTTTCCCACGATCATTTCCTGATATTTCATAATACATCCTCCTGTGTACAGAACGGCAGGGATTGCAAGTGACTGCTTCAAGTATAGCATGTTGGAAGGATTTGCGCAATATTTAGGAAACTTTTGAGAATTAAATAATTGTTTTGGGGATTTCAATTTTCGTGGTATGCAATATAATAAACTTAAATAATGAATGCTGAGGAGGTATGCTTCTTGGATAAATTTTATCTGGGCGTCGCCCGGGAGATTATCACTCCGAAAGTTGGTTGCCAGATGTACGGATATGTACCTGACATCTTCTCGGAGTATGTGGCCGATGACTTGACCGCTACGGCATTTTATCTCAAACAGGGACAGATACAGGCGCTGATGGTCAGTGTAACTGTATGCTTAATTCAGACAGCACTGGCGGAGAAAATCCTCTCTCTTGTGGAGGAAACCTACGGAATTTCCAAAAAGCATTGTATTCTCAGCGCTACCCATACCCACTCCGGTCCCAATACTGCCGGTACCTATGGTTGGGGAGACATTGACCGGGAATATTGTGAGGAAATTCTGATTCCCGGGATTCTTGGGGCGATAGGTAGGGCTATGGCAGATACGCAGCCTGTGACAGTAGGCATGGCCTGCGGCGAATGCTATGCCGGAGTTAACCGCAGACAGCTGAACCTTCAAAATAAAGCGCAGCTGGGCCAAAATGACTGGGGCGTTTTTGACCCCCGGATGTGTGTAATCTCTTTCTGTGATGAGGGCGGTAAGGTGCTGGCCAATATGATTCATTATGGTATGCACGGCACCACCGCAGGCAGAGACCTTGGGATTTCCCGTGACTGGCCCGGCGTTATGACAGATCTTCTGGAAAAGACCAGCGGCGGTATTACTGCCTTCTTCAACGGTGCGGAGGGTGATATTGGCCCCCGCCTTTCCAACGGTCTTAGCTGGGGCTTTGGCAGAGCAGATGTGGAGGAAATCGGTTATGTTGCCGGTAGGGATGCGGTTCGTATTTATAAATCCATCGGTACATATGGAGAAGTCAGCCTGTACGCCGCGCAAGCGCCGGTAAGCCTCCCCCTAGAAAAGCGGATGGACTATCAGACCGCTAAGGAAATGTACAACCAGTTCCAGAAGGAAACGGTGAACTTGGAAGGCAGTCTCAAGAAACACTATGAGGACCTGATTGCTTCCTATGAAAACGGTTTTCAGGATGAACAGTTCAGCGCTTTCCCTCAGACCCAAATTAGAATCGGTGACGCGGTATTTGTCAGTTTCCCCTTTGAGCTTTTTTGTGAGATATCCATGCGGATCGACAGAGCCAGTAAGATTCCTTATGTGCTGTCATTATCCAACGCCAACGGCAGCGAGGGATACTTTGTTAGCCAGGATCAGATCTGCTACGGCGGATATGAGGTAAGCATGTTTAAAAATGGCCATCTGCAAGCCTATTGTGATAACGCGGACAGCTATGTTATACAGCAGACCCTAAGCAATCTTGAAGGGGCGGATATGTAATGAACAGGTTTAATTTCCCGAAAGATTTTGTGTGGGGCGCGGCCTGCAGCGCGTTCCAGATGGAAGGGGGCGCTCAGGAAGGCGGCAGAACACAAAGTGTGTGGGATCAATCTTTCCGTGACCCTGCGCGAAAGCATACGTTCCAGGATGACCGTTCTCCCGACGTAGCTTCAGACTTCTATCATAAGTACCCGGAAGATATTGCAATGATGAAAGAATTGGGTATAAAATCGTTCCGCTTTTCTTTCTCCTGGAACCGGGTTTGTCCGGATATCAGTGGTAAACCCAGCCAGGCCGGTATAGATTTTTATAACCGTGTTATTGATGAACTGATTGAAAATGGCATTGAACCGATGTTCGATCTGTTCCACACGGACCTTCCCTATTGGGTGGTGGAAGCTGGCGGCATGTGCAGCAGAAAGTTCATTGATTGGTTTGTAGATTACGCAACCGTATGCTTCAAAGCTTTTGGCGACAGGGTAAAGCTCTGGAATACGGTCAATGAGCCCAAACTCAGCGTATACGGTACCTACTCCTGGGCAGGCTACGCGCCTTATATTAAGGATGAGAACCTAGCCCTGCAGGCTACCCATAATATGCTGATTGCCCACTACCGCTGCGTGAAGATTCTTCACGAACTATGGCCCGATGCACAAATTGGTGCGGTGAACAACGCCGGTAAGTGTTTTAGTATGTCTTTTAATCCGGAGTATATTGAGGCTGCGGAGCGTCATGGCGGCATGCAGCTGCTGTTTCTGGATCCTATGCTGCTGGGTGAGTATCCTAAGGAGGCTATGGAGTATCCCCCTATTCGACAATACATTACCGATGAGATGGTGGCAGAACTGAAAAGCGAATTTGTCCCTATGGATTACTACGGCATCAATTGTTACTGCCCTATGTTCATCCGTCCTAATGAACGTACCGCTGACGGAACTGTTTGGTATCATTCGGTACCCTATGAAAGCGATGCCTACGGCTTCCATACCTATGCCCCGGCAATGTATGACCTGCTCATGGACCTGAAGGAAAGATATGGAGATATACCTGTCTATATCACGGAAAACGGCTATGCCTGCCGCAGGAATGTTGAGACCATGGAAGTGGACAATGACCTCAATGACTCCAAAAGAGTCCACTATATCCGCGAGAATTTACGTACCTTGAACCGGTCAATCAATGCCGGAATCAACCTGAAAGGCTATTACTATTGGTCTTTTATGGATTGTTGGGAGGGTACCATGGGTTATGGATATCCTATGGGTCTGGTATCTGTAAATTTTGATACACTGGAGCGCACCCCAAGAGATTCTTACCATTATTATAAACAGGTAATTGCTCACAATATGGTGGACTAAATTCCCTGGAATAGCTGAAGCCCGTTTCCGGTATGGGAAACGGGCTGGCAGTTTGTCAAGGCATTTTGCGTTAAATAGGTAGTTTTTCTTCTCCTATGCAAATGCTGGTATCATACACTGTATCTGCGGAAAGTGTTAACATGAAAATGCCGGTACAGGTGGGAGATTTTACAGCAAAGAATGTGAGAAAACCACTGCATATATTGAATTTATCCGGAGACTATGATAAAATTTCACAAAAGGAGTGAGCAGCGGTGAAAGAGCAAATTGATACCATACCGGTAAGTGAGGCCTATGAATCGGCGGATGAATGTCCGTTTTGCTATCTGGAGCGGCAGGCTGAGCAAAGAGCTATCCGTCTGGTTCTGGGACCTGCGGCAACCTATATGGAGCCGGATATGCGGGCAAATACAGATAAAAAGGGCTTCTGCAGGGAGCATTTTAAGAAAATGTACGATTATGGCAATTCCCTGGGCAGCGCACTGATTATGCAGACCTATTATGTTGGGCTGATTAAAGAATTGGAGCGGCAGCTGGATGATTTTGAATTGCCGGCGAAGAAGGGGCTGTTCAGCAAAAAGCAACAGGAAGATCTGCCCCTGCTGCAATGGGCTAAGGAGAAAAACAGCACCTGTTTTTTGTGCGATAAACTGGCCTACAACATGCGCCGGTACTATGCCACATTCTTTCACATGATCAAAGATGCCCAGTTCCGCCAAAAGGTGGAGCAGAGCAAGGGTATGTGCATGTGCCACTTTGAGCAGCTGCTGGAAATGGCAGAGGAGTTTCTTTCCAATGACCAGAGGGATTGGTTTTATACCACAGTGACCAAACTAATGCGTGAGAACCTTGCCCGGGTTCAGGGGGATCTGGATTGGTTTGTGCAGAAATTTGATTACCGAAACGCCTCAGCTCCTTGGAAAAATTCCCAAGACGCAGTATCTCGATCCATGCAGAAGCTGAAGGGGCAGTACCCGGCGGATCCACCCTTTAAACAGACCTAAAAGTTACGGCCCACTTCCCATTGCCGGGAAGTGGGCTGTCATAGTTATTTGCGTTATTTACTTGTGAGCATTTTATAATTGCCACGAAATTTGCCCTGTTATGGCTCTACCAAACATGTTCGCTGCAGTTTGGGCAGGGTACGGCGATAGGCGATAAACAGTGTGAAGATGGATAACACCCATCCTACGGGCCAGACAGTATACAGGAAAGTAAGGTTTGGATAATAGGGGAAAATTGCGTACACCCAAACAAATCGTAACAAACACATAAACACCAATGTGGAGATCAAAGGAATGATGGGTTTGCCCATACCCCTGAGCACGCCAGCGAGTACCTCATAAATACCGCAAAGGAAATAGGTGCTGGAAATAACAATCATTTTCTGCTGGGAGTATGCGATCACCGCAGGTGTGGAGGACATGAGGGAGGACAATTCTTTGGAGAAAACCGCGGAAAGGGAGCCGAAGGTTGCGCCAAAGGAAACAGTGATGACAACGGCCCATAGAAGGGATTGCTTTGCCCGTTTTACATTTTTTGCGCCTATGTTCTGGGCCACATACGGCGCAACGGCAATTGATGGCGAATGACAAATCTGATACAGCACACCGTCAAATTGGTTTGCAATGGAAATGCCGGTGGTAGCATCCGGCCCGAAGGTATTGACGGTAGTAGTGATCACAGTGTTTGCAAAGGAATACAGAGCGCTTTGCAATCCGGCCGGGAGACCGATGAACAGAATATCTCTCAGTGCGGAAAAATCAAATCTCAGTTTTCTGAAATCAACACGGACAGTATTCTGTGCCTTCACCAGAACATAAACAGACATTACTGCTGCTACTATGTTGGAAACTATGGTGGCAATTCCTACGCCTTCTACGCCCAATTTCACCACAGCGGTGAAGAAAAGTGTGCACACAAGCTTTGCGATACCGGCGGCAATTGAAAAATACATAGGATTTTTGGTGTCGCCGGTAGCCCGCAATATGGCGGCAGCAAAAACGTAAAACATATAGATTGGACTGCCTAAAAAATATAGCTTGAAATATGTGGTGGCTTGGGGAAGCAGACTCTCGTGACAATTTGTCATCTCCAAAAAAGTCTGAGCAAAGACGATACCAACCACCATAAGAACAATACCGCTGACAATGGACAGCAGGACGGAAGTCATAACTGCCCTGTCCGCATGTTCTTTGTCTCCGGAGCCTATCCGTCTGGCAACAATAACGTTGGCGCCCACGGACATTCCGATTAGCAAGCTTGTACACAGTGTTAGCAGTGTTCCACATGCGCCAACAGCGCCAACAGCCCTGTCATCAGCAAAGATACGCAGCACCGTCATATCCACGATGTTGAACAGGGATGTCATTACGTTCATCACCATAACCGGCAGTGTCATGGAAAGCAATCCTTTTAAAATGGAGCCGGAAAGCATGTCAACATTTGATCTTCTCATGTTCATCCTCCGATTATCTCTAGTAATTGGGAAGGTGCCCACCAGGAAGTACCGTTTTTAAAGCATTATAAGTCTCTCTGTAAAAAAGAACTATGTTTTTTTAGACTTTAACTTGTACAAAAGATAGATTTAGTATATGATGAATAGGGGTGATACCATGGGAATTAGGATCAATATTATAACGGGGGAGAGCCCTCCCCATAAACATAAAGACTATGAAATTATTGTTTGCACGAAAGGGTCCGGCAGCTTTATATATGATGAAAAGGGAATTAAAATGGTTCCCGGAAAGATAGTTGTCATTCCTCCCAGTGTGATGCACAGCGGCTTATATGAAGATGTGTATGAACGGATATATATAAGCGGAGAATTTAACCAGATCTTCTCCATAACATCCCCCTGTGTGATTGTAGATAACGCAAGGAAAGAGGGGATGCAACTGGCAAAGATGATCTATGATAACAGGTACGCCAGTAACGAATATGTCTTTGCGCTTGTGAATGCTTTCGCCCATTTTCTTCTTCAAAATATG
>JAZSRI010000132.1:0-2876 GCA_045538415.1 Faecousia sp. | reverse complement strand
CCCGGTGTAAAAAAGGTCTTTGTCCGCAGCGGCATCCGCTTTGACTATTTGCTTGCGGATAATAAGGATACCTTCCTTAAAGAACTGGTGCAGTTCCACATTTCCGGGCAGCTTAAGGTCGCTCCGGAGCATGTGCCCGATGGGGTGCTGCACAGAATGGGTAAACCCAGAAACGCAGTCTACAACAAATTTGTGGACAAGTACTTCCAGCTGAACAAGACCTACGGCATGAACCAGTATCTTGTCCCCTACCTGATGTCCAGCCATCCCGGCTCTACACTGAAGGAGGCCATCGAACTGGCAGAATACATCCGGGATATGGGGTACAATCCGGAGCAGGTGCAGGACTTTTACCCCACGCCCTCCACCCTGTCCACCGTTATGTACTACACAGGTCTTGACTGCCGCACCATGGAGCGGGTCTATGTTCCCACGGACCCCCACGAGAAAGCCATGCAGCGGGCGCTGATTCAGTACCGGAATCCCAAGAATTACTATCTGGTACGGGAAGCCCTGATGAAGGCCCACCGGGAGGATTTGATTGGTTCCGGCCCCAAGTGCCTTATCCGGGCAGTTCCTCCCAGAAGCGGCAGCACACCCCCTCCCAAGCCTCCGGCAAAGGGCAGGAAACCCACAAAAAAGTCACCCTCCGGTAAACAGGGTCGTCAAAAGGGACGCAGGTAGCCTATGGAGAAACGTAAAACCACCAACCAGAGCTTTCTGCGGTTTCTGTTTGTCCTGTACGGAGTAGCTATGCTATGGTTGCTGTTTGGCAGAAATGTGGATTGGGATACCACCCTCTCCTACCGGCAAATGCTGAAAGGGAATATCAACCTGCAGCCGCTGCGCACAGTGGGCAACTACCTGTATGTATTGGAGCATAGCACCAATGCGGCCCTAAGAAAGACAGCCGCTGTGAATCTCGGGGGCAATGTGCTGCTGTTCATCCCGGCAGGTATTCTGCTGCCCAAGCTATGGCAGCCCATGGGGAACTTCTTCCGGTTTTTTGCGCTGTGCGTAGGTGTCATTTTCGTGATAGAATCGGTACAGCTGCTGACACTTCTTGGCAGCTTTGACGTTGACGACCTAATCCTGAATGTGGCAGGAATGACCATTGGATTCATTCTGTTCTGGCTGGTTAAGGCCGTAACCGGAACAGGCAAGGAGAAAAGATGACGCAAAAAAACATTATTTTTGACCTGGACGGTACACTTACCGACTCCGGTGAGGGCATTATCAACTGTGCGGCCATGACGTTGGAGCGCTTTGGGCTGCCCGTCCCCTCCCGGCAGGAGATGCGGGTTTTTGTTGGCCCGCCACTGGACCAAACCTTTATTAAATTTGGCATCCCTGCGGACAAGGCTGCGGAAGCCATCGCCATTTTCCGCAGCCGGTACGTACCTGTGGGTATTTATGAAAACCATCCCTACCCCGGAATCCGGGAAATGCTGGATTCCCTGGTATCCCATGGACACCGGCTGTTTGTGGCTACCTCCAAGCCGGAGGAAATGGCTCTGCAGGTGTTGAATCGGTTCGATCTGGCACAGTATTTCCAGAAAATCTGCGGCGCCACCATGGACGGCAGCCGGATTGAGAAATCCCACGTAATTAGCTACCTTATGCAGCAGACCGGGCCTGCGGAGCGCTGGGTGATGGTGGGAGATACGGAATATGACGTTTTGGGTGCCAGCCATCATGGCATCCCCACCTTCGGCGTAGCCTGGGGGTACGGACAAGTAGAGGCCATGAACGCTGCCGGCGCTGTGGCCATTGCCCACTCTCCTCAAGAGCTTTTAGCCCTATTGGACGCATAAATAACCGCGCATTGCGTTTTGCAATGCGCGGTTACTGTTATCCGGGAAAGATATTGGTGATATACAGCAAAAATGGCAACACCAGAGAAAACAGGCTGATGAGCCAAGGATACAGCACCCTGCGGGAACAGAACATCAGCAGCAGACATACGGCAGTCACCGCCAGCGGACCTATCACTGCCAGTTCCCGAGTGATCATCATGGCATATTCTCCGTTTGCCTGCAGGTTGATTCCCACAGCCTCGGGCAGACGCTTCATGTTGTCCAGCGCCAGTCCTATGGAGAGAGCCACCACAGGAATCGCCAGAATTACCGCCCTTAATTTGTATATCCAGCTTGCCAGCAGAGAGATCACCCTCCCCACGCCCCGGCATATATTGCCGGTAACGGTGCAGACAGGTCTTATCTTATCCAAAAAGCCGTTTCCTTTTTTTGCGTCCATATTGATAAGCCACCTCCGTGGGTTATTTTCCGTAGTTTCTATATCATAGCATACTTTCTTTTTATTTGCAACATATGGGATATTAGTCCTTTTTATTGGACACATATTCCTGTATCCTTGTGGCATAAGATAAACCACAAGGAGGTAACACCATGAGAACTGCAATTTTAAGATTTCGCCGATTCGTTAACTATTCCCCCTACCCCAACGCAGCCACGCCGAAACAGACACTGCACAGGGTGCTGGACATTCTGCTGGTTGCCGCCAGCGGGGCCGGCATGGCAGCCACGCTGCTGCTTGTGCTGGCAATGGTATAGTTATCTGCGTTTGTTGTCCCGGTAGAGGGCCGCAAGGCCCTTAATCAGCAGGTTTTTATCATAGATAATTTCCCGCCTGCACATGGGCACAATGAATTTGGCAATACCGCCAGTAGCAATGACAGTGGTCTTGCTGCCAAGTTCCTGCTCCATCCGCTCGATCATGCCGTCCAGCATACAGGCGGTACCCATCATAATTCCCGAACGCATGGCATCCACCGTATTTCTGCCAATGGCCCGTTTGGGCTGGTCCAGCTGCAGGCCGGGCAGCAGTGCGGTGCGGTCCGTAAGGGCATCCATGGA